>NZ_CP102290.1:2232374-2551285 GCF_025151995.1 Ruminococcus gauvreauii
TGTGGTCGCGGAATCTTACCCCGAACTGCGTTCCAGCGACGTATTTCGGGAGCTTCAACGGGGCATACGCGATGCTGAGGAGCACCTGCAGGCGGCGCGGCGGCTCTACAACAGCAGTGTGTCAGGGTACAATCAGTCCATCACGATATTTCCTTCCAGCATTGTTGCAAAATCCATGCATTGTATGCTTCGTGAATTTTTTGAGGCTAAGGAAGACAAGCGCTTCGATGTGCAGATGAAATTCTAAAAGGAAAAAACAAGGGGGTATTCATTATGAAACGTTTTCTTTCGATTGCTTTTATATTAATCTTAGCTCTTTCTGCTTGTGGCGGAGGCGGCAGCAGTCCCGGCAGCAACAGTTCCGAAACTACTCAAAGCAGCAAGGACAGCTCAGTTACTCCATCTCCTGCTGCTCAATCAACCGTGGAGCCTGAGATTACACCGAACCCGCCGCAGGGCAGCGATAACGGGGGGATCCCCGCCGGTGCCGATGAAATTGGACAGGGAATCTATTACTATGATCTCTATCCACTCCCGGGCGACCCCGGTGACGGTGCATCTCCCAGGGAGGGGGCTGACATCGTAGTAACGGATCTGCTGGCGCCAATGGGATTTTTTGATACACTCAGTCCCCCGCAGTGCGTCTATGTCTCGTTTGATGACCTGCAGTTTCTCGATGCAGCAAAGGGTCATGAATGTTACATTTACTCCGTTGCTTTTGGAACAGCAGCAGATGGGTTCAAGGGAGATAATTATGAGGTGGTGTACCGCGCGGCTGTTGATTACGGTGAATGGAAGGCATTCATCTATGAGGATTTTGACAGCGGCGGACAGGATGAATATGCTGACCACGGGAGCGATCCCGGCGATACTGCTGAGCATTGGAGTGACCCCGGTGACACAGGAACCCCGGAATGGTGGGGATTATTCACGGGTGACGGCTTTTCCATTGACATTACCAACTTCAATGGAACAAGCTTCAGTTTTGCCATTTCCAATCTGAGAAATGGGGAGTATGTCTTGGATGGCGTGGCGGCAATCGACCCTGAAAACGATCTTATGGCAGAGTATGGGCAGATAGGATTCTCCTTGTATGAGGATTTCAGCGCAGTGGATGTATTCGTTTCTGAAAGCTCTGAATGGGAACATCTGCGCGGTCAATATAAGCGTTAGGGTTAATGATACAAAGGGTCCGCCTGTTCTGAATATTTTTTGGAGCAGGTGGAATTTTTTTACTGTAAAGGTCTAGGACAGTGACTGTTGGAATGTGCATCGGGCATGTTAAAACTCAAGCTATACAAAACAACCAAAAATAGTATAAAAATATTAGGAATAAAGTGGAAATGCACATAACATATTGACATTTCAAAAAAGGTGGAGGATAATATGCACATACGGTGAAACGATTTTTGTATATAACTTCGTGCTCGTTCACGAAAATAAAAAGGAGGTGTTTCTAAATTAATAGAATGGGCTGTGATAGGAAAAGAAAGTAATAAACAATTCCGTGCTCGTTCACGGAAACCTAGGAGGATGAAAAATGAGGAAAAAAATTGCATTATTTTTAGCAGCGACCATGGTACTTGGCATGACAGCCTGTGCCGGCGGCAGCAATTCAGGAGATGAAACTTCTTCGGCGTCGGCAGCTGAATCAGAAGGGACTGAAGAAAAAGCAGAAGCAGGTGAAGCAGACGGGGAAATAAAACAAGTCGCATTGTTAACAGCAATGGCAGGAGCGGAGAGCTGGCAGACACGTATCCAGCTGGCAACAACTCTTGACGAACAGTATGGAGTTGAGATAACTAACATGGACTGCGATGGAAACGCGTCTAAACAGGTTGAACAGATCGAGAGTGCTGTTGAGGCCGGGTATGATGCGATCATCATTTCTCCAGCAGAGGTTGCAGCTATTATTCCGGCAGTAGAGAAGGCTGTTGCGGCAGGCGTTCCTGTAGTGTCCACCGAAGGCGTATTTGAGGGCGCATCCGCATCAGTCAATATTCCAGAGTATGATTCAGCATACTTTATGGGGAAAAACGCGGCCGAGTGGCTGAATGAAAATTGGGCTGATAAGTCCGAGCTAAATGTTATGGATCTTAATTATGAGTTCCTTGATAACTGTATCGAGCGGAACAACGGATTTATGGATGGTCTTAAGGAGCACTGTAATGCTGCCATCAATGTGGTTGCAAATGTATCGCCAACGACAACAGTCGAATCGACAAACATGGCTGAAAGTGCTCTTCAGGCGGATAATATTGATGTATGTATGTCTACAAATGGCGACTTCCTGTACGGTTTCATGCTGGCGTGCCAGAACCTGAACGTAGACCTTGAAACGGTAGCAGGTTTCACTATGGATGCTACACCATCGTCCCTTGAATTTATGAAAAACGGTACCGGCATCAAAGGTATTTGCGCATGGAGTACTCCGCAGGGCCAGGTTGAATTTTGGCTTGAGGCAACAAGCTATGTCCTTTCGGACGAGTATCATGCAGGTGATGCGTGCAAAGAGTATGATTTGGACTTCCTGTATATCACACAGGAAAATGTTGATCAGGCTCTTAAAGATTTTGGGTGGGATAAATAACAATTGAATGACATCATGTACATGGGGCCGATGATTAGATGAGTTGATCAGAGGCCCCATACACATGTTAGTATTCATACACTTGTTTACATGAATGCTGTGCATAGAAGGAGTAAGTATGACACCAATCATTGAGTTTAAGCATGTTACAAAGGCGTTTCCGGGTGTATTGGCGTTGAATGATATTAACCTGGAATTAAAAAAAGGTGAAATCCACGCTATCATGGGCGAAAATGGAGCAGGAAAATCCACTTTGATTAAAACTCTTTCGGGAATCAATATTCCTGATAAAGGCCAGATTTTTTTTGAGGGCAAAGAGCTTCAAAATATTACACCTAAAAAAGCGCGAGAGATGGGAATCACCGTTATCTATCAGGAACTGACCCTGGTCGGTGATCTGACAATCGGCGAGAATGTTTATCTGGGGGAACTTCCGAGGAAAGGAATATTTTTAGATAGGAAGGGCCTTCTGGATAAAATGTGTCAGATTTTCGAGGAACTGGATCTGAAGCTGGACCCGGAGATGAAGGTGAAGGATCTAACTGTTGGCTATCAGCAGATGGTGGAGATCTGCAGGGCGCTTGCACAGGATGCAAAAGTTCTTATTCTGGATGAGCCCACAGCCTCTCTTTCAAATAAAGAAGCGGATATTCTGT
Organism: Ruminococcus gauvreauii; assembly: GCF_025151995.1. Classification (NCBI taxonomy): domain Bacteria; kingdom Bacillati; phylum Bacillota; class Clostridia; order Eubacteriales; family Oscillospiraceae; genus Ruminococcus; species Ruminococcus gauvreauii. Next base: position 2,235,621 of record NZ_CP102290.1, read on the forward strand.
TTGCTTTTATGGAAAAGGCAAGAAAAAAGGGGATAACAATTGCGTTTATTTCTCACCGCCTGGATGAAGTATTTCGGATGTCCGACAGGATTACAGTTTTACGGGATGGTCAGATGATCACGACTTTAAATACCAGGTATACCGACCGGGATGAACTGGTCAGACTGATGGTCGGAAGAAAACTGGATGAAATTTTTAAAGAAAGAGAAGACAAAACCGCTGGAAAAGTTGTGCTGGAAATACAGCATCTTACCGGTAACGGCGACAGAGATATCTCTTTACGGCTGCACAAAGGAGAAATCCTTGGTTTAGGCGGCCTTGTAGGAGCCGGGAGGACGGAACTGGCTGAGATGATCTACGGTGCGGTCAGACCAGAATCCGGAAAAATCCTGGTTGGGGGAAGGGAAGTAACGTTCAGACATCCGAAGGATGCGTTAAAACACAGTATTGTGCTGATGCCGGAAGACAGAAAACAGCAGGGGCTGATCCTGGATATGAGTGTACGTGAAAATATTGTGTTATCTGTTCTCAGACATATTTCAACAGGCATTTTTGTCAGCGGGAAAAAACAATCCGCGATGGTAGATAAATATATTGATGCAATTCGCATTAAGACGCCCACTCCTGAACAGAAAGTAAAGAATTTAAGCGGTGGAAACCAGCAGAAGGTAGTGCTGTCTAAGGGGCTGGCAACAGAACCGGAAATTATCATTATTGATGAGCCTACGAGAGGAATCGATGTGGGCGCAAAAAAAGAAGTATATGATATTATGGACAGCTTGGTGGCACAGGGAAAATCAATTATCATGATTTCTTCTGATATGGAAGAACTTTTAGGTATGTCTGACCGTATAGCAGTTTTCTGCGAGGGAAGACTGAGTGGTATCATTTCGAGAGATGAGTTTAATGCAGAACTTGTATTAAAATGTGCATCGGAATATCAGGGCATGGAGGATAGTTATGAATAAGGTAAAAAAGATTTCTTTTAAAGATTTTGGCATAGTTTTAGTGCTGCTTGTTGTTGTGGTGTTTTTTTCGATCACTGGCGGCAATTTTCTGACGGTATCTAACATACGAACGATTCTCCTTCAGGTTGCAAGTGTGTGTATCTGCAGTCTGGGTATGATGTTCGTACTGATTACCGGCGGTATTGATCTTTCTGTGGGGTATCTTGCATCCGGTGTCGGCATGCTGAGTGCCTTTTGTATGGCAAATCTGGGATTAAATGGAGCATTATCTCTGCTTTTGGCGTTGCTTTTTGCTTTGGTTATTGGCTTGATCCAGGGTTCACTGATCGCATATTTAAAGGTTCCTCCTTTTATTGCTACGATGGCATTTATGAATATTTTAAAAAGTTTCTCGTATCTGATAACTTCCGGCCGGGCCATTTATGATCTTCCGGCATTTGTACGGCAGATTGGCCAGGGGACTGTTCTGGGAATTCCTATTCCCATTATCATGATGTTTATTTCTATTGTGATAGTTGGGATTTTTGCAAGAAAAGTTTACGTTGGACGATTCTTCTATGCTGTCGGGAGCAATGAGGAGGCATCAAAACTCTCCGGTATCAACACGAATGTGGTAAAGGTCGTCACGTATATGATCAGTGCCCTGTTCGCATGCCTTGCCGGTATCGTTATGATGGGGAGACTTGCAACAGCATCGCCCAACAGTGGTGACGGGTTTGAGTTTGATGTTATTACTGCCTGCGTACTTGGAGGTGTGTCCATGAGCGGAGGTAAAGGCAAAGAGTATCAGGTGTTTGTAGGAGCAATGATTATCGGTGTCTTAAATAATGGTATGATCCAGCTCCATATCGATACATACATGCAGTTGGGAATCAAGGGACTGATTCTTCTTCTCGCTGTAGCATTTGACTGCATTCAGCAGAGGAAAAAGCAGAAAGTTAAATAAAAAACTATATTGTATATTAGGTAATTGCGAAACAAGTTCGTAATCTTGATTCCAAACAGGGTAGAATTGCTGCATTGCAGCAATTCTAAGATAAAAGTTACAGTTTTCATAAAATAGGCGCACTTAATAAAGCTATGAAACTATTAAGTTGGTAAGACCTACGCAATGAGCGGTTTGATACTTCGTATAAATTGATGTTGATGTATTTTGTCAGCTAGCACGACTGAAATAAGTTGTGTTATTCCTGAAAGAATAAGGTCTGCATGAAGTGTCCTTTCGTTTTGAGTCTTACGACCAGCAAGTCCAAAGCAGTCTTTGAAGTGATTTATGGAACGTTCGACTGTTGTACGGATTTTATATATTGAATCCCATTCGGCAGTACCACGAAGTGTACCAGGATAGGCACGAAGATCTTTTTCGGGATAAATGTATATCATGCGGCCGCATTTGGAATTCGTGCAAGGACTATCACAAGTACATTTACGATGTGATTTTTGCGTTTCAGGATTATAATCCCAAATCATTTTAGGACATACGAACTTGTATCTTGGAACCCCGCTGCGGAGTTTGGAGATACATTCATATTTCATTGGGAGTGTTTCATCTTTTGGACAGCAAGGGATGCCATCTTCATTGATTTTGTAATCAACATTTTCAAGATGAGATCTTGAATTTAAGGGAATATATGCAGCCTTAAAGTGTTTGTCCCCGCCAAATGTATCACCGGTGAGAAGCGATTTATATAATCCTACAGAATCAAAAGCAGCATCACCAAGAAAAGTTTTTGGATTTATCAGAGGATGCGCCTTGAAGAAGTCCTGCAGCATTGGAATGAGGAGCCTTGCATCATGAATGGATTTATCTTCATCAGGAGAATCAGATTTCTTGTTTGGAACAAGTTCAGGATGGGCCAATAAAAAGTCCTTATTGTAAAACTCAAGATGACGGACAATGCCCAGACCATTTGTGACAATACCGATCTTATAAGCGTAGCAGAAATGACCATCGACATAAAGCTGCTTGATTTGAACATTAGAAGCACAATGAGCTGGCATAGATCCATAAGCAGCCTTGTAAGGGTCAAAGTTAGAATCAAAGTGATTTGCTTTTGCATAGGCTTTTAGCTGTTTGATGATTCGGTTAGCAAACTTTGGATTATTTTCAGTTACCCATGCTTCGATTCCAGAAGAATCAAAAATGGTCATGTTGGCTTTTTCAAAATCAATTGCTTGGCAGATAGGTTCGGTAACATCAACAAGGTTATTGAAAACTAATTGTAAGTCCGAAAGAAAGACTTGTTTAAAACGAGTGATTTTAGATGCATCAGGAACTTTGGTAAAGCCACAGAACTCACGAAGATGTCTGGAATACTTGAGAAAAACAAGAAGTAAGGAATCAGTCGGAATTGAAAAAATCCGCTGAATAATAAGTGCCCATAAAAAGGCATGCAAAGGGTATTTACGGGATCTACCCGTTGATGCATAGAAGTGATTCCGGAAGGAATCGGGAATAATTTCATCAAGATCGATGTTTGATTGAAGAAGTGACAGAAACTCAGGCTTGTCAGATTCATAAATTTCCTGACAATCTGAAAAAACATCTGCCAATGAAAGCTGATTACATGGTATAATAGCCATAAGATAACTCCTTTCAGGGTTTTGTTTAATTGTTTCTCGACAATTCAATTATAACATACCTGTGAGGAGTTATTCCATTTTAAACAGTAAAAAAGCCTGCAAAATCAAGGCTTATGGCGTTTTGCAAACGCCTAATATTGTATATCTTTGAGAGGAGACCAGGATGACTTCAAAAGAAAGAGTAATAATGGCATTAAGACATGAGGAGGCGGACAGGGTGCCGCTGGACATAGGTGGATTTAATAATACCTGCATGCATGAAGTAATTGAACGAGAAGTGAAGCAAAAACTAAACCTTGAGGATCACGGATACATGATCAAAGCAAGAAGTCAGGGTATTGTCGTACCGGATCAGAGTATTGTGGATTATTTTGGGGTGGATACCTGTTCGATTTATATCAACGAGACAAAACCGTGGACAGATAACGGAGACGGTACATTTACAGATATGTGGGGGATCGGCTACAGTATGAATCCTGACAATTATTATTATAACCGCATTAACCATCCGTTAGAAGATGCCGAAGAAATAGATGATCTGGATGATTATGTACTGCCGGAACCGACGCCGTATATGCTGGATGGCTTAAGCGAAAGACTGGATGAAAACAAAGATAAGTGCTGTATTCTGGAAGGATTGGAAGAGCCAATGTTTGGCATGCCCTCGTGGCTTCGAAGAAATGATAACTTTTATGCCGATCTTGTGGCCGATCCCGATTTGTGCGATGCATTACTTGGAAAACTTTTAGATTACTTTAAGAAAATGATTAAGTACATTATGGATCCGCTGGGTGATCGCATTGATATCGTAAAAGTCGCAGATGACCTGGGTGCGCAGAACGCATTGCTTCTCTCACCGGAGACCTACCGTGAGCGTATCAAACCGTTTCAGGCAGAACTATATCAATATATCAAAGGCAACTGGCACAAACCGATTATTCTACATTCATGTGGTGCAATTCGCCCGATCCTTGGCGATCTGATCGAGATTGGCGTCGATGCCATTAATCCGGTTCAGGTATCTGCTGCGGGTATGGTTCCAGCAGAATTGAAAGCAGAATTTGGTGGCAAGATCACATTCTGGGGAGGAGGATGCGATACACAGCATGTTTTAAATATGGGAACCCCGGATGATGTAAGGAGAATGGTTGAAGAAAACCTGAAAACTTTTAAACCAGGGGGCGGTTACGTATTCTGTCAGGTTCACAACATCCAGCCGGGGGTGCCGTACGACAACCTTATGACGATGTATGATACGTATTACAAATATTGTAAGTATTAAATTCAGACAAGGAGAATGATAATGGAAGGAACAATGATACAGCAGGTAATGACTGCGCCTAAAAAAATAGAGCTCAGAAGTGTTGCAATTCCAACACCGGGTCCGGAACAGGTTCTTATAAAAATTATGAAAATTGGTATCTGCGGAAGTGACATTCACGTATATCATGGTACACATCCGTTTACTTCATATCCGGTCACACAGGGGCATGAACTCAGTGCAAAGGTTGTGGAATTGGGCAGCAATGTGACCGGGTTGACGTTAGGACAGAAAGTCACGGTCGAACCGCAGGTTTTCTGCGGAACATGTTATCCATGTACGCATGGAAAATATAACCTGTGCGAAAATCTGAAAGTTATGGGGTTCCAGACTACAGGGGCTGCCAGTGAATATTTTGTCGTGGACGCTTCAAAGGTAACTCCGCTGCCGGAAAACCTCACCTATAATGAAGGTGCCATGATTGAACCGCTGGCGGTGACCGTGCATGCAGTCAGACGATTTGATCAAATCAAAGGTGCCAAGGTTGCGGTGCTCGGTGCCGGACCGATTGGTATTCTGCTGGCACAGGCGGCAAAGGGACTTGGTGCGGAGGGCGTCCTGATCACGGATATTTCAGATAAACGCCTGGAACTGGCAGGGAGTGTCGGCGTAGATTATACTGCAAATACCATGAATGTAGACTTCGGCAATGCGATGGCGGATGCTTTTGGACCGGATAAGGCGGATGTGATCTACGACTGTGCAGGAAATGATATTTCGATGGGACAGGCAATTAAATATGCCCGAAAGGGAAGTAAGATTGTTCTTGTTGCCGTATTTGGCAAAATTGCAGCGGTTGATCTGGCTGTACTGAATGACCATGAGCTTGATCTGGATACAAGCATGATGTATCGGCACGAGGATTATGAACTGGCAATAAGTCTGGTCAATGAAGGAAAGATCCAGTTGGAAGCGTTAATGTCCGGACATTTTGCTTTTCATGATTATTTAAGTGCCTATGAATATATTGACAACAACAGAGAATCTGCGATGAAAGTCCTGATCGATATTGATAATTCAGATGAATAGATATGGCAAAAGCAATTGTTCTTCGACTTCTATTTGCCTAATCTTCCATGTACATGATATGCTTAATAAAAAGCTTGTTAAAAGAAGGTGAACTTGGTGGAAAACATAACGATAAATACAATTGCCAAAAAAGCAAATGTGTCGAGAGGAACGGTAGACCGCGTATTAAATGGCAGGCCGGATGTGAGCGATAAGACCAGGAAAAGGGTTCTTGAAGTAATAAAAGAGCTGGAATATAGTCCCAATGTTGTAGCAAAAGCACTAAAATCTAAAAATAAAAAAATCCAGATAGGAATTATTGTATCTCCAAAAGAAAATCTTTTTGGCAGAGATATTCTGAAAGGGATATTATATGCTAAAGATGAGTGCGCTATCTATGGGGTAACGATTAATATCTATGAGATGAAGGGATTTGAAATTGACGCTCAACTTGCGCAAATTCAAAATGCCATTGAAGATCAGGTTAATGGAATTGCTTTGGCTCCGATGGAAGATACGAGCATTCGAAATATACTTAAAAGTATTGAGGATACGATTCCGATTGCCTTCTATAATACTGATATTGAAGGTGTAAACAGAATCTGCTATATCGGTCAGGATGGCAATGCATGCGGGCGTGTTGGGGGGCAATTATTGGGAATGCTTTCAGGCGGAAAGGGAGATACGGCTGTTTTGCTGGGTTATAAAATGATCCGGGCACATTTGCAGAGAGAAGATGGCTTTTCCGAGTATCTCAAAAAAGACTTGCCGGAGATGAGATTACTCGGGACATTTGAGACACGCGAAGTGGACAGGATTGTTTATGAAATTTGTGAAGACTTGTTTCAGAACAACGATATAAAAAATATATTTATGTCGGGCGGCGGTATTGATGGTCTGGGACAATTTTTGGTGGACCATAAACTGTCCGGTAAAGTGAATGTGGTTTGCACCGATTATATTTCAAGAACTGCGGAGTTGCTAAAAAATGATGTCATCCACTTTGCAATAGGGCAGCAGCCGTTTGAACAAGGCTATTATTCAATAAAGGTGTTATCAGATTATTTACTCTCGGGTACCAGACCGGGAAACAGTGAGTTGTATACAAATCTGGATATTCGTATTAAAGAAAATATTGACTGCTGTTTCAGCGAGGGCCTGCTGGCATCAAAATTATAATAACGGATAATGGATGGCTTTATGCAGGAGGCGAAAAAAACAGATATGAATAAATATTATGATGAGGGTATTCAGTATCTACAGGAAAAGTATCATATACCACTTATTTTGCTGACACTTGGGAAGGGTGGCAGCCGGGCATACTATAATGGAATAAAGATTAAGAGTGACGGTTTTGCGGTAAACGCAATTGAAACAACCGGTGCAGGATCGTTGGATAAATAATAAAACAATCAGCCCCCAAAGTCCTATTTCAAGGCACTTTGGGGGCATTTATTTGTGAGCCCTGCAGACACCATACAATGTAACCAATAGAAAACGGCGGAATAAAATGTATTAATAGCTAAGAAAGGAATATCTATCGTGTTAATAACGTCTGTTATCATAATTTGTGTTATTTTGATTATATTGGTGCTTGTTCTTACGATATGGAAGATTAGAAGCCGGCGCTTCCGCCCTGGCCCTGACATGCTGAAAAAGCAGATGGAATTGAATGCGGACCTTGAAGAAGCAGGGTTTGCATATGAGATAGACGGTGATTATTTTTATTCGCTGATGAACTGCTGGCAGAGGGAGGTCGGTTACTGCCGTCTCTACGATGAGGCAGCTCCTCTGTTTAATATGATCATGGACTGTGAACCCGTGACATTTTCCTACGGGGGAAAACGGTGGCTGATCGAACTTTGGAAGGGGCAGTACGGCATCACCACCGGAGGAGAAATTGGCGTATACAATACAGAACGTGAGGATATTGAGGATGATAAATTCAAGGGAACCTTTTATGAAAATATCAGCGATGATGAGAGACTCGGTCTTTCTTTTGTCTTGAAGAAAAACGGAAAAGCAATACTGCGCCGGAAAGATCTGCACTGGTGGCTGACCGGATTTAAGCTGGGAGAATTCTCGGAGCCGAACGCGCTTACCATGGATGCAGCTATAACATTTCCGGACCGTCAGATGAGAGATGCGTTTGCAGACAGTTTAATTAGGATTGGTTACAGCAGAAGTGAATTTTCGGTACGTATGAAAACAGTTTCGATTCATTATACGAAACCACATTCCCCTCAGACTGAATCCAGAAATAAGGTGAGGTCTGCAATCGTACAGAAAACAAACCACAGCAACTGTTATCTGTATGAGACAGCAACGAGGGAATATACACATACACTTGACAAGTTAGAATATATAAAGGCCATGGTGCCGGAACTGTATACACTGTTTATGGATTCTCTGTATGCGAAAGGAATATATGAAGCATTTGGATGGATAAAAGTCTGGCTGGGGCATAAAAAACCGGGCCCGGATCCCAAGCCGCCGTGCCCACCGGATCCGCCGTGTCCCCCCAAGCCGCCGTGCCCGCCGAAACCGCCGTGCCCACCATGTCCGCCGTGCCCGCCGAAACCGCCATGTCCACCGGATCCACCTAAACCACCGTGTCCGTCATGTCCGCCGTGCCCGACAGAACCTGAATGCGAACCGTGCAGGCCGACGCATCACTGCAGGCCTTGCCATCCCTGTGATCCATGCCTGCCAAGGCATGAACACAATGATTGCCGGCACATGTCAGCAGATGCCTGTGATGAGGCAGGGGAACAGCAGAGGGATGAGGACCGGACACGGGAAAACTCATGCTGCAATGGTAATGAAAAATGACATCGCTGCAGTGTGCGTCAACAAGATCGGTGAGGCTAAAACTTGACAAAGTATATGAACATGCAAAGGCAGTACCGTTTGATTCGCAGTCAAGACTTGTCATTATGAGTGACTGTCACAGAGGCCAGGGGAATGCGGCGGACAATTTCCTGGCAAATCAGGTGGTGTGCTTTGGAGCGCTGGAGTACTATTACCAGAATGGATTCACCTATATTGAATTGGGTGACGGTGATGAACTGTGGGAAAACAGGCAGTTAAAAATAATTGCTGAAGTCCACAGTGATATTTTCTGGATGTTATCTAAATTCTATGAACAGAAGAGACTTTATATGATCTACGGAAACCATGATATTGTAAAACGCCGAAAAGGTTATATGAACGAACACTGCAATTGTTATTACTGTGAATCCTCCCGCAGGGAACTGCCTCTTCTGCCGGGGATCAATGTTTTAGAAGGGTTAATCCTGCGCAGCGAGGATGGCACAGGGGAATTGTTTCTGGCACACGGACATCAGGGAGATCTTCTGAACGATACGCTCTGGCCGCTTGCCAGGTTTTTGGTACGCTATTTCTGGAAGAGGATGGAACTGATCGGTTTTTTAGATCCCACAGGTTCCGGAAGGCCCAGAAAGGCAAAAGAGCGGGTGGAAAAGAGACTCGTGTCATATACGAAGGAGCGAGGCAGGATTTTGATTGCGGGGCATACGCACAGGCCGGTGTTCTCACAGCCGGAGGAAGGGCTTTATTTCAACTCCGGAAGCTGTGTACATCCGCGGTGTATTACCTGTATAGAAATTGAAAACAATGAGATTTCTCTGATCAAATGGTCGGTACGCGCCGGGGAAGACAGGAAACTGAAGGTAGAACGGGAAGTTCTGGAGGGACCGGTATCCCTCGCCAGTTACGGCAGGAGCGAAAAACCCTAGAAGACCCCGGATACAGGCTTAACGCGGTGATGTTAAGCCTGTATTTTGAATTGTCTGAATTTTTAGATGCATTGACAGACTGGCATATTGAATTTATGAAGGTGGCAAAAAAATATTATCATGCGGATATGATTCTCTGGCATGATGATATGGGATCCCAGAGAGCCCCGTTCTTTTCACCAGAACTGTTTCGTGAGATATATCTTCCCTATTACAGGAGGATCACGAAGGCCTGTCATGATGAAGGAATGTTCATCGCACTGCACTCATGCGGAAATGTGGGACTTCATATTGAGAATTTTGCTGTCCTTCTGACCATAATACAGCATGACTGTTTCAAGCTTCAATCTGAGGAAATGAATGCCTGTTTTTAAATGTTGTCTTTTATATCGTTCTGCTTTATAATTGTGATAATGATTTGAATCATTAAAAAAGAAAAACGAGGTAAAGTATGGAGCTGAACAAAGAGACGCTTAAGAAACTGAGGGGGTTAATACTTTTTACGGCACTTCTGGTGGTAGTGCTGGTTAACTATAAAGCGGCATTCCGTCTGATCGGGCTGGGATTTAATATCCTGTTTCCGTTTATACTGGGCGGAGGCATGGCATTTATTATCAATGCGCCCATGCAGTTTTTTGAACGCCATCTTTTTGGCAATAAAAGAGTGAAAGATAAAAAGTGGGCCAGGAAGATGGCACGCCCGGTCAGTCTGCTGACCTCGCTTTTGCTGGTAGTGGCTGTCATACTGGTGGTTATTTTTATCGTAGCGCCGGAGCTGGGCAAGACTTTTGTGAGTCTTGGAAAAACAATATCTGATTTCATTCCGGAAATGCAGGATTGGGTAGAGGAATTGTTTAACGGAAATCCCGCGGTGGTTTCATGGGTGCAGGAACTGGAATTTGACTGGAATAAAATCATCTCCACGGCTGTTGATTTCCTGAAGAGCGGTGCGGGGGATGTGCTGAACTCTACGTACTCGATTGCAAAATCACTCATCAGCGGTCTGGCTACGTTCTTTATCGGATTTGTCTTTGCATGCTATATCGTACTGCAGAAGGAAAAACTGAGCGTTCAGGTGCAAAAGGTGCTCTATGCACTTCTGAAGGAGAAGACAGTTAAGCGGGTACTGCAGGTGTCAAGCCTCTGCTACCGGACATTTTTGAACTTCCTTACGGGTCAGTGCGTGGAAGCTGTGATCCTTGGGAGCATGTTCTTTGTCGTTATGAGTGTTCTGCAGTTCCCCTATGCACTGCTGGTGGGGATTCTGATCGCATTTACTGCATTGATACCGATCTTCGGGGCGTTTATCGGTTGCGTGATCGGGGCATTTTTGATTCTGATGGTCAGTCCGGTCAAGGCTTTGGCCTTTGTGATTATGTTCCTGATTCTTCAGCAGATTGAAGGGAATTTCATCTATCCTCATGTAGTCGGGAATTCCGTCGGACTTCCCTCAATCTGGGTCCTTGTGGCTGTATCCCTGGGCGGAAGCCTGATGGGGATTGCCGGCATGCTGATCTTTATCCCTGCGGCGTCGGTGGTGTATTCACTGTTCCGCGGATTTATTAACACCCGTCTGAAGCGAAAGAATATTACGATATCGCCCGAGTGAAATGTTTTTGATGGTGTCAGATAAAAAAGCAGAATATCACGGAACAGACAGGCAGGGAGCCCCTCAGGTCATTTTGACTTTTGGGGCTCCCTGTCTAAGCTATATTAGGAAACTTTTAAAGAAGTATAAGAGGCGTTATCCATGATCTCCCTGGCTTCCGTGAAGTCCAGATTCAATGCTTCGGCTACTCCGGCATAAGTACATCTTCCGGCGTAGGTATTGACTCCCTGATATAAACCCGCATCCAGCAGTGCGGCCTTTTCAAAGCCGTTTCTGGCGATCGACAGGCCGTGGCCAAGCGTCGTGCTTGTCAGAGCCAGTGTGGAAGTTCTTGGTACAGCTCCCGGCATATTGGCTACACAGTAGTGAACGATACCATCTACTTCAAAGATGGGATCTTCATGGGTTGTTGCGTGTGTTGTTTCAATGCATCCGCCCTGGTCTACAGCCACATCGACTACCACGGCACCTTTTTTCATCATTTTCAGATCCTCTTTTTTAACCAGTTTAGGAGCAGCACGGCCCGGAAGAAGAACAGCTCCGATGACAAGATCAGCATCGGCAAGCTCTGCCTGGATATTCGGGCCTGTGCTGTATAAAGTCTGGACTCTGCTTCCGAAAATGTCATCCAGATAGGCGAGACGGGAAGCGCTGACATCCAGAATGGAGACGTCTGCGCCCATGCCCACTGCAATTTTGCAGGCATTTGTTCCAACATTGCCGCCTCCCAGGATTACGATTTTCCCCTTTTTTACGCCTGGGACACCGGATAACAGGACACCGCAGCCGCCGAAAGTTTTTTCCAGATATTTTGCACCCTCCTGAATAGAAAGGCGGCCTGCAATCTCACTCATCGGCTGCAGACACGGCAATCCGCCTTTTGGTCCCACGATTGTTTCATATGCGATGGATTTCACTTCATTTTTTAATAACGCTTCTGTCAACGGGGCATCTGCCGCCAGATGCAGATACGTATAAAGAATTAAATCCTTGCGAAGATATTGATATTCACTGCTGATCGGTTCTTTTACTTTTACGATCATCTGAGCGCTGTTCCAGACGGATGCAGCATCGGGATAAATGTTGGCACCGGCTGCAATATATTCTTCATCAGTGAATCCGGAACCCGTCCCTGCATTTGTTTCGACGATTACCTGATTTCCATCCTGTACATAAGCCTTTACGCAGTTTGGGGTCAGTCCGACACGAAATTCGTTGTTTTTAATCTCTTTTACCAATCCTACAATCATCTTTGATACACTCCTTTTTCTTTATTATAATATGGTTTTGTTTTAAACTGCATAAGCTGTTCTCTATGAATCACTGGAGCTGCTTATGCAATTTATCATCTGCTAACATTATACTAGTATATTAGTATATAAATCAATAGAAAAAATGACCAGAAAAATTAAATTTATTTTATTCAACATAGACAAATAAAATATTTTGCTGGCTGGGTTATTGACAAATGTATTCTAATATATTAGTATGCATTTAAAGATATATTAATATATTACTCAGGTTTTAAAAGAAGGAAACCAAAAAGGATATTTATCAGACATGATAAAAATTTAAGAAAGAAGGGTGACTGCTATGACAAAGAAGCCGTACGAAGTATTAATGGAAAGAGTAAAAGAAAGCGACATTACACCGAACAACAAAGCAGGACTTATCGAGTTCCTGGAAAATGAGCATCCGGGCGATGTATTGTTTACGAAATGGACGAATCCTCCTATTATAGAGAATGCAAAAGGGAATAAAGTCTATGATGTGGACGGAAAAGAATATATCGACTGTATCGCAGGCATGTCCGCTATGAATATCGGCCACTGTGATCCGAGAATCGCAGAGACAATGAAGGATCAGTACCTGAACAGTCTCGATAACTGGTTTGATTTTCCGACACCGCAGAGATTAAAATTAGTACAGAGACTGATTGATATTACCCCCGGTGATTACAGAAAGAAAGTGCGCCTTGCTCTGAGCGGATCAGACGCAGTAGAAAATGCGATCCGTCTTGCGCGCTATCATACGAAGAAACAGACCATCGTATGTTTTTACGGAGGATACCACGGACAGAGCACGGCTACCATGGGACTCACCGGAGCCGGCAGCATGCACCGCTGGTATAACCCGATGCCGTCTGCTGACAACAACATCGAGCGCTTTCCGTATCCATACTGCTACCGCTGTCCATACGGCAAGGAAGAAGGCAGCTGCAATATGGAATGTGTAAAAGCGATTGACAACCTGATGGCATCCGGACAGACCAGCATGGGTAATCCGATGTCAGGCGTACAGAACGTGGCAGCTATGATCGTTGAACCTTGCCAGAGTTCCGCAGGATATATCGTACCTCCGGTAGAGTTTTTGGCTGAACTTAGAAAACTGGCGGATAAATACGGATTCCTTCTGATCTTTGATGAAATCCAGACTGGAATGGGAAGAACCGGAAAGATGTTTGCATGCGAACATTCAGGTGTCGCACCGGATCTACTGCTGATCGGAAAAGCTCTGGGAGCAGGCGTTCCTATGAGCGCAGTTGTCGGAAGAGCGGAAATCTTCGAAGACTGCGGCCCTGGATTCATCTGCAGTACATATGCAGGATACTCCCTGGGATGTGCCGTCGCCAATAAAGTGCTTGATATCTTTGAAGAAGATCAGCTGGTTGAACGCTGTGCAGCTGCCGGCAGATATGTAGAAGAAAAGCTGGCTGCTATCAAAGAAAAACATACGCTGGTTGGTTCCTACTCGATCCGCGGCATTTTCTTCGGCGTCGAATTCGTAAAAGACAGAGATTCAAAAGAACCGGCGATCAAAGAAACAGCAGAACTTGTAGATAACATGAAGGAATCCGGCCTGCTGGCTCAGCTAAACGGTTACTACAACAACAGAATTTCCTTCATTCCGCCGATCAATGTTTCCGACAGTGACGTAGATGATATTTTCAATATCTTTGATGCTGAGATCACAAGAATCGAGGAGAAATTTGGTTACAAATAAAAGGTAACCATACGTAAAGTCTTATAGAATCGGTAACGTCCGTATGCTTGTAAACGCCGTTCATAGTGTGATAAGATGATACCAGCCGGTTCTATAAGACTTTCTTATATTACAGAGGACACTAAGAGGAGAATGCTTATGAATGAAGTTAACCTGGAATATATCAGACATTTAAAGCCGAAGGGCCACAGGCCGGGTAAAGAGCTCGTGCGGGAAGGCGTGGAATTGGGAAAGACCATAAAAGCGGGAAGAAGTGGTTTTATCCGTTCCCAGAGCAAATATTCCAATCATATGGAGTATAAGAAAGACCTCGCGAAGCAGGGAAAGATATACTATAATATACTGCTTGGTCTGGCTACGCTGGATGATCAGATAGATGCAATTAAAAAGATATACGACTTTACCGTGGAGACCGGTCTGGAAGTAAACTGTATACAGGCCATTCCGAGCGGTCTGGTCGCGCTGCCCCGGGAGTACCGGGAAAAGGCGCCTGCGACTACGAGTTTCGAGATGTTTGAGATGGAAGATTACGAAAGACAGGCATCTGCTGCGCCTATTGATATTACGTTTAATGATTATCATCTGTTCAGCCCGAATGCGTTGGAAAATACCATATTTGCGATTCAGTCAGGGTCTCCGAGAGTTGGGGATATGACCCAGTTTTTTTGGAGTTATAATGGATTTGATGATGAGGAGAAGCGGCTTGGAGACGTTGTAAAGGCGCTGGGCATCATGGCATCCAAGCGGGACGAGATGTTTGCGGCGGAGACATACCTGGATGACGGTTATCCGGGGTATTTTATGGATTGTGCTTCATACGTAGGGTATGCACTGCTGGAGCACTATATCTGTACAGAACTCTGCGGCGCCCGCTATACGATAAGCTTTGGCGGTCTCTTAAGTGAAAATGATACGCGTGCAGGCGTGGCAATGGCGCTGGATGCATTGATGTCTACGGAAGAGCAGCCGGTACTGACTTATCTGAACAGTTCTACAAATTTACAGTGGGATCATCACATTCACGGCAATTATGGAATCAGTGTTCCGGAGTTCCTGTTTGAGATGCTGGTAGAAAAGAAATATCATATGAGTCTCGGTGTAAATCCCGTTTCTATAACGGAGAAAATCAAGGTTCCGACACTGGACGAGCTGATCAACATTCTGACTGCGGCAAAACGAACGGAGGAAAAAGCGGAAGAATGGCTGCCTTACTTTAACTTTAAGCCGTTGGAAGAGATGCGGGATGTCATGGTCAGAGAAGGCAGGATTCTGTTCGACAACGTGATCGAAGGTTTTAAACAGGCAGGAATCGATACAGAAGATCCCCTGGAAATGCTGATGGTGCTTAAAAACATGAACCCCATCCGTTTTGAGCAGATGTTCCACTCGAGTACATACGGTACGGATAAAACTCAGGTTGAGCCGTTCTATCCGACGGTGCTGGGAAGACAGACGATGGACATGATGCAGGAGATCATCGATGAGCTGATGAATGATAATTGCCGGGGTATTTTAAATGGCAAAAAAATCGTCGCCGCATCTGGTGACGCACATACCTACGGTTTGGTGCTGGTGGAGGGTGTGTTGAATGCAGCAGGCGCGGAAGTTGTAAACGGCGGGGTGGATATGGCGCCGGTCGATATGCTGGATCTCGCTGATGAGGAGAACACTCCGTTTATCGGGGTCAGCTGCCATAATGGACAGGCTCTGGACTATGCGCGTCAGCTGCTGGAACTGGCCGGGAAGCGCGGTAAAGAGTACTGGATATTCATGGGAGGGAAGTTAAATGCGATCCTTCCCGGAGATGCGGAACCCACAGAGATCGCGGACAGACTGATGGAGATGGGAATCCATGCCGAAAATGATATCCGAAAGACCGTTCGTCAGATCGGAGCACTGAACTAACAGAGGTTAACACATGGCTTATATACTGGGAATCGATACGGGAGGCACTTATACGGACAGTGTTATAATCTGCACGAGAGATCAGAGGGTCTTAAGTAAATCAAAGGCATTCACAACCAGGGAAAACCTGGCGACGGGTATTGCAAACAGCATTGATCTGCTGGACGGCATTGGAAAGATTCCAGTCGACATGGTGTGCCTGTCTACTACGCTTGCTACAAATGCGATCGTGGAAGATCAGGGAGGAAAGGTTGGGCTGCTGCTGATCGGGAAGGATCCAGGCTTACAGCTGCCCGTGGAAATACAGTGTGTACTGGAGGGACGCCTGGATATTAAAGGGAGAGAAATCGTGCCGTTTGGTGAAATGCGGGCGCGACGGACCATCAGAGGACTGCGGGGACTGGCGGATGCCGTGGCTGTTTCGGGTTATGCAAGTGTCAGGAACCCCCGCCATGAATTGAAGGTAAAGCAGATCGTAAAAGAGGAGCTTAAGGTTCCGGTTGTCTGTGCCCATGAACTGAGTGGAAATCTTGGATTTGAGGAGCGCACGGCTACCGCCGTTTTTAACGCAAGGTTAATCCCGGTCATCCGTCAGCTGATTCAGGCGGTTAAAACAGTTCTGCGCAGCAGACAGATCGAGGCACCTTTGATGACCGTAAAGGGTGACGGGAGTCTTATGGGAGAAGAATTTGCACTGGCGAGACCAGTGGAGACGATTCTTTCCGGTCCCGCGGCCAGTGTGATAGGCGGTGCATTTCTGTCAAAGGAAAAAGATGCACTCATCCTGGATATGGGCGGAACGACAACAGACATTGCCGTTCTCCGGGACGGCAGAGTCAAGCTTAACGATGACGGCGCTGTGATCGGAGGATTTAAGACCAGAGTGAGGGCAGCCGAGATACTGACATTTGGCATCGGCGGGGATTCTTATATCCGGACTGACGGGGAGAAGAGACTATTGATCGGTCCGAAGCGTGCCATGCCGCTGTGTGTGGCGGCCGGTTTTTATCCATGGCTGGTGGATGAACTTATGGAAGCTTCCCGGAGCGTGACAGGAGATTTATCCGGGCAGCAGATTCCGGAATGCTTTATGATCCGACAAGACCGGCAGGATAAGAGTTTATCTGCTGCAGAGGCCAGAATACTGGAGGTCTTAAGGGATGGTCCCCACAGCCTGCTTTATATGGTCAGCCGAACCCGGGATAAAGATGCCCGTACCGTTGAAGAAATGGAAGAAAAAGGTGTTCTCGCCCGTATTGCGGTGACACCTACGGATATCCTGCACGTGACGGGCGCTTTCCGTAAATGGAACACGAAGGCTTCTCATCTGGGTGTGATGCTGCTCGGCAGGCGGGCAGGCAGAACCTGTGAGGAACTGACAGCGGATGTGCTGAAGATCATGAAGAAAAATCTTATGTCTGCATGCAGAACTTCAAGTGCGGACCATGAAACCGAAAGACCGGTGGTGGCGATCGGCAATCCGGTTGGCGCGTGGATGCCGAATGTCTGTCATGAACTCGGAAGAAATCTCATCATTCCGGAACATTCAGAGGTGGCGAACGCAGTAGGTGCAGCGGTGGGTCAGGTCATGTATGATGCCGAGGTTCTGATAAGGTTTGACCGTCAAAACGACTGGTATATTGTACACAGCCCATGGGACAGAACAGTGAAAGATACACTGGATGAGGCGAAGGAATATGTGCGGCCCCTGCTTGAAAACTTCGTGCGGGAGATACTTGAAAGTGCCGGTGCATCGGACAGTCAGATCATCATAAATGAAGAAGAGGTCTGCACCACAAATATAGAAGAATGCCAGTCTGAACTTGTAGAAGTCAGGATGAAGGCGACCGGGATCGGGAGCCCTGGCTGGACATGAAAATCTGATAAAACCAGGAGGTAAAAAATGAAATTAGTAGTTACAAATCCGCAGAATAATGAGGTGCTGGATGAGCTGCAGCTGACCTCAAAAGACGAA
This sequence comes from Ruminococcus gauvreauii, assembly GCF_025151995.1. Classification (NCBI taxonomy): domain Bacteria; kingdom Bacillati; phylum Bacillota; class Clostridia; order Eubacteriales; family Oscillospiraceae; genus Ruminococcus; species Ruminococcus gauvreauii. Next base: position 2,253,751 of record NZ_CP102290.1, read on the forward strand.
TTATTCGTATTGGCTGATAAAGCAAAAGAAGCTCAGAAAGCGTGGGCGAGGAAAAGTCTGTATGAGCGTTCACAGGTTTTATACCGTTTTGCGGACTTATTTGAAGAAAATATTGAAGCTCTGACCAGACTGTCGTCACTGGAGATGGGAAAACCATACAGCCAGAGTCTGGAAGAGGTTGCGAAAGTTCCTCAGAATATCAGAGGAACCATCGAATATGCCAACCATATGTACGGTGAGGTTATGCCGGACAATGATTCCGACACAAAGGGAGATCTTATTTTTACCAGGAGAGTTCCGCTCGGAGTAGTAGGCTGTATTATTCCATTTAATTATCCGATCGAGCTGACGCTCCTGAAGGTGATTCCGGCTCTGATCATGGGAAATGCAGCCATCGTGAAGGCACCTTCATCCAATCCTCTGGCGATCCTCAGGATGGGAGGGATTCTGACCGAGGCAGGAGTACCCGCTGACCTTGCTCCGTTTATCGTGTGCAGCCGGGAAGCATGCACAGAGGCAATGGTTAAGAATCCGAAAGTGGATGCGATTGGTCTAACAGGAAGTACGCAGGCAGGCATTCAGATGATGAAGGATGCCGCGGACTGCCTGAAACCGATGTTTCTGGAACTGGGAGGCAATGATCCGTTTGTGATCTTTGCGGATGCGGATCTTGACGAGGCGGTAGAGGAGATGATCGGGGGCCGGCTCTTTAATACGGGGCAGACCTGCTGTGCACCGAAACGGTTTATCGTGGAGCGTCCGATCATCGAAGAATTAACCGAAAAACTGATCGCCCGCCTTCGCACCGTTGTCAGGGGCGACGTACTGGATCCCAGAACAGAGATCAGTACGCTGATCTCAGAGAGCGCTGCCGTAACCGTCGAGAAACAGGTTCAGAATGCGGTTGCCGAGGGTGCCACCGTTGCATTTGGAGGTGTACGTGAGGGCGCATATTATGCCCCGACAGTGCTGACCGGTGTCACGAAGGACATGGCGATTGCCAAAGATGACGAGATATTCGGACCGGTATTCCCGATGATTGCATTTGATACAGAGGAGGAAGCTGTGGAGATCGCGAATAACTCTTCTTATGGACTGAATGGAGGGGTGCTGTCAAAAGACATCATGAGAGCATTCCATATTGCAAATCAGATCGAAGTGGGGTCTGTTGTCGTAAACGGCCACAGCGCATATCGCCACATCGACCAGGGTCATGGGGGCGTTAAAATGAGTGGCCTGGGCAGAGAGGGGATCAGCACCAGCCTCGAGGAATTCAGCCAGCTGAAGAATTATGTGCTGAAGGGTGCGTTCAGATAAAATTTATGGCTGCGCCATAAACGTTGATCGGAAGGATGGTTTCTATGAGAAAAAATGCACTTTCACTGCAAAGTTCTGCAGTCGGCAGGGCTAATCTGTGTACATATATCAATGCTGCCCGGGCTGCAGGGTTTGACTGTATTGAACCTACAAAAGTTCAGCTTTCATACTTTCTGGATGCCGGACATACACCTGATGATATCAGAAATCTGTCAGGCAATATAGAAGTGTCTGCTGTCGGCTGGCTGTCCGATCTCGAACGCCAGGGTTATGAGTTTGTGATGATGATGAGGGAAGCGGAAAAACTTTTTGAGATGGCGTCGTCCGTCGGAAGTCATGCCGTCGAAATCATCAATGGCCCGGTGGACTGGCACGCCGCAGAGTGTTATCGGAGAGGAATACCGTTTAACGGTTATATGGGACTGCAGGGACTGCCGGTGGAAGAACAACAAAAACTCATGATAAAAAATCTGCAGGCACTTTCCGATCTGGCTGCGCAGTTTAAGCTCACGCTGTTTTTTGAACCATTATGCTGGACGCCGTTCCCTTCCCTGAAAGAAGGGATTCCGCTGGTGGAGCAGGCAGAGCGTGACAACCTGAAGATTGTTGTGGACTTTTACCATAACTATATCGCCGGAGTGGATGCAGAATTTCTGTCACAGATCGACAAAGATATGATCCTTGGCGTGCACGTCTGCAATTCACGTGAACCGGATGGTCGTGTGCCCTGTGAAGAGATTTTCCGGGATGCAGCATTTTATGAGGGGGCCGTCCCGATCAGAGAATGGGTTGATGCAGTGAAGTCCACTGGATTTGACGGTTGGTGGGCATACGAAACATTTTCAAAGAGAGAAACGGAAGAAGATGTGTATGCGTTTACAAAATATGTATACGCTGAACTTAAGAAACTGGTTGAGGGTCCATGATAAAAGGTCTTAAGCATACTCACAGGAGGCAGGGAAGAGATCCCTGCCTCCTGCTTTCCAATAAAAAATATTGCTATGAATAAAGAGAAGCCGCCGCAGCATGCCGCGATGGCTTCTCTTTATTCATAGGGAATTAGGATTTATAGTGAGTCTCCCCAGATCTTTGCATCCGGGTCGAGCGTCCACTCGTGTTCTTTGTCATCGATGCGCGTCTTCTCCCACGGGTTGTCATCGAAGTGCCGGATGCCCCATGCATAGCACATAGCGTATCCCGGGCATGCAACCATCGGATGGGATTTTTCTGTAATAACGGCAAGTCCGTTATGGCCAAGCTGTACCACTTCATCGTTTACCCAGCCAGCCCCATAGCCCTGTGGCTTGTCAAAGCGAAAGAGATAAACTTCCGGCTGCGGATGCCAGTGCGGCGGGTAACTCGACCAGCGTCCCGGAAGATTGACGACCTCACCCAGCACCATATTCGAGTACGGTGCGTTTTCATAGTCGAAGCATGTTCTTACATTTCTTCTGATGGTGCCCTGCAGCTCGCCCTTGGCTCCGCGCGCCCATGTGTGGGTGTCCTCTGGCATATACATTCTGGCATCAAATTTACGGTCGTTCAGAGTCTTCTGCACATAGAAAACAGAACTGTCATATGCCGTGACCGTGCAGGTACCCCCTGCGCAGAGGTGAAGACAGTACGGATTATAATCGAAAGGATTCGGACGTTCCATCTCAACAGTCCTGCCGTCAAATTCAACCTTTGCCCTGCCCTCGAACATGATCCATGCCATTTCCTTTTCTGTCTCTGCAAATGTGTATGTATCTCCTGCCTCCATTAATAAAAGCGCCACGTCCATCATGGCCTTTTTTCCTTCGCCCTCCGCCAGGTTAATATATTCGTTATAACCACGAATGGGATCTTTTGAAATATACATCGTTATCCTCCTTATTTTTTTTATTGACAATTTATATATTAATATATTAACATACAAGTAGGATTTGTCAAGACATATATAAATGTATTTTAATAAATTTTACAACTGAATTTTGGTAACTATTACGTACGGGTTCTGCTTGCCGTCACAGGAGATAAATAGTAAAATATATTAGTATATAATTAATAGAACTGCTGCTGACAAAAATGAGGTAGATATATGTTAAAAGTGCTGATTGCAGATGATGAGAAGGATATCGTTGATTTAATCGCCTACCTGATCAAAGATCTGGATGTAAAAATTGCAGGTCTGGCCTCAGATGGTTTGGAGGCATATAAGATCATCCTTGAGGAGAATCCGGATGTGGTGATCTCGGATATCCGGATGCCCGGCATGACGGGGCTGGAGCTGATTAAAAAAGTGAAACAGTCTGAGAGAGAGACGGAGTTTATCATTATAAGCGGTTATCGCGATTTTGAGTATGCAAAAACCGCTCTGCAGTATGGCGTGCAGGATTATCTGCTAAAGCCGATCAAAAAGGAGGAACTGGCGATGCTGCTGAACCGTCTGAATCGCAGGAAGCATATCAACGCCGAAAAGCAGCAGGCTGATCAGGACAGGCAGCAAAGATTTGTTGAGCAGGTTTCCAGAATCCGCAGAGATCATCTGAGAAAAATCCTGTATGATGTACCAATCGATGAAAATGACCGTATCCTGACAGGAGAAAATGATCCGCTCCATCCGGTGAAAGACTGCATTTACAGTGTCGTTACAATCAAACTGGACTACATTGAGCATGAAAATGTGGACTTTTCGGCGTATATCTCCGTACTGGAAAATATGTGTGAAAAGTACACGACAAAAATAAAGAGTGACAGTTTTGATGCGGAATATTTTTATGAAGGTACGAAGGGACACATTGCTTTTAACTATAAACCAGGTTTACATCTGCCGATGGATAAGAAGAAAAGATACCTGACAGAGCTCTTAAGGGAGGACAATGAAAAGTATGAGTTCTTTCATGTAACATTGGGTGTCGGGCTGCAGGTAAGGAGCCGGGAGGAGCTGCACAATTCATTTGTAACGGCACAGTCGGCTATTGATAACAGAATTGAGCTTGGCAGCGGGGGCATCATTGACGCTTCAAAGCTGACGCAGGGACAGCTGTATTATCAGGTAATGGTTCCGCAGCAGATAGAGATGCGCGTCAGAAAAGGATTATTCGAATTAAATAAAGATGAAGTTTTCGGCTGCCTGGATGAGGTCATGCGAACTTATTATTATGGAAAAGAAACAGCGGTTCAGTCGATTTATAAGTTTTCGGAGAGATGGATTGAATTGCTGGAAGATGCGGTGCTTGACAATAAACTTTTGGATCAGCCGGATCTTCCCGCGAAAGAGGTCTGGGAAATGCGTATCAACAGCTGTACTTCGCTCAAGGCCTGTAAAAGCTATCTGACTGATTATATGATGAAGATCATGGAACGCTGTAATGACGTGCAGAAAAGTCATGAGGCAAGACCGATCAGGGAAGTGAAAGAATATATTGAAAAAAACTATGATAAGGGAATATCACTGGATGATATCGGCAAAATGGTTTGCCTGAATCCGGTTTACCTGAGCACGCTGTTTAAAAATCAGACAGGTATGAATATTACGAATTATCTGATCAGGGTGCGCATGGAAGCCGCAAAGAAGCTGTTAAGAGAAACACGCATGAGCGTAAGCGCCGTTGCTGACAGGGTTGGATATACAGATACCAAATATTTCAGCAAAATATTTACAAAGCATGTTGGCGTAAAACCTGTTGAGTACCGGAAATACGAAAACAGATAATGGGGACTCGTGTATGAAAGCTGAAAGCAAGTTATTGTTAAAAATAAAAGATATAGCGGCAGCTGTGATCGCCGTTTTGCTGCTGGGCGCACAGATCTGCGTTACTGTGATATGCATGTACAGGCAGGTATTGGGTAATGTGGGATTTTATTATCTTGCATCATGTCTGGGAGTTATCGGTGTTTTTGTCTATATGATAAGAAAATGGGTCATACCGGTACTTAAGATGAATCGCATTCTAAGCTGCGCAAAAGAAAGTGAGGATATCGAGATGCTGATCAATGAACTCGATAAATCCACCCAAATGCAATACCCGGACCGTTTATTTGCCGGGATCACAGAGTTGATTAACCGGGAGCAAAAAGCACAGATATTGTCCACAGAAGCGACAATTCACGCACTGCAGAGCCAGATCAATCCACATTTTCTCTACAACACCCTGGAAACGATAAGGAGCAAGGCGATTCTTCAGGGAAATGAAGAGATTGCAAAAATGAATGAAGCGCTTGCCACGCTGTTCCGTTACAACATCAGCAGGCCCGGGGAGATGGCAACGCTGGCAGATGAAATGGAAAATGTGGAGAGCTATCTGATCATCCAGCAGTACCGTTTTCGGGATAAGTTTAAGGCCGTAAAAATATTTGACGAGACAGACGGATATCTGATGTCCTATATGATGCCGATCCTGACGATACAGCCAATAGTGGAAAATGCCATACATCATGGGCTGGAGAACAAAGTAGGGCAGGGCGAGATTATGATTCGGGTGTTTACGACACAGGACCGTCTGATCATTATCATCAGTGACGACGGCGTAGGCATACCGGAGGATCAGCTTAAGGGGATGAGAAAAAAACTGGATGGCACAAATGGAATATCGGATATTGCGGTGAAACAGAAGAAACCTCATAAGGCCGGTATCGCACTGCAGAATGTTCATCAGCGGATTAAATTTTACTATGGCGAAGAATACGGTCTGGAGATTACCAGCACAGAAGGATGCGGGACAACGGTGGAGATACATCTTCCGAAGATCTATGACTTTAAGGAGGGAATCTGAATGTATGAAATCCTTCGGGCAGACAGGCTGTGTATTCAATCGCCTGCGGAAAACCATATACATAATCTTTCTTTCAGTATCTTTAAAGGAGAGGTGCTGGGAGTACTGGGCCTTGGAGGCGCGGGAAGGTCCTCACTGGCCCGCATGCTTGTCGGGCTGGAACGAATACACAGCGGCGCAATGTGGGTGGACGGCAGGAGGGTGGTATTCAATTCCATTCGTGAGGGACAAAAAAGCGGGATATATCTGATCCAATATGAGAGTAAGCTGATCCCCAGGCAGAACATTGCAGAGAACTTTACAATACTGCATAAACAGCATAGAAAACTTGTGTTAAACCGTCAGAATGTCCTGCAGCAGTTAAACCAAATTTCCATAGAATATGATATTCAGGCGGAACCTGAACGCCGGATAGAAACGCTGATCCTTTATCAGAAACATATGCTGGAACTTGCGATTGCCGCGTACTCAGGTGCAAAAGTTATCGTGTTAAACCAGGTGGACGCATCATATTCAGAGAAGGAGTACCAGGCTTATGAAAATAAAATCCGTATGATGCAGAAGATGGGGGTCAGCTTTTTTATCATACATACGGATATTATACGGGCGCAGTCCCTGAGCGACCGTATTATGGTGATGAGAAAGGGGGAAAAAGCCGGAATATTTTATTCTGACCAGGTAAAACCAAAGTATCTCCATAAGATACTGACCGGAGTTGAAAAGTTCGAGCAGAATAACAGGGAAAACTTCATACGGCCGGAGGTTGTACTGGAGGCCATGCATTTAAATGTTCCGGGGATTGCAGCGGATATTACCTTCAGCCTGAAAAAGGGTGAGGTGATCGGATTTATAGACGAAAAATATGCGACTTATGAAAAAATGCTGTTGTTAATAAAAGGCGAGTACGGTCTGGCAGGGGGAAAGCTGTATTTAAACAATACAGAAGTAGCGCCGTTTCGCAGACTGGAGATTGCACGGAGGGGTATCCGTTATATAGACAGGGAAAGTTCACTGGACAATGTTTTTTTAGATCTGTCTGTTGAGGAAAATCTGCAGCTGGAGACGTATAAGGTTTACAGGCACATGGGTATTGGGATCAATAAGCGCCTGAGCCAGTATGCAATGAAAAGAAAGACAGGGTTGTACTTAAGCAGGAGCAAGCTTATGACAGCAGTCTGTAAACTGGACCGGAATGAACGTACCATGATCGCATTGAACCGTTGGAGGATGGCAGAGACAGAACTGCTTCTGCTGAATTCACCCGCCATGCCGGCTGATGTGGTCCTTAGAAAACATATTTGGAATTATGTGACACAGATGCGCCGGGAGGGAATACCCATTATCTACAGCTCATCTAATACGGAAGAGATGTTTGCGCTATGTGACTGTGTTTATATGGTCGTGGATGGAGTCATCAAAAAATGTCTGAGGGGGATACCGGGTGAAAGATACGAGTAAAAAATACCGTTTTATGATAAAAAACATGAATCTGATCATTTTTCTAACCATATTCTTGATCTTTGCCCTGAATTCCAGATATTCGTTTTCGGTTAAAAACATTATGAATATCCTGACACAGAATTCATATATCATCACAGTGACCGTGGGGATGGCCGTGCTGATGATCTCGGGTTCTGTCGATATCTCTGTCAGTGCGCAGATATCCCTGATCGGAATCGTGTGTGCAAGAATGCTGGCCCTGGAAGGAATGCCCGTTGTACTGGTCGTTATGACTGCATTGCTGCTGGGCATTCTACTTAACCTGATCAACATATCCCTGTCAATTTTTTTGAAACTGCCGTTGATTATCGTAAGTATCGGGACGATGACCTTCTATCAGGGGATTGTAGACCTGACAGGAACTTCAAGGGCTATACTGATATACAATGATGCCTTCCGCTATATCGGCAGGGGATACCTGGGCCCGGTTTCCGTGCAGTTTGTTCTTGCGTGCACGGTATTTGTCATCGCATTTCTTCTCCTGCATAAAACATATCCCGGAAGATATATTTATGCCGTGGGGAGTAATCACACCGCAGCTGAACTGTCAGGGATCAACGTCACGGTCATTAAAGCCATGGCTTCTGTATTCTATGGAATCTCAATTGGGAGTGCCACGCTGATCCATATATCCAGGATGGGTTCCGCCCAGACCGGGATGGGAAAAGGAATAGAGATTACGGCAATCACGGCGGCTCTGCTGGGGGGGATCAGCGTGAAAGGAGGGACGGGAAGGATCTCGCAGGTGTTTCTTGGCATATTATCTCTGTCGTGGCTGTCATATATGATCCTGATGACTTCATCCGGTGTGCATTACAGGAATATTGCCGGCGGTTTTCTGCTGATCATGGCTTTTGGATACGATCTTTACAGGAACAGGAAAAGACAGCCTGCCCTAAAGTGAATACAGCCTCCTTGTAAAAAATGCGAATCCTGAGTACAATGTTGATAATTGATATATATTAGTATACTAAAAATGCAAAACAATGAAGGAGGATATTGAATGAAAACAGTGGATGCGTGTTATATTGTTTCGGAAAAACAGACGGACATCAGAAAAGTTGAGCTGGATGCGCCGGGAAATGGTGAACTTCAGATTGAAGTTAAGGCCTGCGGTATCTGTGCATGGGATTCGTATTTATTTCTCGGCAGGGATATGACAGAGCCGTTTCCTTTTCAATTTGGACATGAGGCAGTGGGCGTTGTTGCTGAAGTTGGCGAGGGTGTTACGGAATTTGAAGTTGGGGATCAGGTGTTTTGCATAGAAGGAGGTCCTGAGCTTGCACAGATGATCAATATTTCTGCAGAAAAAGCAGCGCATCTTCCCGGGATTCCGGAGAAGGATTTCCCATATTATGTCTGTGAACCTGCAGCGTGTGTCGTCAGCGGGATCAACTGTATTAACGTTCACCCGGGGGATGATGTGGCAGTGATCGGGTGCGGCTATATGGGGCTTTTGAATGTACAGGCATACAGGCGCAGCCTGATCGGCAGACTAATCTGTTTTGATATTGATCCGCGGAAACTGGATATCGCACGGGAGTGCGGGGCGGATGCATGTTATCTTTCCAATTCCCCGGAAGGCAGGGCGGCGATTGAAGATATGATACAAAAAGGCGGTATCGACATCGTGGTGGAATGTTCCGGCTCACAGCCTGGTCTTCAGCTTGCATGTGATCTTGTTAAAACGTGCGGCACGATCTCAAATTTTGCATGGCATCGCGGAGAGCGCACGATCAACTGTACGCCGTGGCATCTGCGAGGGATAGAGATTGTCAATACATCCGATGCGAGAGATCCGCACTTTCCGCTCCAGGCGGCGAAGACGGCAAAACTGGTAAAAGCCGGTGTTTTTGACCAGCGAAAACTTGTCACGCATATCATGGATTACCATAACATTCAGGAGATGCTGATGATCGCACATGATCACGCGGATGGCTATATTAAGGGTGTCATCACGTTTTAAAGGAGGAAATTTTCATGGAACGAATCGGTGTAGGTATCATAGGATGCGGAAATGTAAGTGATATATACATTAAGAACCTGACGACAATGTTTCCGCAGGCTGATCTTGCAGCGTGTGCGTCGCGTCATATGAAACGTGCACTGTCGGCTGGGAAGCGGTATGGCATTGTGGCATGTTCTGTGGACGAACTGCTGAGAAATCCGGAGATCCGTCTGGTTTTAAACCTGACAACTCCGGATGCACATTATGAGATTACCAGGCGGGCGCTGCTCGCCGGCAAGCACGTTTACTCGGAGAAGCCAATCTGCCTGGAGACAATGCAGGCCAGGGAACTGCAGTCGCTTGCCGAAAAGCAGGGCGTCCGGCTGGGATGTGCACCTGATACGGTACTGGGAGGCGCCGTACAGACCAGCAGGCATCTCCTGGACAGCGGAATCATCGGAAGACCGCTGTCGGCTCACGTGTTTTTTGGATGGCATGGCCCGGAACACGAGCATCCGAATCCGGAATTTCTCTATCAGTATGGAGCAGGACCGGTCTTTGACTATGGTCCCTATTACTTTACGGCGCTTATCACGCTGCTTGGTCCGGCAAGGACAGTAACAGCAATGGCGTGCAAGGGGTTTGAGAAGCGCACCTGCACATGTCCGGGGCCGCATATCAATGAGTCTTTTGAAGTGGGGACGCCTACACATGTGACTGGTGTGGTGGAATTCATGAGCGGGGTCCTTGTGACAGTGACGATCAGCTTTGATATATGGGGACACGGACATCCGTTTATCGAGATTTACGGCACGGAAGGAACACTGCGGGCACCGGACCCGGATGGGTTTGGCGGCGGGATCGAGGTACTGAAGGCAGGGGAGGACGACTTTAAGAAAATTCCCATAGACTTTGCTTATACCGGAAACTGCCGCGGGCTTGGCCTGGCTGAGATGATACAGAGTATCGTGCAAAACAGACCGCATCGCGCTGCGGACACAGTTGCGGTTCACGTACTGGAGATCATGCATGCGTTTCTGGACAGCAGTACACAAAAAAGAACCGTGGCACTTACGACGACATGTGAACGTCCGGTGCCTTTGGAAAGGAGAGGCTTATGAAAGAAAACAAGAGAATCGCGCTGGTGACCGGGGCGGGAGGCGGCATCGGACGGGCTGTTGCGGCTGAACTTGCCGCGGGGGGCGATCATGTTATAGTGGTCTGCAGATCAGAGAGAGGTGCCGGGAATACGCTCAGGTTAATTGCATCTGCCGGCGGAACGGGAGAATTCATCGGCTGTGATGTCGGAGATATCAGGCAGGTAGACGCCATGATGGAGAAGATCACAAAGGTTTACGGCCGGCTGGATGTACTGATCAATAATGCCGGGATCTCTAATACTCATACCATGGATGAGATTGAAGAGGATGAATGGGATCAGATGATGGATATTAATCTTAAAGGACCGTTTTTATTATGCCGCCATGCATTCCGCCTTATGAAAGGCAGGGCATACGGCCGTATCGTCAATATCTCTTCGATTGCCGGGGAGCGCGGTGCGCTGTACTCCGGCATTCATTATGCGGCATCAAAAGGCGGACTGCTGGCCATGACAAAGTCGTTTGCGCTGCGCGGAGCCGGGTATGGTATCACGGTCAATGCAGTTTCACCCGGAACGGTGGACACGCCAATGGCACGTGAGGAGGGGATACCAACGGATCATATTCCGCTCGGCCGTGCCGCCTCTCCGGAGGAAGTTGCCCATGCAGTCTGTTTTCTTGCCTGCGACAGGGCCTCGTATCTGACGGGCGTGACACTGGATGTCAATGGCGGACAGCTCATGAGATAAGCCACCTTTGAAAGTAAAGGAAGTAAGCGATGAATCGAACAATGAACCATAAAAGTGCTGTGCTGCTGCTGGTGATCACTTCCATATTATGGAGTTTTTCCGGCATCGGCATTAAGCTGATGTCGTGGAATGGATTTGCGATTGCCGGGCTGCGCAGCCTTCTCGCGGCATCAGTCATGCTGACCGTTGTCAGACGGCCGCGCCTGCCCCGCAGTCCACATCAGATAGCCGCTGTCCTGTGTTATACAGGGCTGGTCACCCTGATGGTGACCTCCACCAAGCTGACGACCGCCGCCAATGCGATACTGCTGCAGTATACAGCACCGGTCTATTCTGCGGTCCTGGGTTATCTGATATTGAAGGAGCCTGTGCGCAGGAAGGATGTCATTACAATTTTCATGGTCCTGTCGGGCCTTGTTCTTTTTTTATATGATGGGCTGACAGGCGGACGGATGACCGGTAACCTGCTGGCTCTTCTTTCCGGTGTATGCTATGGGGCGATGAATGTATTTATGCGCAAAGGAGGAAACAGTGCGCCTGCCGAAAATGTGTTTTGGGGTAATATCCTTACGTTTCTGCTGATGCTGCCGTTTATGGGGCAACTGGAATTTTCACCGGTGAATACGGGGATGATCCTGTTTCTGGGATTTTTTCAGCTGGGTCTGGCTTACGTACTCTATACATTGGCAATTCCACGGGTTGCGGCGCTTAAGGCCACGGTCATTACGGTGCTTGAACCCATCCTGAGTCCGGTATGGGTCATGATCTTTTACGGGGAAAAGCCCGGTGTGTTAACTGTCGCTGGCGGCGCCATTGTGCTGACCGCGATCTGCGGGAGGGAGATTCTCTTCCGGAAGGATGGGGATGCATGAATACGGTCTACCCTAAAGTGAATACAGTCACCTTGCAGTAATTGGTTAATGTTACTATAATGTAAACACCAAGTAAAATATTAATATATCAGTCCGGGCGTGTTCTGGGCGGAGCAAAGGAGGAAACAATATGAAAAAAAGAACTCTGATAGCAGGTTTGCTGGCAGCATCAATGATCATCACAGCTGCGGCAGGGTGCGGAGCTGCGGATGGCAAGGCAGATGCAGCGGATGCAGGCACTACGGAAGACGCCGGGAAACCAAAAGAGGGAGGAACGTCAGAAGGCGGAGGATTAAAAGTGGGTGCTGCTACCAGAACTCTTCGGGATTCCGTATATATTGTTATGAGGGATAATGCGCAGGAGGAGGCAGATAAGCTGGGGATCGATCTGTCATGGCAGGACTGTAATATCGATGTGAGTGTACAGAAAAGTCAGATTGAGAATATGATCGCTTCTGGAACGGATGTGCTGATCGTAGAAGCTGCAGATCAGAAATCCATGTCAGAGACAGTGACAGATGCGCAGAATCAGGGGATACCGGTTATCATCATCGAAGCCCGGATTGATAATTTTACTCCCGACTTATGGGTGACGGCTGATTCCTATCAGGTAGGTGTTCAGCAGGTCGATGAATTTATCAAAAAATGGGGGACGACGGAACCCGCAAATGTCGTATTGTTAAGTGGTACACAGGGCGATGAAGTTGCAGAATCCATCTCAGCAGGAGTCAGGGATCAGGTTGCAGAATATGATAATCTGACACTCGTCTATGAACAGTCGTGTATGGACTGGGCACGGGATAAGGGTATGGCTTATATGGAGGATGCAATATCAACAAATAATGGTAACATTCAGGCTGTGTTCGGGAACAACGACCAGATTACCATGGGGGCGCTCAAGGCGGCTGAAAACGCAGGATTAGTTGAGAATATGTGGTTCATCGGCGGAGACCACGAAGAGGAAATGGTAAAGTATATTCTGGACGGTTATAATGTTATGACAGTCGATAAAGGCACAGAGGCGCAGGGGAAATTCCTCATCGACGCTGCCGAGATGCTGGCAAATGGAGAGACAATTCCGGACACACAGGAGATAGACGGGATTAACGTGTGGTATGCCCCGACGACGATGGTAAATGCCGACAATGTAAAAGAGTTCAGTGCCGGCCGTTATCCGGATTTATTTAAATAGTGTAACAGTTCAGCGGATTGGAGATGTGTCAGGTTCAGATACATCTCCAATCAACAATCATAAAAGTTGAAAAGAGAGGATGATAATGATATGCCGTTTATTGAATTTGAAGGCATTACGAAAAAATTTCCCGGCACGGTTGCTCTGGATTCTGTCAGCCTTGCGATCAATAAAGGCGACATTGTGGCCCTGTGCGGAGAAAACGGTGCCGGTAAATCGACTCTGGGTAAGGTGTTTGTAGGTGTTTACCCTTATGGATCATATGATGGTGTTATAAAAATAGAGGGAAAGGAAGTTAAATTCACCAATACACTGGATGCAGAAAAATCCGGTGTGGTAATGGTGCATCAGGAACTGAATCTCGTGGATGAGATGACGGTGGCAGAAAATATCAGCCTTGGTAATATGCCGCACAAAGTAGGGAAAATTGATTTTGAGACCATGGAAAAAGTGGCGGTAAACGCGATGCAGCGCCTGGGAGTGGAGATCGACCCGGGTAAGAAGCTGGGAGATTTATCAATCAGCATGCAGCAGATGGTGGAGATAGCGAAAGCAATTTCCAGAAATCCGCATACGATTATTTTTGATGAAGCAACAAGTTCTCTCACCAACAGTGAGGTGGAAACTCTTTTTGCGGTTATGAGAAGGCTGAAAAAAGAAGAGATAACGATGATTTATGTGACGCACAAGATGGATGAAATATATCAGATCTGTAACCGCGTTGTTATTTTAAAAGATGGAAAATACGTGAATGAAGGCAATACTTCTGAGGTTACCAAGGACACCCTGATAAGCTGGATGATCGGAAGAAAACTGGAAGATATGTTTGCGCCGAAGACAAAGCAGGATTACCTCTCAAAAAAGCCGATACTGGAAATAAAAAACTGGTCTGTGTATAAAGAAAAAGGCAGTGCAAAAAAGGTTGTGGATCATGCAAATCTTACATTGAGGCCGGGTGAGATTCTGGGAATATACGGGCTGATGGGAGCGGGAAGGACGGAGCTGGTAACTTCGATCTTTGAAGGAAATGATGTCCCCAGTGAGGGTGAAATATTCCTCGACGGAGAAAAGATTAAGATTAATACGACAAGTGATGCAATTCGTACAGGCATTGCGCTTCTGACAGAGGACAGAAGAAATTCCGGCCTGATAACGATACACAGCATTTTGGATAATATTATATTGGCCTCTATCAAGAACTATGTGGGGAAATTTTTCAGAAGGGATTCGGCGAGAGAAAGAGAAGCCGCCCGGAGTATGGTACATAAGCTGAGGATCAAACTCAGCAGCCTGGATACAGCTGTGAGCAGCTTATCGGGAGGGAATCAGCAGAAGGTGGTCCTCAGCAAGTGGCTGCTTACAAATCCAAGAATCCTGATCCTGGATGAGCCTACGAGAGGGATAGACGTCGGCGCTAAAAAAGAAATTTATCACATATTGCAGGAGCTGGCGGATAAGGGAGTCGGTATCATTGTCGTCTCCTCGGAACTCCCTGAGGTTTTGGGGATCAGTGACCGGGTCATGGTCATGAGAGAAGGGCAGATTGCGGGTGAAATATTCGTACGTGACGCTACAGAAGAAATATTGGTAAGGTATGCGATGGAGGGAAAATATAATGGATAAGGTTATGTTAAAGGAAAACAAATTCAAATGGCAGAATTATGCCTCAGCAATCGGGCTCATAATACTTTTGATCGTATCAGCTGTGCTGAGCAGCACATTTTTATATCCTATCAACATCATGAATGTCGCGAAGCAGATAGCCGTTCAGGGAGTCCTTGCGATCGGCATGCAGTTTGTGATTCTCCTGGGGGGGATCGATCTGTCCCCCGGTGCGGTTGTCGCGCTGACGGGCGTGTTGTTTGCGTATCTGATACCGACACTCGGCTTTTTTCCGGCGGCGGTCATTATCCTGTTATTCGGGTGTGTTCTCGGCAGCCTGTATGGGTGGTTTATCACGAAGCTCGGAATCCCGGCATTTATTGTAACACTGGCCGGTCAGACGATCTGCCGTGGTATCGCGCTTACCGTAACAGGCAGTACCGCCGTGTCTATCAGCAGCAAAGCTGTTACGAAACTTGGAAGCGGGAATATTCCGTTTCCCGTATGTATCGTGATCTTTGCATTGATGGGAATTTATATCGTGTACTCGCTCCTTCGGGATATCAAAAAGAAAAAGCGCATGAGCGCTGTCCTTAAAGTCTTTGCACTGGCAATCCTGGGATATGCTGCCTACATCACGGGCCAGGTGGAAGGCCTCTCGATTCTGGTGGCGATTACAGCTGTACTGCTCATGGCGTTTATCTTTGTACTGAGAGCTACCGTGTTCGGAAAAAATGTATATGCATCCGGGGGCAATATTCTGGCGGCAAGACTCTCCGGTATCAACGTAAATAAAACAGTGATCTTCAGTTATGTAATTTGTGCGGTGATGGCATCTCTCGGCGGAATTATGACGGCGGCAAGACTTGGAACGGGTTCGCCTCTGATCGGAACGAACTATGAACTGGATGCGATCGCTGCAGTCGTCATCGGGGGAACCAGTATGTCCGGCGGCAGCGGCAAATTAACGGGGACGATCATCGGCGTGCTGCTGATCGGTGTCCTGAATAACATGCTGTCGCTGCTGAACGTATCATCCAATATGCAGCTTATATTTAAGGGGCTTATCATACTGGCAGCTGTGGTTATTGATTCAACCTCAAATAAAAAGAAATAGTGCAGCAATAAGAAATTGCGGCGGGTATCAGGCGTAATGGTGTCCTGATGCCCGCTGTTTTGCTTTGGCAATATTATTAAAAAAGACTGAATTAAATTGGCTATAATGCCTAAAATACTTAATTCTCAATCGTTATCTTGACGCTGATATAATAATATACTAATATATTAATAAAGACGTGAAGGAAGGGGTTTGATTATGGAGAGACAAATATCTTTTATCAGCAGACATCATAAAGTAAACGGTTGGGCACACATACCAAAGACGTCCGATAAAGCACCGGCAATTGTTTTATGCCACGGGTTTACCGGAAACTGCAGTGAACATGGTTTGTTTGAGTCATTTGGGAGAGAGGCCAGTGAGGCAGGATTTTATGTTTTGCGCATTGACTGTGTCGGGTCCGGCGAAAGCGGCGGAGACTTTGCAGAACATACGTGTCTGGGGGGATGGCGTGATGATATGCTGACGGCGTTTGCATTTGCCGCAGAGCAGCCGGAGGTGGACGCGCTGCGGATGGCGGCTATGGGTATCAGTATGGGGGCGGGAGCGGCACTGCTGTCGCTTGAAGAAAGCAGAATAAAGGCTGCGGTAGGCTGGGCTCCTGTTCTGTATCCGGCAGAGGTCTTCCGAAAGATCATGGGGGATGAGAACTGGGGAAAACTAAGAGGCGGAGAGCGTGTTCGTCATGAATATGCGGGTGTGGAATTTGACATGGGGGCCCATTTTCTTCGGGATGCAGAGAATCTTTCCGTGGAACAGGCAGTCAGAAAAAGCGGTAAACCGGTACTTCTGTGCCTGGGAAGCGCGGATCCGGTTATCGATCCGGGATTCGGCCCGCGCATGGAGGCGCTGTCAATTCCCGGGGTGACAGTACAGACGGTACAAAATGAAAATCACAGTTTTCTGGTCTGTCAGCAGGAGAATATTGCGGCGGCAATAGAATTTCTTCAGGGACAGCTCATGTAATATATAAAATAAAAAGATATGGAGGAACAAATTCATGAAAAACGTAGTGGAAAGCCGGTCAGGTGATGCGGTTAAGATCCGCATTGGCGAGAAAGTGGCCTATGGCTCCGGAGACGTTGCATGTAACGTTGTATTTGCGCTTACGATGTCACTGGCTACCTATTTTTATACAAATGTTATCGGGATGTCAGCGGCTCTGGTGGGTACGATACTAATGCTTTCAAGGCTCTTTGACGGAGCTTCGGATGTGATCATCGGTCTTCTGGTGGATAAGACCAAATCCCGGTTTGGAAAAGCGAGGGCATGGGTGCTGTGGATGACAGTGCCTTATGGGCTGTCGGCGGTACTGATGTTTATGGTTCCGGCTAATGCTACAACGGTGATACAGGCGATCTATGTATTTATCACCTATAACTTTGCGGTCACGATCGTCTATACAGCGCTCAACCTTCCTTACGGCACACTGGCGGCCCTGATGACACGTGACCAGAATGAACGGTCACTGCTGAATGTGTTCCGGATGTCCATGGCGCCGGCCGGAAATCTGATTGTAACAGCCCTGACACTGCCGCTGATCAACCGCCTGGGCGGGGATCAGAAGGCATGGATCACGGTCACCGTTATTTACGCCGTGATTGCGATGATTCTACTTCTGGTCTGCTTTTTCGGATGTAAGGAACGGGTACATATCCCCGCGGTGCCGGACGATGAAAAGGTATCCATGGGAACGAGCTTCCGCTGCATGCTGAGCAACAAGTACTGGTGGATGGTAACCCTGATGTTTTTCGGATGGTCGGTATACACAACGCTGAACGGCACGATGCTGACCTACTATTCACAGTATCAGCTGGGAAATAATGAATTGATGAGTATCATCTCAATCGTGGAAAAACTGCCTTCCATCCTGGTCACGATTGCGATCGCCCCCTTTATCAAAAAATTTGGCAAACGTAACCTGTCTCTGGCCGGAGCAATTGTCTCGTTGAGCGGCGCCGCAATCATGCTGATCAGTCCGCAGAATCTGACCTTTGTGTTGATCGGCGCGGCTCTGAAGGGGGCAGGTGTAGGACCGCTTGGTGCAACAGTCTACGCCATGATGGCGGATGCGATCGAGTACGGACACTGGCGTACGGGAGTGCGTACCGAGGGACTTCTGTTCAGTGCGGCGACTGTCGGGTATAAGATAGGAGGAGGCCTGACGAGTGCAGGCATAGGCTTTGTATTGGAGGCTGCGGGATTTGATGGGAAATCAGCAGTATATCAGACGGCCTCCGCACACAGTGCAATATCTGCTCTGTACCTTTTCCTTCCCTTTGCAGCGTGGGGCATGCTGGCGATTCTGCTGTGGCGCTATAAACTGGACAAGGAATACTCAAAGGTGATCGGAGAACTGCAGATCGGCAGGTATTCGGAGAAGGCAGTGGTTAAGCAGAAAGCCTCAAAGATCAGTCAGAAAGAACCGGTTTTTGCTGCAGTTTCCGATACGGCAAAGACAAACGCCATTATCACGATCAGCCGGGAATATGGAAGCGGCGGACATGACATCGGCAAGCGTCTCGCCAAAGAACTGGGCATTCCGTTTTACGATAAGCAGCTACTTTCACTTGCCGCTAAGGAGAGCGGGCTGGATGAGGTCACCTTTGAGCAGCTCAACGCTGAGCTGAGCGCTTATCAGCTTTCTCTTACCATGCTTGATCCAGGCAATCAGAACGACAAACTGTTTCTGCTTCAGTCTCAGACTATCCGCAAGCTGGCACTTCAGGGTCCGTTTGTCATCGTGGGCAGATGTGCGGACTATGTGCTGCGTGATTTTGATCATGTAGTGAATGTGTTTATCGGCAGCTCGGCAGTTAAGAAAGCGCTGCGTGAAAATGCACCGGCGGGAAAAGATACGGATCAGATCAAGCAGTGGCAGATGGTCAGTGAGATGGATAAACGCCGAAGTCTGTATTACCAGCACTATACAGGGCGAGAGTGGGGCAAAGCGGAAAACTATCATCTGTGCGTGGACAGCAGTCTGCTGGGAATGAATACTTGTAATGTGATTAAATCATACCTGGATGGCTGCGAAGAACCCGGGGAATGTGTGGGTATCCTGTAAAATAAAATGAAAAATAATATGGTACAGGATACGAATGAGTCGGTGATACGTATTGATTACAGGATGTTAATGGAGACAGCCGCCCTGGCAGGAGAGATTATGCTGGAAAACGGTGCAGAGGCCTACCGTGTGGAAGACACCATCAGCCGTATGCTGTATACCGCCGCATCCATATCACATGCGGAGACGGTCGTCTTAAGCACCAGCTTTGTGGCGACGGCCGCTGCTGTCGGTATGGATCCGGTGACAGCAGCGAGGAGAATCAAAAGCAAGGGGACGAATCTGAATAAGATCTGCCGCGTCAACCAGGTGTCAAGAGACTACTGCGAAGGAAAAATCTCTCTGGAGGAGGTATGGCTGTCGCTGCAGAAAATACGCCGGGAAAAGCTCTATTCCGGGAAGCTTAATTTTCTGTGTATGATCATCATTGCGTCGTCTTTCACTGCACTTCTTGGCGGGACCGCGGTTGATGCCGCAGCCGCGGGTCTCTGCGGCGCAGTTCTCGAGTTGTGCCTGCAGGCAGGACGGCGTACGCTGCTGCACTCGTTTATTGTGGAAATGTGTGCGGCGATGGTTTCATCTGCAGTTGCGGTCGGATTTTTCCATTTCCTTCCGGCTGTCCGGGACGCCAACCTTATCATCATCGGTACCATGATGCCTCTTGTACCGGGGGTTGCTGTCACGAATGCTGCCAGGGATACACTGCAGGGAGATTTTGTCTCAGGATGCGCCCGCATTCTGGAAGCATTTGTCAAAGCATTTTCAGCGGCTCTCGGGGTTGGTATCGTGATTTTTCTATACAGAGCCTTAAATGGCGGAGGTTTGTAAATGTTACTGCAAAGTATTTACGCATTGGCCGCAGTCACTGCATTCTGTGTTCTTCTGGAGGTGCCGAAAAAGCAGGTGATGCCGGCCGGTATCGCGGGAAGCATCTGCTGGGCTGTATATCTGTTTATATGGAATATTACCGCAAGTGCCGTATTCTCCAGCTTTTTGTCTGCATGTGTGGTCTCCGTCTATTCCAGGATCATGGCGCGGTTCAGGAGAGCGCCTGTCACAGTGTTCTTTATTCCAGGCATCCTTCCCATTGTCCCCGGGGTGGCAATGTACCGGACTGTCTATTATCTGATGACAGACAACGACCTGCTTGCCAGAGAACATCTCCTGGAGGCGCTGCTGATAGCGGGGGCGATTGCGTTTGCTGTTTTTCTGACAGATTCGGTCGGCACGCTGCTGGAGGGCACATATTCAGCCCGAAACCGGGGCCCTGAACAGATATGACGGCTGGCCTTTAATATTGAGTTTGCACTGCATATGTAGTAATCTGGAATATATGGTTGACAGAAATGAATTAATCTATTATATTAGTATACAAGGTGTGGGGCGGAGAGCTTCAGTTATGAATCGGAATGAGGAAAGGCGCATGGAATGGAATTAGAAAAAGTATATACGGGAAACAAGGTTGATGTCTATCAAACATTGAAAAATGCAATACAGTATCTGGCGTTAATGCCGGGTTCAACGATCAATGAGCAGGAACTGGCGTCTGAATTGGGGGTCAGCAGGACTCCTATCCGGGAAGCGCTGATCCGCCTGTCGAGTGAGACACTCATTGATATTTATCCTCAGAAGGGCACATATGTCTCGAGGATTGACTTTGAATTCGCCAATGAAGTGGCTTATATGAGACACATTCTGGACACTGAGATTTGTCTGACCCTGTGCCGGGAAAGAGTAGACCTGCACGATGCGGTAGATGAAATATTGTATTTTATGCGGGCTGCAGTCAAGAAAAAAAATGTAATAGAATATCTGAAAAAGGATCAGGAATTTCATAAGGCGCTGTTCGCTTATGGGAAACACGAACTGATATGGGACATCATTTCTACATCCAGGGCACATTATAACCGCTTCGTGATCCTGGATCTTCAGCTGGATGGGAAATTGGAAAACTCGTATCAGCAGCATTGTGATATCCTGGATTCGATCGCTTCCGGGGATGAGAAGAAACTGCTTGAAATTTTGGACGTGCATCATGATCATACGGGAGTTGATTATGAGATGATACAGAAGAATTTCCCTGAGTATTTTGAAGCTTAAACCCCGACATATTTTAACACATAAAAGGACTCTTCGGAGTCCTTTTTTCGGTTTAACCGCTGATTGATACGGCATCTGCTATACAAATGTATACAGATGGTTTATATTATAAGAAACAGAAGATCTGCGCCAAAACAGCAGGATGAAGAGGGGAAATTATCATGAACCTGGAACAATTAGAGAGAGAATGGGTGAATCCCCAAATGTGCAGCGGACCGGTTCAGGCCAGAATGTGGGATCAGAGGGCAGAAGAATACATGGAAAGACCGATTCCGCGACCAGGTGAAAATCTGTTTCTGCAATACCTGCTGGAGAAGGCGAAACCGGATAAGAGCATGAACGCACTTGATATCGGGTGCGGTGCGGGGCTCTATACGATAGCGCTTGCAGAATATGTGGAAAAGGCTTTCGGAGTGGATGTTTCACCCGACATGATCCGGGGGGCAAGGAAACGTGCTGAGGGGCTGGGGACTGCAAACACAGAATTTTTGATACAGGATTGGGCAAATGCGGATCCTGATGCTCTGAACCTGCGGGCCAATTTTGATGTGGTGTTCGCACATATGACACCGGCAGTCTGTGATTATCTGACGCTGGATAAGATGAATGCGTGTGCAAGGGGGCATTGTTTTCTGGTCAAGCCCGCCAGGCGTCATGATAAGGTGCAGGATGCGGCTTTCAGCATGGTGGGAATCACAGGACATAGGAAACAGATGGATGATATGACGCCCAACGCCTTCGCCTATCTGTGGCTGAAGGGGTATAATCCGGAAGTATCTTACCGGGAAGAGATATGGGAGATGGAGAAGCCGCTAAAAAATATGACAGACTGGTGCGTCGGCAGGGCAGGACTGCAGAAATCCCTTTCTCACGGGGAAGAGGACCGTATAAGGAAATATCTCCGGGACATCAGCATGGATGGCAAGATCAAGGAAACGGTGACAACGACAATTGTGACAGTATACTGGCACGTCTGACAGAAGGACAAAACTTCGGGTGTTATGAAAGGAGAGGGAATATGAATAAGAAAATATGGGAAACCTGCGTGGCATTCCACGGGCATGAATGCGGCGGGCTGACGATCGGATATCAGGCGGCGCTGTATGCCGTCAGGCTGCTGGAACTCGCGCCGGGCTGCAAAGAGAGGTCCTGCTGTATCTCTGAGGATGAGCAGGTGGTATGTATAGCGGAGAATGATGCCTGCGGCATTGATGCAATCCAGGTCATCCTGGGCTGCAGTGTGGGTAAGGGTAATCTGCTGTTTCATATGAGGGGAAAACAGGCGTTTTCTTTCTACAACAGAAACACCGGGAAGTCTGTGCGCCTGGTGCTGAAGCCCCGCCCGGAAGGAATGAGCAGGGAAGAATCTTTCACATATTATCAGGAGCACGAGCCGGAAGAGCTGTTTGAGGTGAAAGAGACCGCGATCAAACTTCCCGAAAAAGCGAAAATCTTCAGGTCTCTTACCTGCAGCTGCTGCGGTGAGACGGCTTCTGAGAACATGATGCGTCTCGAAGGAGACCGGATCCTTTGCCTGGATTGTTATGATTCCTATGATCGGTTTCATATCTGAAAACATAAGTGGCCAGAGACAGGTAAATGCTGTCTCTGGCCGTAATTGACAGATTTCAATTACCAGGAAGATTGCCGGTCAGTCTTCGGCTTTGTCTTCTGCGCTCTCTTCGGATTCCGTATTCTTGACATAATCCGAGATATGGAAGATCATGGCGTCTTCCGGTGTTACAAACTGAACATCTTTGTTTCCGGGCAATGTCAGGTCTTTTACATGCATAACTTTTATTTCGGGTGCAAGTTTTTCGAAATCAATGATGATGGTATCCAGAAGATTAGACGGGTCGGCCCTGTAGCTGATCTCAGAAAGATCCTGTTCCACGATGCCCTGTACACAGTCTGAATTTTCCAGTTTCACCTGTACCGAAGTGGAAATCACTTCACCCTGAACCAGGGCCTGAAGGTCAAATGCCATCACCTGCTTTTTCATGGGATTATAATCAATGCTTTTGACGACGGCGTTTGTCTTTTCACTGCCGAGATCCAGGGTCACCTGAGTACCCTCACCGTTTTTCCTGATAAATTGCAGGACGTCTGCCTCTGCAAACTGAAGCGGAACAGATTCGTCCATTCCCTTTCCGAACAGTACGCCGGGGGCGAAGCCTTCACGTCTTAATTTCTTTGCTTTTATGTCGGGGTTCCTTTTTTCTGCTTTCAATGTAGTCATATCTGATACCTCCTGTAATCATGTGATATGTTACCGTGCGTAACGAAAAACAAAAAGAACTCTTTCTACGGGTGTAGTATCGAGCTCTTTAGGTCGAAGTTCTCTGTATGCACCTCTATATTATAGCACCTGTAGCAGAAATATATATGTAGTTTCTGTGAAAAATGTTATCGTAATGTATCATTTGAATGTGTTAAAAAGGAAATATCTGGAACTGTCAGATATTTCGCTTCGTACAGACCGTATTTCTCGATAACGAAACGCCGCACAACACGCAGTATATGGCTGTAACATTCAGATAGGCCATCTGCAAAGCCTACCACATCGCCGGTACTCAGACGGTGAATGGCATGGAGGCTTTTCTCGTTTACCAGGCTGGTACTGTCAGGCTTGCTGCGGTAAAATGCAAAATAAAATCCGAACTGTGAGAGATTTCTCAGTTCTTTCAGTATTGTTTTCAGAGGCTGCAGGTTCAGGCGGTCCAGAAGGAGCTGCGAAATATCTGCGAGAGGAATGTTACCGGGGTCTTCAAATTTGTGTGCGAGAAACTCCAGATCTTCGGATGTAATCTGAGGTGCTGCGCATGTGGCAGCCGGACGTATGGCAAATACAAGGAACTGAAGCGCGTACAGATACATAAGGGTTGTCCGCTTGCTTGTCTGATTTTGAAGAGGGCGGAACGCAACGGCAGCATTCGGGATCAGGGCGACAGTTCCTTTTGAGTTGAACGTCTTGGTAAAACCTAAACGTGCAGTCTCGGTAAGAGCTTTGCGAATTGTAAAAACAGATACGCCGTATTGGCGGGCAAGTTCTGCCTCGTGCGGAATATAGTCGTTTGCGGGATAGAACCCGGTACCGATCTTGTTTATCAGATCCCGGACGATGCGCGTATAATAAAAATCCTGACCGCGAAGCGCGCTCCAGGAAAACACCGGCGTATCCTGCTGAGGACAATCCGGAAACCGGGTTTCCAGCTGCTTCAGACATCTGGCAGTTAATTCGGTCGTATCCCGGTACAGTTCGTTGAACGGACCGTAGATTTGGAAGGGATCGTTTGTACTCAGCAAATTGATCAGCGGGACCATACGGGGCGCCAAAACCGACAGGGACAGGCTGGTGAATGCCTGCTGCTCCTCTGCGAAGAAGCTTATCTGGCTGTATAACTCAAGTGCTGCATACACATCGCCAAACAATGTGTTGCCGCTGGAGCAGAGAACATCCTTGAAAAGGTCAGAAACAGTACGCCATTCACTGACAGTCGGCTGCAGCAGTCCTGATTTTAGGAGCTGTCTGTAATGGGGCTGCTCTTCGACTCTGCATCCCACTGCCGAAAAAGCGATCATGGGAGGAATCAGCAATGCCATTGTCTGATAAATCTGCAGAATTCCGTCCCGCTGTGACAGAACAGACTTTATCATGGCAGAGGAACTTCTATCTGGATGTTCATAGCACACCAATGGCGCGGTGCGGGGCTCGATCCTGATATACCCCTCCTGCCTCAGAGTGTTTAACACCTGTGAGATTGTGCGGATGCTGACCTGGTAATCTTTGCAGAGCTGCCTGCTTGAAGGAAGATACTTTCCCTGCTGTAATTGTCCGTTTTTGATCCTTCCCTTGAGATCGTTGTATACATAAGAAAAACGAGTGTCTTTGTTTTTCACTGCTTCCCCTCCCTGCTCATTTTGACATAGAATAACAAAAATATTGTAATTTTTCAATTAAATCTGATTATCTGCAATGTTAAAATCCAGGTGTGCAGCATAAAATCCCGTAAACTATCTGCATACGTACACAAATAAATAATTGTTTTTTTGATGTTAATAAATTAAAATATAGTTATCATAATAAAAGGTAGTGCAAAGACACCGGATTTCATATAAAATGGAGATTGCAGGATTATGAAATGGTCAAAGACTTTTATTGTTCGCGGCGCACAGATTGGGCTATTGTCCGTGATTTTGGTTGTGGTTTTTACCGCTTCGGTCTGGAATGCCGCACAGCTTCGTATAGTATTGAGCACCAGTACGAAGGAATATCTGAATGATGTAACCACACAGACGGCAGGTGATATTAAGGACACCATACAGCATAAGATGACAGAACTGGAACTGTTGTCAGATTCAGTCTCGCGGTTTGACAGTGTGAAGGACGGAGGCAGCCTGAGTGAATATCTGGACAGCAAAGCACGTACCCAGGAGTTTGACCCGCTCGCAGTGTTTGACAGAAATGGGAATTCTGTTTTCTCGGAATCTGAAGTATTTGCTGACAAGCGGGAGCAAAAGGCGTTATTACAGATGGACAGTGTACAGTCTTCCTTTGAGGGGGAAGTCTGTGCCAGTTATCTGGGTGGGAAAACCATCGTTTACTCGGTTCCGATCTATGAGAATGATAAGGTGACAGGCGTATTGATCGGCGGCCGCAGTAAGGAAAATATGCAGCGGATGATCGCATCGAAAAGCTTTGATGGAAATGCACTGAGCTGTATCATCGGCAGTGACGGCCAGGTTGTGATTTCACCGGAAGATTTGAATCCATTTATGCAGTTGGACGATATTTTTGAATCAGATGAGAAAGTGGCTGCCGAGATCCGGGAAATGCAGGAGAACATGCGTACCGGAAAGGACGGTATGCTGAAATTTACAGCTGTCACACAGGACGAGCTCTATTTGGCGTATAACGGACTCGGGATTAATGACTGGATACTGCTGACCATTATTCCGGCCGATATCATATCCGGGGGCGCAGAAAGATATATTTTCCAGTCATTTATCATTGTGGGAGTCACAATTGTATTTTTCTCACTGTTTTTATTTGCGGTTTTCCGTTTTTATAATGATTATCGTAAACAGCTGGAGCGTTCTGCGTTTACAGACCCTGTAACAGGCGGGATGAACAACGCGGCTTTTCAGATGAAGTTCCGGGAGATGTCACATATTATAAAACCCTTTGAATACGCGGTTGTTTTGCTCGACGTCAAAGGGTTTAAGATGATCAATGAAAGGTTCGGAATTGATGCGGCAAATGATATTCTGCGCTATTTTCATCGGGTGCTGGAACGCCACATGAGAGAGGAGGCGCAGGAATTTGCAGCGCGCAGTGAGTCGGATCATTTTCTTCTTTGCCTGAAAGAACACGATCCCGAGACGATCAGAACAAGACTGGACAGGATAATTGAAGATATCAATTCATTTCGAGGGGTTGATCTTCCCAACTGTCAGTTCTCATTTAAGCAGGGGGCCTGTCTTGTCGAAGACCCTGCAATGGAGATCACGCTTCTCCAGGACCGGGCGAGAGCGGCATATCAGAACCAGGGGTCCGGGCTGCAGCAGGAATGTTCCTTTTATGACAACAGCTTCATGGATAAGCTGAGGAAAGAGCATGAATTAAATGAGCTGTTTGATCATTCGATTCAGGATCATGACTTTCAGATATACCTTCAGCCGAAAGTCGGACTCAGGGACAACCGGCTGGAAGGTGCTGAGGCATTAGTCCGGTGGAATCATCCGCAGAGAGGCATCATCTCTCCAGCAGATTTTATTCCGCTTTTTGAACGCAGTGATAAGATATGCAAGCTGGATCTCTATGTGTTTCAAGAGGTCTGCAAACTTATGAACAGCTGGATAAAAGAAGGGAAAAAACCGGTTCCCATATCGGTCAATCTCTCCAGGCAGCATTTCTGGAACGCCGGTTTTCTGGATCGGTTTGCTGAAATTGCAGGTGAGTATGAGATCCCGCGCGGGTTAATTGAATTTGAACTGACAGAGTCTATCTTTTTCGATCGTCAGAGAATCAAAATGGTACAGGAAAGTATCCGCCAAATGCACGCAATGGGATTCTTGTGTTCTCTGGATGACTTTGGTTCGGGCTTTTCTTCACTGGGACTGCTGAAAGAGTTTGATGTGGATACTCTGAAACTGGACCGTTCGTTTTTTCTGAATATCGCTGATGACAGAGGCCAGGAAATCATCGGATGCCTGATTGCGCTTGCAGGCAAGCTGAAGGTACAGACTGTTGCAGAGGGGATTGAGACACCAAAGCAGCTGGAGTATCTGAGGTCAGTACATTGTGATATGGTGCAGGGATACATATTCTCAAAACCGCTTCCTGCAGCGGAATTTGAGAGGTGGGCCGTGCAATATATTATCTGACGCACAAATGGCCGGGAGGAGAGAGTGATGAAAAAACAGATAAATAAGAGGCTGTGTATTATAATTTTTGCGGCCATGCTGGTTTCCCTTCTGTTAAATTATCTGCTTCAGATCTTTCAGGCGGAGGACGCCATGCGTGCAGGTTCTCAGGAGTTATTCTGGCAGATCAATCAGATCCTAGTCCAGAATGAAAAGGAAGTAGAACAGATTAAAGAGGATTTTGCAAAGAACTGTCTGGTAAATGCCAAGGCGGCAGCCTATATTGTTCAGAATAAACCGGATATCATTAACGATCAGGATGAACTGCAAAAAATTGCAGAGCTACTCCAGATTGATGAATTTCATATATTTGATACACAGGGGAATCTGTATGCGGGTTCACAGCCGAAGTACTTTGGCCTGAATTTTAATTCCGGGGAACAGATGCAGTTTTTTCTGCCGATGCTGAAAGACCGCTCACTGGAATTATGTCAGGAGATTACTCCGAATACTGCAGAGCAGAAACTGATGCAGTATGCGGCAGTCTGGAGGGAGGACGGTGAAGGGATCGTACAGATCGGTATGGAACCGCACAGGGTCCTGGAGGCAATGAAGCGCAATGAGCTGTCTTATATCTTCTCTATCGTTACGGCGGATAAAGGGGCGGTCATCTGTGCACTGGATCCTGAGACATATCAGGTACTGGGTGCCACGAGCCCCAGTTATATTGATAAGAATATCGAGACGCTCGGGATCGACCCGGATGAAGTGAACGCCGGAGATAGCGGATTCCATGCGGTTGTGGACGGTGAGAAAAGTTATTGCGTATTTGAAAGAAACGGGTCGGTGATTCTTGGACGTATTGTTCCCAATGACAGGCTGTATCAGGATGTAAACAGAAACAGCCTGATGCTGGGCGGTTACCTGCTGCTTCTCGGTGTTGTCATGACGGCTGCGATCTCCATGTATCTGGACCGCTACATTCTAACCGGCATTGCAGCTGTGAATCAGAAGATGCGGGTGATCACAGGAGGGGATCTGGACACGAAGGTTGATGTGGATACTACACCGGAATTCGCGGAGCTGAGTGATCAGATCAATGAAATGATAGGGAGCCTGCTGGACAGTACCAATAAGCTGTCGACGGTTCTGGATGTGGTCAGTATACCGGTGGGTGTCTATGAATACCGGCAGAACATGAAGCGTGTGATGGCGACCAGGAGGATTGCGGAGATTTTAAACCTGTCACAGGATGAGACAAAGCTGATGCTGTCGGACTGTGTACTGTTTGAACGAAAGCTGGAAGAAATCCGCGGGCATATGGTGGATGGGAGAAAAGGAATTTATCAGCTTCCCGGGGAGACAAAGCGCTTTATCCGTATGGAGTCCATCACTTATGAAAAGAATATACTGGGCATCCTCATGGATGTGACAAATGATGTGATGGAACGTCAGCATATTGAACGCGAGCGGGATATTGATCTGTTAACGGAGTTATATAACCGCCGGGCGTTCTACCGCCGTCTGGAAGAGTTTTTTGTTCCCGCGCCTGAATTTAAATATGCGGTGATCCTGCTCGCCGATTCAGACCAGCTGAAACGGGTCAATGACCGGTATGGACATGAAAGCGGTGACCGCTATCTGTGCGGGGTTGCCCGGATTTTGTGTACCGGGCCGTCAGAAAACAGAATCGTCGCCAGGCTGGGAGGTGATGAATTTGCACTGATTATCTGCGCGGATGACAGGGATGAGCTGACGGAGCGGATAGGGATCATACGCGAGGCGATGCAAGGCTACACGGTCAGACTGAATGCTGATGTGGCTGTTATGGTCCGGTTTTCTGCCGGATGTGCATACTATCCGGAGGATGGGACAGATTATCGGGAACTGCTGAAACTTGCAGATCAACGAATGTATCAGGAGAAAAAAGAGCATAAAAGTGAGGATAAGAGGTGTTTAGATAATGATGGAGCAGATAAGCCTGTTTGATGACCGCAGAATGAGTGCCCCTCTGGCAAGCCGTCTGCGCCCGGAAACACTGAATGAATATGTGGGACAGAGGCATCTGATCGGAGAGGGGAAGATCCTGCGGCAGCTCATTGAGAAAGATCAGGTGTCGTCGATGATCTTCTGGGGTCCTCCCGGTGTGGGCAAAACGACACTGGCAAGAATCATTGCGAATCAGACCAGGGCGGAATTCGTGGAGTTCAGTGCGGTGACCAGCGGGATCAGGGAAATTAAGGAAGTGATGAGCCAGGCGGAGTTTAACCGAAGGTCTGGTGTCAGGACTTTGCTGTTTGCCGATGAGATTCATCGGTTTAATAAAGCCCAGCAGGATGCCTTTTTGCCATACGTAGAAAAGGGAAGCATCATTCTGGTGGGTGCGACGACGGAGAATCCTTCTTTCGAGATCAATTCAGCTCTTTTGTCGAGATGTAAGGTATTCATTTTAAAAGCCCTTGAGGAGGAGGATTTGAAGGAGCTGCTGCAGTATGCACTGAGGAGTCCGAAGGGATTCGGAAATCAGGATATCGTGATCGGCGATGACAAACTGTCCGCGATTGCACGTTTTTCCAATGGTGATGCGAGGACAGCACTCAATACGCTCGAGATGGCGGTATTAAACGGCCGGATGGATGAGGATGCAAAGATCTGTGTGGATGAGGACACCCTGGCACAGTGCATGAACCGGCGGTCTCTGCTGTATGATAAGACCGGGGAAGAACATTATAATCTGATTTCCGCGCTGCACAAGTCCATGAGAAACAGTGATCCGGATGCGGCAGTGTACTGGCTGTGCCGCATGCTCGACGGAGGGGAGGACCCGCTGTATATTGCGAGGCGCCTGGTGAGGTTTGCCAGCGAGGACGTTGGAATGGCGGACCCGTCAGCGCTCCAGACTGCAGTCGCTGTATATCAGGCATGTCATTTTCTGGGGATGCCGGAATGTGATGTCCATCTGACGCATGCTGTGGTCTGCTTGTCAATGGCGCCCAAATCCAATGCGCTTTATATGGCATGCGAAGCATGCAAAACTGATGTGCGGGAGCTGCCTGCCGAGCCGGTGCCTCTTCAGATCAGGAATGCGCCGACCAGTCTGATGAAGGATCTGAAGTACGGGCAGGGCTATATCTATGCGCACGATACGGAGGAGAAGCTTGGCCGTATGCAGTGCCTGCCAGATGCGCTTGCAGACCGAAGATATTACCGCCCGACAGAAGAGGGGCAGGAAAAGCAGGTGAAAGACAGGCTTGAACAGATTCGTAAATGGAAGAATGAAAAATAAAGAATAAGAGAGTATACGGATGAGAAGGACAGTAATTGGTATTCTGGCCCACGTGGATGCGGGCAAAACAACATTATCGGAGGCGATGCTTTTTAAGAGCGGCAGTATCCGGAAAATGGGAAGAGTCGACAACCAGGATGCGTTTTTGGACACGTATGCCCTGGAGAGGGCCCGCGGGATCACCATTTTTTCCAAACAGGCGCAGATGAGCCTGGGTGATCTGCAGGTGACGCTGCTGGATACTCCGGGCCACGTGGATTTTTCTGCGGAGATGGAGCGTACGCTGCAGGTACTGGACTATGCGATCCTGGTGATAAGCGGGGCGGACGGTGTACAGGGACATACACAGACACTGTGGAGGCTGCTGGGGCGGTACCGGGTTCCCGTGTTTCTGTTCATTAACAAGATGGACCAGGACGGGACGGACAGGGGTAAGCTTCTTGCGGAGCTGAAAAACAGACTGGACGATGGTTGTATTGATTTTGGGGAACCTCATGGATATGACTTCTATGAAAGCCTGGCGATGTGTGATGAGGCGGCACTGGAGCATTTTCTGGAACATGAGACGCTGGAAACGGAAGACATTCGGGGGCTGATCTCGGCACGCAGGGTATTTCCCTGCTTTTTTGGTTCGGCGCTGAGGCTTACGGGGGTGGAGGAATTTCTTGCGGGTCTCGTACAGTATACAAAGGCGCCATGTTATCCTGAAACATTTGGGGCGCGGGTCTTTAAGATTGCCAGAGATGATCAGGGCACCCGTCTGACATACCTCAAGGTTACCGGAGGGAGTCTGAAGACAAAAGCATCACTCACCAACCGCAGGGAAGGTATGGATGGGGATGCTGTATGGGAGGAGAAAGTCAATCAGATTCGCATCTATTCCGGAGAAAAGTATGAGACTGTAAGCGAGGCCGGTGCCGGGACGGTGTGCGCAGTGACCGGCCTTACCAGGACGCGGCCCGGAATGGGACTTGGGACTGAGGTGGAATCCGTCATGCCGATACTGGAACCCGTTCTGACATATCAGATCATACTGGATCCTGAAGACAGTGTCAGCACGATGCTTCCAAAACTCCGGCAGCTGGAGGATGAGGAGCCGCAGCTTCACATTGTCTGGGATGAAAATCTGCAGGAGATCCAGGCACAGGTGATGGGAGAAGTTCAGACGGAGGTGCTTCAGAGTCTGATCAAAGAGCGGTTTGGCGCGGAGGTGGAGTTTGGAGCCGGAAATATCGTGTATAAAGAGACAGTCACGAATAAGGCAGAGGGTGTCGGTCATTTCGAGCCCCTGAGGCACTATGCGGAGGTCCATCTGATACTGGAGCCGGGGGAGCCGGGAAGCGGTCTTGTCTTCGGATCACGCTGCAGTGAGGATATGTTGGATCGAAACTGGCAGCGGCTGATACTGACACACCTGGAGGAGAAGGAACATCGGGGTGTGCTGACGGGATCGGCCATTACCGATATGAAGATCACACTGGCAGCGGGACGGGCGCATAAGAAGCATACAGAGGGCGGAGACTTCAGGCAGGCGACGTACCGTGCGGTGCGGCACGGGCTGAAACGGGCGGAATCAGTGCTGCTGGAACCATTTTATGAATACCGTCTGGAAGTTCCCGAACAGATGACAGGCCGTGCGATGGCAGATCTGGAACGCATGCACGGCACCTCCTCGCAGCCGGTAGTTGAGGGTGGGATATCCGTGCTGACCGGAAGTGCGCCGGTGTCTGTGATGCGGGGGTATCCGCAGGAGGTAGCGTCTTATACAAAGGGGCATGGGAGACTTTTCTGCAGTCTGCAGGGATACGGTCCGTGTCATAACGCTGAGGAGGTCATCTCACGGACAGGCTATGATTCGGAGCGTGACCCGGAGAACCCCACGGGATCCGTATTCTGCGCACACGGTGCCGGATTCGTGGTAAACTGGGAGCAGGTGGAGGAGTATATGCACCTGGAACGTCAGCTGATCCCTGAGGGGGAGGAACAGGCAGGGGAGTCCTGGGAGGCACCCAGACAGTATCCTTCCGGAACTGTGACTGAGGATGCGTGGATTGATACCGAGGAAGTGGACGCCATACTGTCGAGGACGTATGCTGCGAACCAGAAGGGCAATAAAACTGCGCAGGGCTGGAAGCAGCGGCGAAGCGCGCACACGGTGGAGGCGCCCGTCCCTGCAAAACGCAGTGTGAGGCGAAAACTGGAGGAGTATCTCCTGGTAGACGGTTATAATATCATCTTTGCCTGGGATGACTTGAAAGAGCTGGCACAGGTCAACATCGACGGTGCCAGGGGAAAACTGCTGGATATTCTGTCAAATTATCAGGCTATTCGCAGATGCCGGCTGATCGTAGTGTTTGATGCTTACCGGGTCAAGGGCCATACAACGGAAATTATGGAGTATCACAATATACATGTGGTATATACGAAAGAGGCAGAGACGGCGGATCAGTATATTGAGAAGTTTGCCCATGAGAACCGGGAAACGTATCATGTGACGGTAGCGACTTCCGATGGACTCGAGCAGGTCATCATCCGGGGTCAGGGCTGCAGCCTGCTCTCCGCGAGGGATCTGCAGGAGGCGGTCCGGGAGGCAAATGAGGTTATCCAGGAACAGTATCTGGAGAGACAGTCCACGGGCAGAAACTATCTGCTGGACGGACTGTCGGAGGAAGAGAAAAAGAAGCTGAGATACGAAGAATAAAATCAAAACACAGACACGGGATAGTTTTAAGTACCGGCTGTCAGACAGCTTGAAGTCTTTCCCGTTCCCACTGTCCTTTCTCGATGATGGCGGGCTGGGTGTCCTCAAAAACCCAAGCCCGTGTATTCCCGCCGCTCCAATATCCCGGCAATACAGAGGTTGAAGATCGCCGCACCACCTTTTTTCGTCTCTAATTGTCCGCAACACCCCGCTTTTTCCGGTCGCTTAAAGCTTTCTGCCTGCGGTGGACGATAGAGCCGCAGGCCTTGCAGTATTTCACCCGGTTGGAACCGGGAAGGAAGGGCTGACCGCCGACAGTACACCGCTTTTGTTCCTTTTGATGAAGTAAAGCTGTCTCTGACGATTCATCCAAAGACAGGACAGCGGCACGGAACCACCTGCACAGCAGAGAGTAGGAAATGCTTTGCACACAAACTCATTCTTCTCCATCGTCAAGGGCAAGGCAGTTCCCGCTCTCATAGTTGCAGCACTGATGTACCAGCTTTCTTGCCCTGCGGTACTGGGAATAGGTCATGATGGGTATTTTTCTTTCGATTTTTATCGCCTCCTTTCAGACTGTCAAAAAACTCTCCCTATCTATCCGTACATTTTTCTGGGGATTGTTGCACGGGTAAGTGAAAAAATTTCAGGAAATTAAAAAACGCCGCCATGATATGAAAATCATGACGGCATTTCTGCCTTTCATATTTCAAACTTGTAGCCGATACCGTAGACACTTTTGATATAATCCGGCAGATCAGGAGCAACCTTAAGCTTTTTTCGCAGGTTACTCACATGGTTATTTACCGCCTTGCGGGAATAGTAAGTATAATCTTCATGCCAGACCAAATCCATAAACATTTCATAGGTAAATACCCGTTTGGGATTCATAATTAGAAGGGAAAAAATTTCAAATCTTTGCTCTAAACAAAAGTATATTTCACCTTCTCGTATATCCGTTAGAGGTTGGCCTGTCCGCTTTGAAACAAAATATTTACCATGAAAGACGGGGCAGCATGGAATGTCAGCCGAATCAACGCCGCCCGTTTTACCTTCAAGAACAAACTGCGCCAGTTCCTTTTTCTGATCTACGGTAAGCAGTACAAATAATTTCTCACCTATTTGTCTGCCGGATTCCGACAAATCAAGTACAGTTAACTTCCCATGTCGTCACCACCTAACTACAATGAAGCAGAGGCAAAGAAAAAATTTACGCCAGTTTCCAATTCTGGCTCTCCGTCTGTAGCTTCACCATACGAGCATACAAGCCGCTTTGCTTCACCAACTTTTCCGGCGCGCCTTCTTCTGCCACGCTCCCTTCGGAAAGTACCACGATTTTATCCGCTCCGGCTACTGTGCGCATCCGGTGGGCAATCACTAACACGGTCTTATCCGCAATCAGGCGGGAAAGGGCGGTCTGAATCAGGGTTTCATTTTCCACATCCAGCGAAGCGGTGGCTTCGTCCAAAAGAATGATCGGCGCATTTTTCAGAAAAGCCCGCGCGATGGAAATTCGCTGCCGCTCACCGCCGGAAAGTTCGCAGCCGTTTTCGCCAATGGTGGTATTCCAGCCATCCGGCAGTTTTTCGGCAAATTCAACCACGTTGGCAAGTTTTGCAGCGGCCAAAACCTGTTCGTCGGTCGCATCCTTATTCCCAATTCGGATATTCTCCAAAATGGTATTGTCAAACAGGGTAACGTCCTGAAACACAATGGAGAACAGGGAAAGCAGCGCCTCTGGGTCAATTTTAGAAATGTCCATACCGCCCACGGTGATCTTTCCCTGGCTTACATCCCAGAACCTTGCTGCCAGCCGGGAAACCGTCGTTTTGCCGCCGCCGGACGGTCCTACCAGCGCCGTGACCTCGCCCTGTTTTGCAGTAAAGGAAACATCTTTCAGTACGGTTTCCCCCGTGTTATAGGCAAAGCCTACATGGTCGAAGGTAATATCATATCCCTTGTTGGAAAGTTCGGTATCGCCCTGCTGGATCGGATGGTCGAGGATCTCATTCATACGGGCGATATTGGTACGCGTGCTGATAACCGCCGCCAGATTTTGCAGCGCCCCTTGCAGCGGATCGTAAAGCCTTGATACGACAAGCAGAAACATAAAGAAGGTCAGTACATCGAGGCTTCCATCGATCAGCAGGACGGAGCCTGTCAGCGCAACCGTGGCAATTCCCAGCTTTAATATCAGCGATGCGGACACCACAAAGGCTGCCAGCCCAAATTCGTTCAGGATAGAACGGCGCTCCACAGCACGGATTTTCTTTTCCAGCCCTTTTAAGTATTCTGCTTCGGCGTTGTTGGCCTTCAGGTCGCGCACTGTCTCAATGCACTCCTGAATCCCGTCGGCGCAGGCCATCTTTACATCCATCGCTTTCTGATTGAGCCGTTCCTGCACCTTCGCGGAGAAGCCTACAATAGCAAAAGCTACCGGCAAGACCCAAAGCGCCGCCAGCGCCATGCGCCAGTCGAACACCAAAAGGCTGATGGAAATCAAAACAGTGGAGATAATGGAGCCGGCCAGTTCCGGTATAAAATGGGAAAAGCTCTGTTCCAGAAATGTGCAGTCGGCCATGATGGTGCTGGTGAGATCCGCCAGATCCTTTTTCCCAAAGAAGGACAGAGAAATTTTCCGCAGCCGTTCCGCCAGCGTAATCCTTCGTACGCCGCTTTCCGTATAGGTGGCAAAATATGTAGCGTTATACTGAATGTAAGTGGCAAGAAAAATCAGGCCCAGGCACACTGCGCATCCGATGATATAAAAGAACACTTTTTCACCGGGTACGCCGCCGTTCATCAGGTCAGCAACTAAAAGATACAAAAGCCCAACGGGAAACATAAAGGAAAGATTCTGAAGGACGCAGGCAAGGCAGCCTTTTACCAGATCCTTCGCCCCCTGCTCGGAAAGAGCATATCTTTTTTGAAGTTTTTTTATCACTTTATTGTACCTCCTTTGCAACCTTCCACTGAACAGCAAGCTGATAATCCTGCCACATCCGGCTGAAAATACCGCCTTTTTCCAGCAGTTCCTGGCTCTTGCCGCTTTCCGTAATTTGTCCGTTTTCAATGACATAGATCTGATCTGCTCCGGCCACCGTGGAGAGCCGGTGGGCAATCATGATCACCGTTCTCCCCTGGGACAGCTTGGAGAAAGCCGCCTGCACGCGGGTTTCATTATCCGGGTCGGCAAAAGCCGTGGCTTCGTCTAAGATTATAACAGGCGCATCTTTCAGCATGACGCGGGCAATGGCGATCCGCTGCTGCTCGCCGCCTGAAAGGTACACGCCCTTTGTGCCAATCACGGTGTCCGCGCCTTGTGGCAGCTTTTCAAGAATATCGTCGCACTGTGCGTTATGAAGTGCGGCCATAATTTCTTCGCGGGTCGCGTCAGGCTTTCCCATGCGCACATTTTCCAAAATCGAGGCTTTGATCAGGCGGCTGTTTTGGAACACAAAAGAAACGGTATTCATAAGTTCTTCTTTCGGGATGTTCTTCACATTCACGCCGCCTATGGTTACACTGCCGCTCTGCGGGTCAAAGAACCGGCAGATCAGATTGGCAAGAGTGGTCTTTCCTCCCCCGGACGGTCCCACGAATGCTACTCTCTGCCCTGCGGGGATGAAAAGGAAAATATCTTTGATCACATCGTTTTCTCCGTCATAACTGAAACGAACGTGATCAAGCTGTACCGAAGCATCTCTCGGATGTTCCGGCTGCGCTGGTTCTGTAAGCGGTTTCAGGTTTAATACGCTGTCAATTCTATGCAGGGCATCGTCCACGATCATGGCGTTTTCACTCTGAAACATGATGCGGGTAAGGGTGACGGAGATAATAGGCGTAATGATGATATAGAACATGAGATCCAGCAGGAAATCATTTGTAACGCCGCCCCCAGTAAAAATCAGTGCACCGGCAATCAGCGTAGCAAACACACCGTTGATGGCTGTTGTGTAGAACATCATGGGAAGGCGAAGCTCTTTGGTATAGGCGATCACCCACACTTTATATCGATCAATGGAATCCTTGAACTTTTTGAAGGAGAAGATGGTCTGTCCGAAAGTTTTAACAACGGGAATCCCTCGTACATACTCCACCGCTTCATTGGACATGTCGTCAAGGGCGTTTTGGTATTCCTTCATTCTTTCCTGCATCCGCTTTCCGGTCATAGCCGTCATGATCAGAAATCCCAACACGACCGGGACGAGGCTTAAAAGCCCCAGCCGCCAATCGAACACCAACAGCAGGACGAAAAGGCCGCAAGGCGTTGCAATGGCATTGGCGCGATCGGGAAGCTGGTGAGCCAGATAGGTTTCGGTGGCGGCGCTGGATTCGTTGACAATCTTGCGGAGCCTGCCGCTGCCGAACTGTTCTGCAAAACCAAGGGGCAGCTTGATGATATGTTCCATCGTTCGCATGCGCAGGTTGGTAGCGATACGAAATGCTCCTTTGTGGGAACACATCAGCCCTCCGATGTAGATCAATACCGCAATAACGGCAAACAGTACCGCCATCCAGCCGTTATGGGTCAGGTTTTGCGCGCGGCTGAAATTCGGCGCAGCCTCTAATACTTGCCGGATGATTTTCCAGATATAATAGAAGAGTACTAATGCAACGAGGGCGCTGATTGCCGAAAGCGCCCATGAAGCATAGAGCAGATATTTGTGGCCGCCTGCAATCTGTAGCAGGCGTGATAGATTGGATTGTTTTTTCAAAAAAAGTTCCTCCTTTTCTTTATTTTAGCTATGATAAAGAGAACACCATTGTGTTCTTCTTATATCCGATATAGTTAGTTTATACTAACCATTAGGCAAAAATTACAGGGCTTTACTGCCCCATAATTTTCATCCATCCGGCTGTATAAAAGGCTCGCATTTCCTTCACATAATTTTCAGCGTCCCGAAGCGGCATTTCGTGAATTACCAATTCAAAAAAGGTGTGAAACATGCCGGTAATCAGAATATGCTCCAGCGTAGGGTCGATCTGCGGGGAAGGCCGCCCCAGTTCCTCCAGAACCTTTTGATAGGAATGTGTTGCTTCTGCTTCAATTTCTACCATTTCATCAATGAGGCCAAAAAATTTTGTCCCCTCCGAACAGCAGAGAATTAGCTTACATTCTTCCAGATGTTCGTAGGCATAATGGAGCATTTCAAACATAC
Source organism: Ruminococcus gauvreauii (assembly GCF_025151995.1). NCBI lineage: Bacteria > Bacillati > Bacillota > Clostridia > Eubacteriales > Oscillospiraceae > Ruminococcus > Ruminococcus gauvreauii. The sequence goes on from NZ_CP102290.1 coordinate 2,292,587, forward strand.
AAGCGCCGGAAATATCGGCCATAACCTCCGGTTGCTGCTCATGTGGAAGATCGGCAAATTCGTTCTGTGCCTTTTGAAAACAGTCCAGCAAGTACGCATAATGCTCGCCTACCAAAGCATCAAATAGTTCTTCTTTACTTTTGTAGTAACCATAAAAAGCTCCGGTTGTCATACCTACAGATTTTACGATATTCCGCAGGGAAGCGTCTTTGTAGCCTTTTTGCAAAAACTCCGCTCTTGCGGCCCGATGGATGCGTTCTAAAGTTGTCAGATTCCCGTCTATCTTTCTTACCTCCATAACACCGTTATATATCACTGTTATATTATAGTCCGAGAAAAAAATATTGTCAAGAGGAAAAGAGGTTCTAGCGCATTTTCACAAATCGGCAAGCAATGCAAACATGTACATGTTTACGATTTTGGCGGGTTTTCTAACCCGCCAAAACATTTGAAATAAGCAAAAGAAAAACTCTATGCAAATGGTTCAGCCATTCACATAGAGTTTTCTTGTTTCCCGTTTACTTGGCATAGGTCAGTATTTTTGCAATACTTCTTTATGCTCCTCTGCCTTTAGGGGCGTTTCTTTTTACAGAAAAAGATTGTACAGATGGTATAAAAATGGTAATATAAATTTATCTATTACAGTTTAGAGACAGCAATGCAGTTATTTCATGGCCGTTCGGCCAACCGTTCCAACAAGTTAAATTAAAAGATATCAGATGTATGACTTGTCAGCAGGGAAGACTTTTTGGTATAATAATGCCAAGTAAAAGCATGCATTTGAAGAAGGGAAGTGTGCATGCGGAAAAAGGATGTATTGACAAAGGAATATTTAAGCGACAGGAATCGTTTTGCAGATCTGATGAATGTTTTTTATTTTGAAGGGGATCCCATGATTCGGGCGGAGGATGTGCAGGATATGAGCAGCGAGGTAACTGTCATCCGGAAAGGTGCAGATGAAGTTCTGACGAGCTCCGGCCTGCGTGACATTTTGCGAAAGGTAGCCTGTGGGATGCAGTTTATCGTTATGGGTGTGGAGGAGCAGAGCGAAGTTCATTATGCAATGCCTGTGCGGGTTATGGAGTATGATACCGCGGAGTACGGCCGTCAGATTCGGGAAAAGAAAAAACTGCACAGAGAGCAGAAAGATTTGCGCGGACCAGAATTTTTATCTGGTTTTTCGCGGAAGGACCGGCTGCTGCCAACCATAACACTGGTACTTTATTTCGGAGAACAGTGGGACGGGGCAAGAAGTCTGCATGAGCTGCTGGATTTTACAGAATGGACCGATCATCTGAGAAAGATAGTGGCGGATTATCCGCTGCATATACTGGAAGTGCTGAAGTATCCGGACATTGACCTGTTCCAGACGGATCTGGGACTGGTTTTTGGGTTCTTACAAAACGCAAAGAAGAGGGACAGACTGAAAGAATTTATAGATATTCATAAAGACCAATTTGCAGATCTAAGGGAAGATGCGTACGATGTGATTGCTGTGCTGGCAAATGCTGCCGAACTTGGGGTACAGAAAAAGGAGTATCTGAATGAGAATGGAGGGATTGATATGTGTCAGGCGATTCAGGAGATGATTGAAGAAGGCAGGCAAGAGGGCAGGCAAGAGGGCAGGCAAGAAGGCAGGCAAGAGGGCAGGCAAGAAGGCAGATCAGAATGGGTAGTATCGCTGGTGAGAAAAAAGGCGGGGAGGGGGTATGATATTTTCCGGATAGCAGAGGAACTGGAGCTGGACTGTGTATATATACAGAAAGTGATCGCATTGATATCTGAAGATGAAAGAAGAACAGACCTCCAGATAGCTGATATGTTGGTTCGCCGGGAAGGTAAATAAAATCTTTCTGGCCATTGACATAACATAAAATCCATGCTACTATTTTTACAGACCAACGGTCTGTATGGAGGGTGATATGGCAAGAAATAAATACCCGGAGGAGACGGTAAAACGGATACTCGATACATCGGCGAAGCTTTTTGCAGAGAAAGGTTACGATAAAACTACACTCCAGGATATTATACAGAAGACGAAACTATCAAAGGGCGCAATATACCATCACTTTGCATCGAAGGAAGAAATCTTTGTTAAGATCTGTACCCGAATCGGGGACGAAAACGGCAAGATTTTGAGCAGAATCAGAGACGACAGCACACTGAACGGGATAGAAAAATTGAAAAAAATTTTTCGTACGTCATTGCTTCACACCAATCAGGAAACGATGCTGAGTATGGTTCCTTATCTGCTGGACAGTCCAAAGTTCCTTGTGATAAATATTCAGAATATCTACGACGAGGTGGTACCGTATTTTATCCAGCCCATTTTGGAGGAGGGGATCGCGGATGGTTCCATCCGCATCACACATACGAAAGAAGTCGCGGAGGTGTTGATGATGCTGGCCGATGTCTGGCTGCATCCGCTTCTGAAGCCGACAAGCCCGGAGGAGATGAGAGCCCGCTGCGAAGTATATAATCAGATTACGGGTGCTTTTATCGGGGCTGAACTGCTGGATGAAGATATGATCGCTGCGATGATAAACTATAGCCAGATTCTGCTGGGTCAAAGAGGAAAAACTAAAAACACAGAATAAACTGCCCTGATACAGGCAGTTTACTTTTACATAAATACAAACCGACGGTCGGTTTAATTAAAAGGGGGATCATTATGGAAGCTAATAAACAGACATTATTCGGAAAGGATTTCACACTGGTTGTAATCGGACAGATCATTTCGCTTTTTGGCAATGCGATTCTTCGTTTTGCGCTGCCTCTTTATCTGCTGAGGGAAACAGGTTCTTCTTCCCTGTTCGGTGCAGTGACGGCCTGCTCGTTTATTCCCATGATTTTATTTTCACTGGTGGGAGGAGTACTGGCAGACAGGATGAACAAACGCAATATCATGGTGGGTCTGGACTTCGGAACCGCAGGGCTGATCCTGATTTTTTATCTGCTTCATGGCCTGATGCCCATCGTACCGCTGATGATCGTCTGTCTGATGGTTCTGTATGGAATTTCGGGGACTTATCAGCCGTCTGTGCAGGCCAGTATTCCGGTGCTTGTGGAACGGGAACAGCTTATGCAGGCCAATGCAGTGATCAACATGGTCAGTACACTGTCAAGTCTGCTTGGACCGGTCATCGGCGGTGTCTTATTTGGTACGTGGGGCCTGACGCCCATTCTGCTGGTCAGCATTGGATGCTTCATAAGTTCTGCAGTCATGGAGATTTTTATCCGGATTCCGGTTGAGAGACAGCAGACCAGGGAAGGGTTATTTTCGATCATTCGGGGCGATCTGCGGGAAAGCTGGCGATTCGTGCATGATGAAAAACCGGTGTTCATTCCGGTGGTCGTCATCCTCGCACTGTTTAATATGGTGCTGTCTGCGGCTATCATCGTAGGTATCCCTGTGATGGTTGTGAATATTCTGGGAATGAGTGACGTCATGCTGGGAATCACGCAGGGCGCCCTCGGGCTTGGCGGACTGGCAGGCGGCTGCCTGACAGGCATACTAGGCAGCAGATGGAAACTCGGCAAGAGCCACTGGCTCCTTGTGATCTGCTCTGTCACAGCCGCTTTTATGGGACTTGGTCTCTGTTCCTTCGTTCCGAAGTTCTGGGGCTATATACTGATCAGTGCCATGAGTTTCCTTACCATGGCGGTGTCGACACTATTTACGATCCAGATGTGTGCTGCCGTACAGCGTCAGTCACCTTCCCATCTGCTCGGCAAAATCATGGCTTCCATCATGGCAGTCGTCAACTGCGCATCTCCGCTGGGGCAGGCGGCCTACGGGGTGTTGTTTGACGCATGTAAAAACATACCGCAGGCCGTCATGTTCGGAGCTGCGCTCATTGCCTTCCTGCTTTCCATGTATTCGAAACATGCATTCTTACAGCTGGAACGGGGGGAGCACAGTCATGAATGCCGTTTGGAAAAATGCGCGTCCAGTGAGGCAAACTGACGCCCGGCGCTGGTCTTCAATGAATCCAGATTCTTTAAACCGGATCCTTCATTTTGTTTCACGGCGCCCCAGGAGATCCGCTCAGAATGCCTGATGTCACCACAGGCGCCGCTGAATCCGGCATCTTCCAGCATGTGAACCGTCTTCTGGGAATAGACGACCGGATAGACGGTTTTCTGCATTAAAAATCCGAGGACATTTGCATGAAATCTTGTGCCGATCAGATACTTAACGCCGCCCATGATTTGCAGGAATTCATTCAGGTTGCCATGATAGAAGACCTTTTCTGTCATCGCTCTTTCTGATTCATTCAGGTTATCCCAGATGGCCTCTGCGGCAACATTGTCCTTCTCATTGACGCAGAAGCACAGGAGCCGGACTGGCAGACCCTCCCGGATGATGTCCCGGCAAAGCACAGTCATACTGCGGATATACGTTTCCTGGTATTGCTCCAGCTCTTTCCGATGGGAGAGGGAGATGACGGAGATTGCAGCACCAAAGTTTCCGCAGGTCCTGTAGCTTTGAGAGAATACAATGTCGGCTTCACAGCGCACATTCTTTAAATCCCTGAATAAATGACGGGAGTACTGTTCCCTGAAGCAGACGTCGTTGCAGCGCCTGAATATCTTATGATATTCCCGCAGATAATTTTCGTCAGTGTAGGGTCCGAAGTTGATACCAAGCATAAATTTCCTTCGGGAAACCTTCAGGTATTGATGCATCTCAGCAATCTTACGGTACCAGTTCAAGGGCTGCATGAACATGGAACCGCCGATCAGAATAAATGTATTGCAGCGTTTAATTCCCCGTACGCTGTCCTGGCTGTAAATTTTTACATTATTGTACCGGCCGCAAAAGTTTTTGGCGGAGGCAGATTGCAGAAGCACCGTAAATTCCACGTCTTTATATCTGTTTACCAGAATGTCAAAAAAGATATCGTCGCCCACATTGCCGTTTCCGTAGAAGTAAACCAGTACGTCTGCAGAGATCATCTGGTCGCGTCTGATGATCTCTGCAAGCTGGCTGTCCCGTGTCCCTTTTCCGGGAGTATATGCAGCCAGAGACGACTGTACCGTGATTAAATGATATTTTTTAATCAGTTGATCCTGGAATGCCATAGTATCCCTGCTGCCTGCCGATATCCGGTTAAAGATAATATGATCTCCATAAAATGACCGGAGCGTCTGGAAGAAGGACGCTGCCAGCTGTTTTATATGATTCAGAGACCGGGAAGTTAAAATGTCGACATTTTCGCTGAAGGCAAACATATCCACGATGATCCAGCCCATATGGCGCCTGAGAAGCCTGCTGGTGCGGTCAGGGTCCGTATGCAGCGCATTGGTGTATTTGATTTTGATATGTGCCTGCACGCGGTAGGCTTCCGGACTGGCGAGCACCAGATTTCTGGACAGATAGCTGCCCCACACGTCGACGGGTGCGATGGAGTGCTGAAGGCTGTATTTGCCGAGCGCTTTTTTCAGAGAAAACGCAGAACGGCACCCTGCGATGTTATAAAACTGATGCGGAGGAAGGAGGCACTTTGCGGCACTGCGGTAACTTCCCTTCTGATAAAGCACCCATGCATTCCAGAAGTCTTCAAGATTCTGCAGGTTAATATATTCGGGCGTGATAAGTCCTTCCTCGCGGTAAAGCTTTTTCAGTTTCGTCAGCAGTATATCTCGGATACCGAGATTCTCCCGGAAGATCAATGACAGATCCGACAGTTCCTCTGCAAATTTATCAGACTGAACAAGCTCTGCCAGTGTGAGCAGTGCTTTTAATTCCCGGCACGCTGAAAAATCAAAAGTCTCCAGCAGATCATGCAGGGAAACGGCGTTTTGGACGGCCATTTTTGATATTTCATGCCTGTATTTTCTGACTGTTTCTCTATTTAAAGCGGGAACGATCTGGTCAATCATGGTATCTGTATAAAGGGGATCATGGTAGTCGAAGCTGTGATAAGTATAGTATGCAAGCCATCGCTCAAGCAGAAGTCCGTAATCACGTGTATCCCATACGGACTGCTGAACATTCTGAAGGATAATATTCTGAAAGATTGTTTTCAGATGTGCAAAGAAATATGGTTCGTAGGAAAGAATGGGACCGTAATCCTTGTTCTGCAGGTCCAGGTAATAGAACCTGGCGATATCAATGACGACAGGTTTGATCTGTCCTGTCAGCCATTCTTCGGTTTCGGCAAGCGTACGGTTGATCAGCTCTCTGTTTTTGCGGTATATTGTACTGACACGACCCCGGTCGACAGCCTTTTGCGGATAAAAAGTCCTGACGAGAACAACTCTTGACGGATCAAGAGAGGATTTAATAACTGTAATGTATTCGGACAGGCGGTCACGGATCTCCGGTACGGTTTCTGTCAGAACAGCATCGTGGATAAAGTCTGCCAGCTCGAGGATGAGCCAGGTTTTTTCACCAGGACATAACTTTGACTGGAGTTTGGATGGATCAGGAGCTGTAAGGGGGATTCTGCACGGTGTGATACCCGGTGAAAAGCTATTACCGTCACAGATGACATGATTCAGCATTTCCGATCCCAATATGATTAATTTCAATATATTTTCCCCCTCTCATACTGAATCAAGTATAGCATCTGGATTTCGGGAAAGTCAATCAGTGTCAGGGCTGATCAGTCCGCAGCTATTTTTTCGATTTCAGATACCGGCACAGATAATCTGTAAACGCCCGATCTTCTCCGTCCTGCAGAGGATTGATGTTATACAGTTCCTTGATCTTATTGAGGTGGAAGATCAGGGTGTTTTTGTGGATGTGCAGGGATCTGCTGCTCTCCACCAGGTTATAGTTGCAGCTGTTCAGCGCCGTGATGATCTCGACAAAATCCTGTCTCAGTGAATCAGACATCAGATCACCCAGAGAATTAAATACTCCGTACATCTCGAGGGCGGGAATCTGGGACTGTATATATTCATTCATATAATCATAAAAATAGCATCGCGGATTTTCATAGTCCCGGAGCCAGGTACAGTGCCGGTAAGAAAACTTGTAATTCTCCAGTTTGTTCTGCATGCTGCCGATGTAATACTGACACGGAATCTGTTTTTTCAGAAGCTTTTCGTAGACCGGGATCAGAAAATCCCGGATATGATTTTTATATTCCGTAAAGAGCTGATTCAGCGGTTTGTCCATGCTTTTGAAGAGAACAATCTCCTGTCTCTTGCTGATAAAGGCGATGTCCTGCTGGGTAAATCCCGGACTGCTGTATAAAATATCCAGGACATTCTGGCGGCTGCAGTCCTCATCGATCACCTCGAAAATAATGGCAAATCGCGGTATGCCGGGGTCAATCATCTGATGCCGTGCCATCAGGTGGATCTTGTCGGTATCCTTGGAATCAGATTTTAAAAGCAGACTGCAGAATTCGTCTCTCTCGTTATTTTTCTGATCCATCTCTTCTTTATACACCTCATGCTCCAGCATGGCTTCTATGGTGATCTTTGCCATGGTGATAATGTCCATCACTTCCTCCGGAATTCCCGTGATACCGATGCCCCCTACGATCCGGTTGTTGTTCATAATGATCATATCGACCCCGTTCTTGACGCCGAGGTATTTTTTTACATCTTCAGGATGCACCGTAATATAAGGAAGTCCCTGTGTGATCATATTATAGGAAGCTTCATGGAAGACACCGACGCGCTCTTTCTCTGTTGCCGCGATGATGATCCCCTCAGTATTGAATACCATAAATTTCAAATCCGTATATTCGCTGATCTTTTCGATAAAGCGCTGTGCAAATTCTTTTTCCAGCATGGCGTAAATTCTCCGTTAATATATGCAGGTTTCTCTGTATGTCTTATATTTTAGTCTATTGAAACAAGGAATGCAATCAAATCTCCTGCATTGTGACAAGAATACAAAAAAATCTACAAAAAAATAGAATATCGTCATAAATGACGATGTTACGCCGATACAATCTAACTTGTGAAATTTTGAAACATAATAATATATACAAAAACGTAAAAGTAAGATATTATATGAATGTAGATTAAAAATTCTAAAATCTTGCAAAATACACATCGTTATTTTCGATTTGTTTATTGTATTGCAAAGAGGAACAATGCATCTTGCGGGTTTTAGTTGTATCGGGAATACATTACAGATAGGAGGATACGTATATGAATTCACGCGAAAGATTGAAAATGGCACTGGACCACAAAGAACCTGACCGCATTCCGCTTGATCTGGGATCAGGGCATGCCTGCAAATTTACCAAATATTTTTATGTGAAACTGCTGGATTATTTTGGATTAAAAGAGGAACAGCTCGAGATCTGCCAGACACCGTACCAGTTAGTATACGCATCCGACAAGGTAATGGATCTTTTGAAATGTGACGTCAGAAATGCAAGGGTCAAATATCAGAAGGATTATGTAAGCCCTTACGTAAAGAACTGGGAAGATGAACATTATACCTATTATACGAATGATTTCGGCACAACTTACAGGATGCCTAAGAAGAACGGCCTGTATTATGACCTGTATGACTGCGCGCTTAAGGGATCAGAGAGTGCGGAGGAAGACGCGAAGTATATTTTCCCGAAACCAAACCGCCTTGTGCCGGGCACCAGAAAGGAACTTGAGGATTATCGTGCGGCAGGATTTGCCACCACGACATGCCAGGTGTTTGGCAATGGTTTTATGCAGACGGGACCTCTGGTCTGGGGGTATGAAGACTGGCTGGCAATGATGCTGGCGGAGCCGGAGAGATGCGAACCGTTTATTCAGGAGCTGTATGACAAGAAGATTGAGTGGTACGGATATCTGTTTGATGAGTATGACGGACTGCTGGATGTCACAGCAGAGGCGGATGATTTCGGCACACAGAGGGGGACCTTCTGCTCACCGGAGATCCTGCGCGAGCTGGTATTCCCATTCCATAAAAAACTGAATGAGTTTATTAAGAAACGTCAGCCGGGAATCAAGACGACACTGCATACCTGCGGATCCGTGACTTCTGTCATACCGGATATCATAGAGGCAGGCTATGACTGTCTGAATCCTGTTCAGATCGCCGCGGCAAATATGGAGCCGGAAAGACTGAAGAGAGAATTCGGAAATGACATCGTATTCTGGGGCGGCGGCATCAATACGCAGGCGACACTCCCGAACGGAACTCCGGAAGAGGTGCGCGAGGAGACCAAGCGGAACATGGAACTGTTTGCACCGGGCGGTGGTTTTGTATTCTCACCGGTACATAATATCCAGGATGACGTTCCTGTTGAGAACTTCATGGCGATGTGGGAGACGTTCCAGGATAACTGCAAATATTAACGGGGCTTAAATAAGGGGGACAACATGGAAAAAAATATTAATAATATTTCCGGACGGCTTGAGAGACTTCCTACGTGCTCGGTACAGTGGAAACAGTGGCTGTGCCACGAAATCTGCTGGATCCTGGGATCGGTCGGACTGGGCACGACAACCTTCTGTATGACAAACATTGCCGCGGAATATGGTTTTGATTCGACGACAAAAGGTCTGGTGGCAACGATCGTTTATATCGGTATGTTTCTGGGTGCGACGATCTCCGGTTTACTGGCGGACAAAATCGGCCGTAAGAAAATGCTGATCACGGCGATCTGTCTGTGGTCCATCTCCAGCCTGCTCATTGCGATAACGAGCAGCGTCACACTGTTCTGGCCGCTGCGCCTGATCCTTGGCTTCGGCATGGGTGCACATTTTCCGTGTACACAGTCAATGCTGGCGGAACTGTTTCCAGCAAAGAGCCGCGGCCGCTGTATCTGCCTGCTGGAAGGCGGTTATCCGCTTGCATGCATCGTTGCCGGGCTGTATGGATGGATTCTTCAGATGTTCTTCCCGTGGCGCGCAGTATTCCTGGCCCAGGGACTTGGCGGACTGTGCATTTTCATCGTCATTTTCCTGATTCCTGAATCGGCGAGATGGCATGAAATGAAAGGAAATATAGAGGAGGCAAAGCGCATTGTATCCAATTATGAGGATAAGGTAAAGGCATGCATAGGCAAGGCACTGGCCCCGATTCCAGACCCGGTGGCAGAAGTTGCCGACAATTCAGGCAAATCCAAGTTTGCTCAGCTGTTTGAATCCAAAGATCAGACGCGGAAAACTCTGACCATGTGGATCTTATGGTTCTGTGTATTGTTTGGTCATTATGGGCTCAACACATGGATTTCGGACCTCCTGGTTGGAAAGGGTTTTGATGTGGTGAAGTCCAATGGTTTTGTAATTCTGATGTATCTGCCGGCGATTCCAGGTTACCTGATCGCTACTTATTTGGTGGAGATTGTCGGACGTAAAAAGATGATCTTTTCCTATCTGATTCTGGCTGCCGTCTTTTCCTATATGTACGGCGGGGCCACAAGTATGACACAGATTATCATCTTCGGCGGTCTGCTGCAGATGTTCAGCTTTGGTATCTGGTCGCTGATCTACACCTATGCTTCGGAAGTGTTCCCGACACGTATCCGCGGTATTGGTACGGGAACAACCTCATCTGCCGGGCGAATGGCGTCGCTGATCGCGCCGACACTGTTCGGTGCCATGATGCAGGCGAATATGCCGCAGATCTATATTTTCATTCTGGCATCTGTTGTGTTTGTGATCGGCGCGGTTTCCACTCTGGTATTCGGCACGGAGACCAAGGGACGCAGCGTTGAGGAGATCAACAGGTAAAAGGGGCTTTTTAAAGGGGGCTTAAGTTATGGATAATCAACATCGGATTATAGATGGCATTAAAGATTTTCCAAAGCATGTTCATATCAAGAGTGTCACACAGGGTGTTGTGACCGGTGTTGCGGGATGGTGTTTTGCGTTACTGCTGTATGCCTATGGCAATGACTGCGGATGGTCAAGAGAGACGGTTATTTCCTGGATTTTTGCCTGCTGGGGACTTGGATGCCTGAACGGCCTGATTCTTTCACTGAAATATAAGACGCCGATACCGGGGGCGTGGTCTATTTCCGGGGCGGCGATTGCCGTCTCCGGTGTAACGGCAGGTCTGACGCTGCCGCAGCTGTGTACGGGATATCTGCTGTCGGGAATCATTGTGCTGCTGCTCGGCGTGAGCGGAGTCGTCAGCAGGGTGATGAAATTTATTCCCATGCCGATTGTCATGGGAATGACGGCCGGTTGTCTGTTTAAGTTTGGAACAAATATCGTGCAGTATCTTTTTAACTGGTCTTCAGATCTCTCACAGGCGACGAATGTTCAGATGCTGCTGATCGGCATTCTGGCGATTGCAGCATGGATTGTATTTACACGGCTGAAGATTCCGGCAGTTCCGCCGGTATTGGCAGCGCTGGTGATCGTGGTGGTTGGCGTGCTGGCATGCGGGCTTTACGATACCAGTGCGCTGGCAGGATTAAAATGGAGCGGTCCGAGGTTTGTAGGCTATTCATTCGAAAGCTTCGGAAAGGTCATTATTTCCATTACGATACCGCTGACCCTGCTGGTCATCGGTGCAGAAAACACGCAGGCGGTCGGTGTATTACAGGGGCAGGGATATGAACCTCCCGTCAAAGCCATGACTGTGATATCGGGTATCGGCGGTATGATTGCTTCTCTGTTTGGCGGGCATAATGCAAATATTGCAGGACCTATGACGGCGATGACGGCATCACCGGAATCAGGACCCAAGGAAGACCGCTATGCGGCGGCTGTCATCTGTATGATCTTTACGTCGTTTGTGGCGATATTTGCCAGCATTGTCGTACCGTTTTTGGATACCATACCGATCAATCTGATTTACATCATTGGCGGACTGTCTCTGATCGGAGTGATCTTAAGCTCTCTTCAGAGCGCCTTTCAGGCGGGAAGATTTCAGCTTTCTGCGGTGATCGCGTTTATTGTGGCGCTGTCACAGTTATCTTTTTTGGGGATAGGCTCTGCTTTCTGGGCTCTGCTGATCGGCGTAATCATTGCAGTCGTAGTTGAACCGCAGGATTTAAAAGCCAGCCGCAGCTGATGAAACAGGAACGGGGAGAGGACAGACTATGATTCTTACAATCTCGCAGGAATATGCAAGCGGAGCGCCGGAGATCGGCGAACATCTTGCAAAGAAGCTCGGAATCCGACTGTATGACAAGGAAGGACTGAGGGAAGAGGCTGAAAAAAGCGGTCTTTATGAGGACATGAAAATGTTTCTGACTGAGGAGTATTATGACAGCCTGCTGTATGCAATCGCGGAAAACTACAGTTGTACGCAAATAGGAGAGATTCCGTTTTCTCAGATGAAAAAGATTGCAGGACGGCAGCCATGCATCATACTCGGAATGGGTGCAAACTATATTCTGCGGGACAGAACGGACCTTGTCAGTGTATTTCTTCATTCGGATAAAGAGAAGAGGATACAAAAGGTCATGGAGATGTGTGATCTCAATGCATCCAGGGCGGAGAAGCTGATTGACAAAGAAGACAAAAGAAAAGAGAAATTTTATCAATATTATATGAAAGGAAACTGGAAGAGTGCAGATGAGTATCACCTGACACTTGATACGGGCAGACTGGGTATAGAGCAGACGTTGAATTTCATATCATATTATATTCAAAGCATGCAGTCACATATATAATAAAAGTTTTGGGAAACAAGCCTGTCCGCCCGGCAGGCTTGTTTCCTGCTGAGATTCTGGTATGGCTGAATATACAGCCGTATTTTTCCTGAAAATACTTGACAAAACAGGACTTTACATGGTATGTTTATGTAACGACGTGGAAGTAGGTCTTTTTTTTATGTCTAAAAAAATGACTGTCGTAAAACGCAAAAGAACACATGGAGGTGGAAGTCGTGCGCGTAAAAATCACATTGGCATGTACAGAATGTAAGCAGCGTAATTACAACATGACAAAAGAGAAAAAGAACCATCCTGAAAGAATGGAGACCAAGAAGTACTGTAAATTCTGTAAAGCACACACAATGCACAAAGAGACCAAGTAATTGGCAAGAGGTGAGAGAATGGCAGAATCTGGGAAGGCTCAGAAAAAGAGCTGGTTCAAAGGGCTTAAGTCTGAATTTAAAAAGATCATCTGGACCGATAAGTCGACACTTGGAAAACAAATGGCAGCAGTTGTGTCCATTACCGTTGTCCTTGGAGTTATTATCGTGATTTTGGACAGTCTCGTACTGCAGTTTATGAATCTGGTGATTAAATAAGGACAAGGGTGGTTAAATGTCAGAAGCAAACTGGTATGTAGTTCATACGTATTCGGGCTACGAAAACAAAGTGAAGGCCAATATTGAAAAAACAATTGAAAACCGTCACCTGGAAGATCAGATTCTGGAAGTTCGTGTTCCCATGCAGGATGTTGTGGAAATGAAGAACGGTGCCAAAAAGCAGGTGCAGAAGAAAATGTTTCCCGGCTATGTTCTGCTGAATATGGTCATGAACGATGACACATGGTATGTTGTGAGAAACACCCGCGGTGTCACAGGATTTGTAGGACCGGGATCCAAACCGGTACCGCTGACAGAGGAAGAGATGAAACCCCTGGGTATTCAGGCTGAGAATGTCATGGTCGATTTCGAAGAAGGAGACAGTGTTGTTGTCACAGGCGGTGCATGGAAAGATACGACGGGTATGATCCAGAGTATCAATCCGCAGAAACAGGTTGTGACGATCAATGTTGAGCTGTTCGGCCGCGAAACGCCGGTAGAAATCAGTTTCGCAGAAATCAAGAAATTGTAACGTAACAAGAGTCGGAATTTTCGGCTCGTGGGAGGGAAATCCCCGTAATTACCACATCATAGGAGGTGCCAAAGATGGCAAAGAAAGTAGAAGGTTATATTAAATTACAGATTCCGGCTGGTAAGGCAACACCAGCACCACCAGTTGGTCCTGCACTTGGACAGCATGGTGTCAACATCGTACAGTTCACAAAAGAGTTTAATGCCAGAACAGCTGATAAAGGCGATCTGCTGATCCCTGTTGTTATCACTGTATATGCAGACAGAAGTTTCAGCTTCATTACAAAAACTCCGCCGGCAGCAGTTCTGCTGAAAAAAGCCTGCAACATCAAATCTGGTTCGGGTGTTCCGAACAAGACAAAAGTTGCTACAATTTCCAAAGCAAAGATCCAGGAAATTGCAGAGATGAAGATGCCGGACCTGAATGCAGGTTCTGTTGAATCAGCGATGAGCATGATTGAAGGAACTGCAAGAAGCATGGGAATCACTGTTGAGGAGTAAGGCTTAGACATATGTCTTAAGCAAACTTCCATTGAAACTGACAAACAATAAGTGGGAGGGAAAAACCCGCAATTACCACAGGAGGTTATTTTAAATGAAACATGGAAAAAAATATTTAGAAGCTGCAAAAGCAGTAGATCGTGCAGTACTGTATGATCCGGCAGATGCCATCTCTTTAGCTAAAAAGACAGCTGTTGCAAAATTTGACGAGACAATCGAAGCGCATATCAGAACAGGATGTGACGGACGTCATGCAGATCAGCAGATTCGTGGTGCAGTTGTTCTTCCTCACGGAACCGGTAAACAGGTTCGTGTCCTTGTATTTGCAAAAGATGCAAAGGCAGAGGAGGCAAAAGCAGCAGGAGCTGAATTCGTAGGAGCAGAGGAACTGATTCCGAAGATTCAGAACGAAAACTGGTTTGATTTCGATGTAGTTGTTGCTACACCGGATATGATGGGCGTTGTCGGCCGCCTGGGACGTGTCCTTGGACCGAAAGGCCTGATGCCAAACCCGAAGGCCGGAACAGTAACGATGGATGTTACAAAAGCTGTTCAGGATATCAAAGCCGGTAAGATTGAATATCGTCTTGACAAGACAAATATCATTCACGTGCCAATTGGAAAAGCTTCTTTCTCAGAGGAGCAGTTAGCGGACAACTTCCAGACGCTTATAGATGCTATCAACAAAGCAAAACCAAGCGCATTGAAGGGAACCTTTTTAAAGAGCGTAACGATCGCTCCGACAATGGGACCGGGCGTAAAAATCAATACAATGAAACTGGTTTAATCATAAACCGGTTTCGGACAAAGGACGGTGTGAAAACACCGTCCTTTGTGTTATAATAAACGGGATATTGAATAAGGGAGGAAATCAGCCATGTTTTGCAGTCAGTGCAGGACACCGGGCGATTTCTGGAGGATTGAGTATGACAGAGAACGTATGGGCAATGTATTTCAGTGCTACGGATACAACGAAAACAACAGTCTGCCGCATCGCGGATAAGCTGGCAGAGGAACTTGCATGCGGGCGGAGAACGTGTAATTTTACTCGTCCGGCGGCAAGAGAGGAGGCGTACGCATTTACTGAGCGGGATCTTGTGGTGTTTGGGACCCCGGTGTATGCGGGGCGTGTTCCAAATGTACTGCTCCCGTTTCTGAAGACAGTGCGCGGAAATGGTGCCAAGGCGGTTCCGGTTGTCCTGTATGGAAACCGGAATTTTGATGATGCGCTTGCGGAACTGAGGGATCTCTTAACGGGGGACGGGTTTGTCTGTACGGCGGCGGCCGCATTTGTCGGAGAACACGCGTTTTCGGATGTGCTTGCGAAGGGAAGACCAGATGATGAAGATCTTGCATTTGCTGATCAGTTTGCATTGAGACTTGCAGATAAGATACGCAGGGGGACGGCCGGGAAACGAATTGAGGTGCCGGGGGAGAGTCCGCAGTCGGAGTACTTTAAACCGAAGGGACCGGACGGCAGGCCCATCGATATTCGCCGGGTGAGGTCTCTTGTAAATGAAAACTGTGATAACTGCGGGATATGTGCAAAAGTCTGCCCCATGGGTTCTATTTCCAGTGAAGATGTCCGCGAATATACGGGTATCTGTATCAAGTGCGGGGCCTGCATTAAAAAATGTCCGCAGAAGGCCAGGTATTATACGGACAGAGATTTTCTGTTTCACAAAGAAGATCTGGAAAAGCGCCTGACAGGGCGGGGAGAGTGCGGCGTATGGTTATAAGGGAGGATATTTGGTAATGTATCAATACTCAATCGTTCAGTGGCTACTGTGCTTTTATATTTACTGTTTTATCGGGTGGTGCTGGGAGAGCGCCTACGTTTCAGTCAAGAAACAGCAGTGGATCAACCGGGGTTTCATGCACGGTCCGTTTCTGCCCATTTACGGCAGCGGTGCGGTCATGATGCTGGTTGCGTCGGCGCCTTACCAGGACAATCTGGCATTAACGTTCGTATCCGGTATGATAGGCGCCACCCTGCTGGAATTGGTCACGGGGATACTGATGGAGGCTCTGTTTAAGGTCAGGTACTGGGATTACAGTTCCAAGAAATTTAATTACAGGGGATATATCTGTCTGGGTTCTTCGCTTGCCTGGGGTGTTTTTACGATACTCATGACGCGGTTTGTGCATAAACCGATCGACACGTTTCTGAACTGGCTTCCGCCTTTTGCGGCGCTGATCGCAGTGCTGGCTCTGAGCTCTTATATTGCAACGGATTTTACGATTTCGTTCATAGGCGCACTGAATCTGCGCAGCCTGCTGGATAAGATCGACAGGGCGAAGGAAGACCTGGCAGTCATGCAGCGGCGTCTGGACGCCCTGGTGGCATTCGCGGATGTGAAGCCCGAAGGGAAGAACGGGGATGAACAGCCGGCTCCGATGCAGAAACTGGACGAGCTGAAATCAGCAGTGAATGATGCGATGGAAAAACTGCGGAGCCTTAAAAATCCTCCGCGCAGAAAACACAGGGGACGTATCCTCGGAAATCCCACCATGGTGTCAAGCAGATACCAGTCTGCACTGGAAGACCTGAAACAGCTGATCAAAGAATCGAAGAGGAAATAGCATAACAGTAAAAGGAGTATATGTGTGATCAAGATAGAGAATGTATCAAAAAAATATGGAAAACTTCTGGCCAATGACAGGGTATCGCTCAGTATCGAACCTGGAGAACTGACAGTACTGCTCGGGCCGAACGGCGCCGGAAAGTCGACTCTGATCAAATCGATCTGCGGACTTCTCCGTTTTGAGGGAGAAATCACCGTGGATGGATTCGATAACCATTCTGCCCAGGCGAAGCGCAGGCTTGGCTATGTACCGGAAGTGCCGGCGCTCTATCCTATGCTGACGGTGTATGAGCATCTGGAATTTATCGCAAAGGCATACCGGCTGAAGGACTGGGAGTCCTACGCCGAGGAACTGCTTGAACGGTTTGAGCTGACGGATAAGAAGAACAAACTGGGGAAAGAGCTCTCCAAGGGAATGCAGCAGAAAGTGAGTGTCTGCTGTGCCGTACTGCCGCGTCCCGATGTCGTGATACTGGATGAGCCTCTGGTGGGACTGGATCCGCACGGGATTCGTGAGATTAAGCATATGATAGCCGACCTTAAGAAGGGCGGCTGCGCGCTTCTGGTCAGTACTCATATGATCGACAGTGTGGAAGAGGACTGGGATACGACCTGCATTATGAAGGACGGAAAGATCGCCGCGCTGTGCCGCAGGGGCGAATTATCAGATGATCAGACGCTGGAGGACATCTACTTTTCAATCACAGAGGGGGAAGAAAAAGATAAATGAACAGTCTCATCTATATCATCCTGAAAAGTACCAAAAACAGTCTGAAAGAGCTCATGAAAAAACCGGGAAAATTTATCATGTACCTGTTTATCATCGCGTTGATCGCAGGCGTTGCAGTGATGTCGTTTTTTACAGAACCCGGTATCGAAGAGCGGGCGCCGATGTTTGTGTTCACCGGAGTCCTGTTTGCATTTATTACATTTTTTGTCGGAATCGGCGTGGCAAAGGGAGTTTCGGGGGGCGACCAGATCTTTGAGATGAATGATGTCAATCTTCTTTTTGTGTCACCGGTCAGCCCCAGGAAAATCCTGCTGTACGGGATTCTGCGTCTGGCAAAGGTCGCATTTTTTGCGGGCTTTTTCCTGCTGTTTCAGGCGAGTACGTTCGCCATGTTCGGCATCGATTTTGGGGGACTTCTTCTCGTCTGGCTCTGCTTTATGATGGATGTCATCGTCCTCTCCATCGTATCGCTGCTTCTCTACAATGTGACTAACAGCAGGCCGCGCAGAAAGATGACGGCAAAGATCGCCGCAATCCTCATGTTTGTGCCGCTGGCCGTGTTTATGGCGGTAAAAATGATTGAGACGCAGGATTTCCCGGGTACACTTCAACTGGCGGTCCGTTCACCGTTTATGAAGCTTGTACCGATAGCCGGATGGACGGCTGCGGGTGTGACAGATCTCTTTCAGGGACAGCTTCTGCGGGGACTGCTGTATCTGGGTGCGAATCTGGTGCTTGGCATTTGCATGATCGTCTACATATTGATGAGCAGAATGGACTACTATGAGGATACGCTGGTGGCGACCGAGACCGTGTTCGAGAAAAAAAGAGCAGCCGCATCCGGCAATATCAATGAAGCGCAGAATACCAGAAAGCATGTAAAAGTGTCGAAGACAGGCATCTCCGGCAGCGGTGCGGCAGCATTGTTCGGAAAACATATGCGGGAAAGCTTTCGGCAGAGCCGGCTGGGATTCCTGACGTTTACTTCCGTGATCATCGTGATCTCGTCGATCGTGGTGATGTATATGACGGGGGAACTGATGATGGTCCTGCAGATCCTGATGTGGATGCAGATATTCCTGATCGGGACAGGACGGGGGCTGCGGGAGACGTATACACATTATATCTATATGATACCGGAATCTTCGTTTAAGAAGATCATATGGAGCAATATGGAGACGGTGGCGAAAACACTGCTCGAGAGCGTACTGATCTTCGGAATCGGCGGTGTGCTGACAGGGACCGGTGCGGTTCTGATGCTGGGCAGTATCGTGGTGTATACGCTGTTCTCCGTGCTTTTGCTCGGCGTTAATTATCTGTCGATGCGTTTTACCGGAGCGAATATAAGCAGCGGCCTGCTGATCATGATCTACTGCCTTGCGGTTATGCTCATCATTGCGCCGGGGGTGGCAGCGGCAGTGATAACGGCGGCTGCGATAGGGGGAACGCCTGGAATGGCGGCTGGATTCTTTGTGCTGTCGGCATGGGAGCTGATCGCAGGGGCTGTTTGCTTTCTGCTGTCTAAGGGAGTACTGGGCAACTGTGATCTTCCGACGATGAAACCGAGAGACAGATAGTAAACGGAAAGTGCCCGGAGGATATTCGTACAAATCTTGACATATTATTTTGTTTATACTATAATTTTCTTGCTCACTCGGAGGGCGAATCATTCGATGGAAATGGTAAGCCGGATAAGGTGACAGGCTGAGATGTCTGTTATTTTATCCGGCTTTTGTGTTAGGACGGAACATACGAAGGAGGTTATGATGAATCTGTTGCAGGGGAAGATCAGGACGGTTTATGTTAAATATCTGGCGGCGGCTTTTGGGAGCGCCATGATCAGTTCCATCTATGGTCTGGTGGATATGGCGATGGTGGGACAGTATCAGGGGCCGGGCGGTACGGCGGCACTCGCGGTGGTTGCTCCGGTGTGGAATATCATATACAGTCTGGGGCTGCTTACGGGCATCGGCGGGTCGGTTCTGTTTGCCACGGAAAAAGGACGAAGGGGGTCGGAAGCGGACAGTGCAAACGAGTATTTTACAGCCGCACTGCTCGGTACCGTGATCTTTGCAGCTGTCAGCTGGATCGGCATCAGCTTTTTTGACAGTCAGCTCCTGACGCTGTTCGGGGCGGAGGAGACGCTGCTTCCACTCGCCAGGAGATACCTGCTCCCGGTCAAATTTGCCGTACCGCTGTTTCTTTTTAACCAGATGCTTGCGGCTTTTTTGAGAAATGACGGGAATCCGGGGCTTGCGACGGCGGGTGTTCTCGCCGGAGGGATTTTTAACATTGCCGGTGACTATATCTTTGTATTTGCGTTTGATATGGGGATTTTCGGCGCCGGACTTGCGACGGCCCTGGGGGCGCTGATCACTTTTCTGGTGATGGGGACCCATTTTTTCACAAAGAGATGTTCGCTCAGGCTGGTTTGGCCGGCACGGACGGCGGAGCAACTGCGGCGTGTCATTGTCACCGGATTTTCCACATTCTTTATCGATATCGCAATGGGAATACTGACCATGCTGTTCAACCGCCAGATCATGAGATATTCGGGTCCCGATGCCCTTGCGGTCTACGGAATCATTGTAAATATCAGCACCATCGTGCAGTGCTGTGCATACAGCGCGGGACAGGCGGCACAGCCGGTCATCTCGATGAATTTCGGTGCGGAAAAATGGGGGCGGATCAGAGAGACCCTGAAATATGCGCTGCTGACATGTGCCTTCTTCGGTGTTGCCTGGACGGCTGCGGCGATTTGCTTTCCGAATGGATTCGTGCGGATATTCATGGCACCCACGGAGGCGGTCCTGGAAATCGCGCCTTTTATCATCAGGTGTTACGGAATCTCTTTTCTGCTGCTTCCGCTGAATATATTTTCCACCTACTATTTTCAGGCGCTCATGAAACCGGCGGCGTCCTTTCTGGTGTCGTTTGCCCGGGGTACGCTGATCAGCGGAATCCTGATCTATGTCCTGCCCGCGGCTGCAGGTGCAGACGCGATGTGGTTTGCGATGCCGCTCACAGAGCTTTTATTAGCAATTCCTGTGATCTGGCTGATCGTGCGGTATACGAGACGGCTTGGCAGGGCATAATGGGGTATTGGGCTGGTTTAAGGTTACTATTCACAGCCCACCACCCACATGCGCATTCGTCGCCTCTTTGAGGCTCCAGATCAGCTGTGAATAGTAACGGTTTAACAAAAATTTCACATATTATCACTTGACCTCCAGTTAAGTCCCGGTAGTATGATACAATAGACAGGTGAGGGAGATCATAATTCGGAGGGAATATAAAATGAGCAAGAACAGAGATACAGCCTGGGATATACTGGCGGGTGCCAACCAGGCGATCCTGGGAAAAGAAATCTTTACCTTGGAGGCACTGGCGGCGCTGCTCGCCGGCGGACACATATTGCTGGAAGACATTCCGGGAGTAGGGAAGACGACGCTGGCGCTGGCATTTTCGAAAATGATGGGATTAAAATGGAAACGTGTGCAGTTCACACCGGACGTTCTGCCGTCCGACCTCACAGGATTTTCCGTATATAAAAAGGATGTGCAGAAATTCGTCTACCAGCCGGGAGCAGTCTTCTGCAATCTGCTGCTCGCGGATGAGATCAATCGTACGTCCCCGAAGACGCAGTCTGCGCTTCTGGAAGTGATGGAGGAGAAACAGGTGACGGTGGACGGGGTGACCAGGATCGTGCCGTTCCCGTTTTTTGTAATAGCAACGCAGAACCCCTATGGGTCTGCCGGCACGCAGATGCTGCCGCCGGCGCAGATGGACCGTTTTATGGTATGCATGACAATGGGATACCCGGATTTTAAGAGTGAACTCGCCATGGCTAAGGAGGTCGAGGAAGGGACGAGGACGGACAGCCTGAGAGCGAGAGTCACGATGGAACAGCTGCTGGATATGCAGAGCGAAGTTTCCAGAGTGTATATCCATGACTCAATCTATGAATATATTGTAAGACTGATCACTGCCACCAGGGAAAGCAAATACCTTGAAATGGGCGCGAGCCCCAGGGGAACGATTGCGCTGGTGAAGATGGCGCGTGCGATCGCCTGGCTGCAGGGAAATGAATTCGTATCCCCGGCCGATGTGATCAGTCAGTTTCCGGCGGTAGTCCGGCACAGGATTCAGATGAACGTGCGGGGGCGCATGGACGGGATGAGCCGGGAAGACATCATGGAAGATATTCTGGAGAGCGTTCCAAAACCATTGCTCAAGAGGAAATAGCGAATGAGAAGAAATCTATATGTAATCTTTTCGGCTCTTACCTTTTATCTGGCAGGGGTATACCGGTCAGATGCACTGATGATACTGTTTATCGCAGAACTGTTTTTTCTGGCGGGTATGTTTCTTCTGTCCAGGTACCTCTCGGGCAGACTGGATGTAAAGCTGGAGCTGGAGAGTGATGCCGTGTCGAAGGGAGAAACTGTGACCGGGAGGATCCGGGTCTCGAACAGGTCACGGCTGCCGGCGGCACGGTTTGATGTTGAGCTGGAATATTATAATCCGGAAATTACCGTCCGGGGAAGAAAGATACTGCACGGGTATATGGCAGACAGGAGACAGCCGGTGAAAATGGAATTTCAGGCGGCGTCCGGATACTGCGGAATTCTGCACGTGGGAATCAGGAGTGTCAGGGTGTATGACTACCTCATGCTGTTTAGGGGACGCCGGAAAAAAGAGGAGGAGCTCAGGGTGCTCGTATTCCCTGCGGGACGGCCTGTGAAGATTGAGGCCGACTGGAATGCCGCGGTCATGTATCCCTCTGGGGGAGATCCGAGACCGGACATGCCCGGAAGTCAGCCGCCGGAGCTGTATCAGATCCGGCAGTATCATGACGGGGATTCCATGAGAGACATTCACTGGAAGCTGAGTGCCAAAATGGACCAGATGATGAGCCGGCAGTTTGCGGCAGAAACGCAGTGCACAGCGACTGTCTATCTGGATTTTCAAAAAAGCGGTGATGAGGACATCCGCCGTCTGGATGCTTTCTGTGAGCTGGCCGCCTCAGTGCTGCACGGATTTCTGGATGCAGGACACGAGTACCGGGTGTGCTGGTATGATATGGAGAAAAAAAGCGGCGAAGAGAAAATAATTCGAAATGAAGAAGATTACCGGGGAATGTTAAAAGAGCTTATTCTGTGCGCTTCGTATTCCGGGGGGACCGGAGGAAATCCGAAGGAGATGCCGGAGATATATCAGTTTTTGAGGCCGGATGAAACGTTTCTGTGTCTGAACATGAAACTACAGCTCTTTTTGAATCAGCAGCTGATCTCCCATTTTTCGGAAGAGGACTATGAACGGGAGCTCGAAAAGGGGTGGTTTTCTGGCTGAGAAAAAACATAAAAACAAAAGCGCTGCGGATCCGGGAATCGAGATATGGGAGGACAGATACCGTGCGCCGCAGGAAAAAACGGGGCTCCTGTGGGCCGTGTTCACATTTTTCAGTTACGTATGCGGTGTTCTGGGCATTCTCTATGCCCTGACGTTCATTTTGATTTTGACGTGCCGGCAGGCGGAGGGGGCGCTAATCGTCACCGCGGTATGCGGCGTGATCTGGGTATCATATTTTGGGAGACACCGGCATCCCATACTGACGAGGATGCTCGCCATCGCAGCTGCATGTGCGGCGGTGTATTATGTCAGGGATGTCCAGCATCAGCTGGGCCTGCTGATTCAGATTAGCCGTGGAGAAGCCGCAGTGCCGGATCGGATTGATCTGACAGAGACCCTGGTCCTGCTGGGAATTCTCTGCGGCATTCTGCTCTTCTGGCTGATATTTATCGTCAGGAAAGCATGGATCTTTTATTTCTTCAGCATTCCCATTGTCTTCGGGGGACCGCTGCTGGGACAGGTGCTCGATGTGACGGAGATTTGTCTGTTTGCCTTCTTTCATATGGGAACAAGTGTGATGGGGAGTATAGCCAGTGACAGAAGACAGCCATCGCCAAATGTCCCGGGGAGCAGTCAGACCGCGGCGGCGGGCAGGTGTGTGGCTTTGCTTGGCGTATTTTCTATGGTCTTTCTGCTGACGGCACAGCTGTTTACAGCAAAACAGATGGAGAGGCTGCTGGCAATACCCGCAAAGGCGGAGGGGTATGTAAGACAAACTGTATCAGAAATGTTTGTAGATTCTGAGCGTAACGGTGATATCAGCCGTTCCAACAGTTATCCGTCCGGCAAAGGCCAGATGGAACTCGTGCTCACGGCAAAACCGGAGGAAAATCTGTATCTGAAAGGCTTCACGGGCAGTGCATATGTGAACGGCAGCTGGAATTCGGCGGACGAAACGCAATTTCTGGAAGCGGCGGCGCGGGAGAGCGGTCAGGATCCCGGGGAGTTACGGGACAGATTTGAAAACAGAAAATATTATCTGATGCAGTCCGCGACAGGAGGACAGGGACAGACCTTGTCTGTACAATATGTCAATCAAAATGAGACGAAGACATATCTTCCGCCCGTTTCCAGGCTTCAGGAACACTCGGATACAGGCTATACAGCACAGATGTATGAAGAACAGGAATTCGAGGATACCATTTCGGGGATGCAGGCGGAATCCTGGCCCGAGTATCTGATGCTGGAAGACCGGTACCGGCAATACGCCGCAGAGACGTATCTGGAGGTGCCGGACGATGGATTTTCGCGGCTGAAAACACTCTGTGACGAACATCCGATGACAAATTATGAAGGCATCACGGAGTTTATTCTCGGGACGCTTCACACCACAGCCACGTACACCCTTACACCGGGAGTCGCGCCGTACGGACAGGATGCGGTGGAGTATTTTCTGCTGGAAAAGGGCAGCGGATACTGCCAGCATTTTGCCTCAGCGGCTGTGTTGATGTACCGGTATTACAATATCCCGGCGCGTTATGTGACCGGATATCTGGCGAAGGCGGATGCCTTTACACAGCAGGAAGACGGAAGCTATCGGGCAGTGCTGGACGATGGAAGTGCGCATGCATGGGCGGAGGTCTATCTGGCTGGGCGGGGCTGGGTTGTGGTGGAGGCGACGCCTCCGGGAAGTGTCGTGCCCGCGGAGTCTGTCAGAACCCAGGGAGATACGGCGCAGGAGGAGCAGCAGGTTCAAAACACGCCGGAAGCCACGAAAGAACCGGAGCGCCCCGGCGGGAAACCGGATGCGGGACTTAAGAACAACGAGGGGCGGGCGGGATGGAAAACGGCTGCATTTATGCTGGGAGTGCTGGCCGCTGTGTGCGCGGCGGCTGTCTGTATGTGGAAGTATCTGGTGATCCGCAGGAGGCGGAGAAAACACCGGTACCGAAGATACCGGGCGGACCGGCTGTATGCGCGTGTCCTGGAGGTTCTGCACTTCGGGGGACTCTTAAAAGAGTATGACGGCACGGAAAAGGGATTTCCGGATGCACTCGCAGAGGCGATACCGGATATCTCCCGGGCTGAGGCGTATACTGCCGTACAGACCGTGTTCAGGGAGGCTTTCGGACCGGAACGTATATCGCGGAAGGACACGGACGCAGTGCTTGTCATATATGAGAAGACCTGCAGGCATGTCTGCAGGAGTCTGTGGGGATTTAAGAAGTGGTACTTTCAATATGGAAAAGTCTACTGGTAGCCGGATATAAAAATTTACCGGCACATATAATGGAAAGAGTGAATATGATAAAGAGGTTTGAATGAAATTTCTTCTGTTCTTTTCTGACATGATAATTCCGCTGGTAATTTTTTATATCGTCGGCTTCGGTCTGCTGATGAAGCAGAACGTGTATGAATCCTTCGTGAAAGGGGCGAAGGACGGCCTGATCACGGTCTATCAGATCGTGCCGACGCTCATAGGGCTGATGACAGCGGTCGGTGTCCTGAGAGCCAGCGGGCTTCTGGACCTGTTGGGGTCCGGAATGGGGCATCTGCTGAAAGGCCTGGGTTTCCCGTCTGAGCTCGTACCGCTGGCCGTCGTGAAAATGTTTTCATCCAGTGCTGCATCGGGACTTCTGCTGGACATCTACAAGGAATTCGGAACAGATTCCATGCTGGGCAGGACGGCCTCTATCATGATGAGCTGCACGGAGACAATTTTCTATACGATGAGTGTGTATTTTATCGCTGCAAAAGTCAAGAAGAGCCGTTATACACTGGCGGGTGCCCTCATAGCGACGGCTGCGGGAATTACAGTCAGCGTTTTTCTTGCCGGCAGAATGTAGAAAGAGAACCCGGATCGGATCAGTCAGTTCTGACGAAACCGATTCGGGTTCTCTTTGACGGTTAAAACGCGTTCAGCACGTATTTCTCCAATATGGGGAACTGACAGGGTCCGATTTCCAGAACTTCCCGGTGGAAGTCAACGGGCTGAATATCCTCATCCAGGGCCGTGACTTCTTCGCGGAGGTCCATGAAGGACAGGCAGCCCCCATAGTAACGGATGTAGTTCGAGGGGTCTTCCACGATACACTGGAAAATCTCCCGGATGACCGAGGTGTCGGAGATGCCGAAACTCTGGAGATACTCTGTGGTGTCAGTCAGAGTCCACCCGTAATAGTGTATGCCGATGTCCAGGAGCGAGTACAGGCAGAGATTCATGGAACGGTTCAGCCACAGGAGGCGCCCCAAACCTGACTCCAGGCCTGCGTAATTGTAGGCATAGGACTCCGTATAGGTCGCCCATCCCTCGATATAGCCTCCCATATTCAGCAGATGGCGTATGGGCGCATGGCTGTTCTGGGCAAAGTAGTTGGTCTGATAGAGGTGGCCGGGAAAGCCTTCGTGAGCCAATGTTGTGTAGAGCTCAACTCCCGTAAGACTGGATGCGGGATTCAGATAGATCATATTCGGTGTATGCGTGTCGATCGGGGGCGTCAGGTAGAATGCCGGACTTAAGTATTCTTTCAGATCTTCATGTATGTATTTGATATCATAAGTGACAGAAGGCGGCTCCGGGAAGTCACGGGTGATTTCCGTCTGAAGGTCAGTCAGCATCTGCTGGGGTGTCATATCGGTCATAACCGGCTTGAAAACAGATGTTGTGAGAGACGGATTGCTTTCAAGCAGGGACTGGATCTCACGGTAATCACTGAGCAGCTGGTTGCCCAGACGCGTCTGAAGTTCTTCCACGGTGCTGTAGATGCCGCAGTTGCTCTTCAGCAGGTATTCATAATAGTCCTGGCCGCCGTTCAGATAATACAGGCCGTTGTCATTCTTTCCGCTTCCCTTCAGCTCAGTCAGGCCGCTGATCAGATGATCGTAGGCGGGCAGCACATATTTCTGAACGATTTCTGCATGTTTCGTCAGACAGGCTTCCTTTTCCGCGTCGGACAGAAAGCTGTTCTCTTCTATTTTCTGCTGGAACACCGTATTCAGATAGTTGGAATCCCCGGACGAAATAAAGGAACTGCACTGTGCGATGATCCGGTCGGCGGTGGTATCGCTCATAAAGCAGCCGTTTTTGGCTTTATCTCCCTCGAAACGGAGAACATCCTCAAAATAAGAAGGGATATCCATGAGCAATTTCAGATAATCAGTGACGTCCTGCCGGGTCTGAAAGTTGTATTCGGCGAGGAGAAGCGGAAGCTGCGCCTGGATACCCAGGGAAGGACTTAACATTTCTGAAAGTATGTAGTTATCACCGAGCGACAGTTCCGTTTCGAAGTAAAGATCCAGGATATCGAATGTCAGCTGGTTCTCACTGGACAGACTGTCATACGGGAAATCTGACAGGATATCCCTGCTGTTTTCAATAGCGGCGTAATATTCACCGGCATCTTCGATGGCTGCGGCACCGAGTGTAACAGTGTAGTCGTCAATTCCGTATTCTTTGGGATCAGCAAGCGTGTAATGCAGGTTAAGAGTGTTTTGGGAGACCTGATCTTCGAAGAGATCATTGGTATACGTTTCGAATTTTCGGTCGGCTGGGGAGGAGACGCCCCGCCAGATGCCGAGTGCGAGGCCGAGAACAAAGACTGCGGCCAGAAACAGTACAATGACGCTTTTCGCCGGCTTTTTAATTTTCAAATGAAACATGGGATTCCTTTCGGGACCGGATAAGTGGTCCGCATACGTCCGTTGGTAACAGTTTATGACGGAGGACACAAACAAATTCATTGGAAATATACCAGTCTTTGTGATACAATTTGCGTAGTAGATAGGAGGACGAATATGAAGAGAGCAGTACTTTTTTGTCTGTTGATCGCTGTGTCCGCGCTGGGAGGCTGCAGCAAACAGGAAGAAAAGAGCGTTCCTCTGGCATCTCAGGAGGAGAATGAGCAGGAGGAAGAAGAGGTAAGCATTGAATCAGAACTGCAGAGCTTTGAATTTGCTGTCAAAGGCGTGAACTATCAGCTTCCCGTGACATATCAGGAGCTGACGGAAAACGGATGGAAGTATACCGGGGAGGATACGGAAGAGATTTCCGGGGAATCCTATCTGGAAGATCAGGAATTCCAGATGGAAGGTGCGTCGCTGCGTGCGGACATTACCAATTTTTCCGTTGATCCGATGCCGATCAGTGAATGTCATATCGGTAAGGTGACTCTGAAAACCCAGGACGCGGGGGAGAGGATCACACTGCCTGGGAACATCGTGATGGAGGAGGCCACTGTCGTACAGGTGACAGATGCATACGGGGCTCCGAGAGACCGGTACGAGGATCAGGAATCCATCACACTGACTTATGAATACGGGGTTTACCGGAAAGCCGTCCTCACGTTTGATGCCGAGACAGAGATATTAAACACCGCAGAGCTGTGTAATCAGACGAATCCGGAGGATGCGGAATTATATAAGACGGTCAAAAAGGGTGCCACCCAGGAAGTGAAAGATTACCAGGCTCCGCTGATGGTGTCCGGAAATATCATGGACTTTACCGTCGAGTACGGGGGCAGTCTTTATCAGCTTCCGGCGCCGGTACAGGCATTTACTGACAATGGCTGGGAGGTCGATGAAGAAAGATCGGATGAAGTGGTTAAAAGCGGTCAATACGGATATGTAACACTTGTGAAAGAGGGGCAGAACCTCTATGTGGTGGTTTATAATTATGGAAGTGATGCCACGGTGATACAGAACTGTTTTGTGACTTCCGTATACGGAGACCTGACGGCCACCAAGGTTCCGATCCGCGTGGCGCATGATATTATGCTGGGAATGCGGGAAAGTGCATTTCTGTCGGCGGTCGAGGATCTGACTTATGAAAAGAGCGACGATGAGCTGACGAAGACGAGTACTTACTTTTTCTATCTGGATGATGAGAAGCTGGATTATACGTCGGTCACCGTGGACAACGCGCTCTCCATGGTAAGCGGGATTAAAGTGGTACATTACCAGGAGGGTGAAAAAAATCAGGTGCAGATCATCCAGGCGATGGAAGATGTTGAGGCAATTCAGAAAGGGGTATGAAGATGAATCAGGTGTATGATGTGATTGTAGTAGGGAGCGGCCCTGCGGGTTTGAGTGCGGCTATATACGGACAGAGAGCCGGGCTGTCTATGATTGTCATGGAAGCTTCCTATGTGAGCGGCGGTCAGGTGCAGAATACGTATGAGGTTGACAACTATCCGGGCCTGCCTGGTGTCAGCGGAATGGAACTGGCTGAGAAATTCCGGGCACATGCTGAGAACATGGGCACAGAGTTCGTGAGGGCAGAGGTGACAGGAATCACAGAGGATGAAGGCGTCAAGACCATTCACACGAAAGACGGAAATTACAGGACAAAAGCAGTCATTCTGGCACCGGGAGCGACTCACCGGATGCTGGGCGTGCCGGGAGAGGCGAAACTTGCAGGCATGGGTGTATCCTACTGTGCGACGTGTGACGGGGCATTCTTCAGAAATAAGACGGTAGCTGTGATCGGCGGCGGAGATGTCGCCGTCGAGGACGCAATCTTTCTCGCGCGCGGCTGTAAAAAGGTTTATGTTGTGCATCGCCGTGACCAGCTGCGGGCTGCGGGTATTCTGCAGAAGCGTCTGATGGAACTTGACAATGTTGTGATGAAATGGGACAGCGTTGTGGATGAGATCGTCGGCGAGGAGCAGGTGGAGGCAGTGAAGCTGCATCATGTGAAGACCGGCAGGGAAGAAATGTGTGAAGTTGACGGAGTCTTCGTAGCAGTGGGGATTCAGCCGAATTCGGAAGCTTTCCGGGGGCTGGTGGACGCAGATGAGGCGGGATACCTGATCGCGGGAGAAGACACGAAGACGTCACATGCAGGGATCTTTGCGGCAGGCGACGTCAGGACCAAGATGCTCCGCCAGATCATCACGGCGACGGCGGACGGGGCAAATGCGATCACCGCTGTGCAGGAGTATCTGCTGAAATTGTAAGATAAAAAATGCATCCCGGTCATTTTCCGGAATGCATTTTTTTTATGACTTTCAATCTTGTAAATTCCTCACGCTCCTTCTCCTCCAGTGCATTCGAGATGTCTTTTGACAGCTGCTGATAGTGAGGAATCGTAATGTTCTTCAGCGCGTTGGCGCGCTTCTGTGTCTTCTTGATATTGGCAGCCAGCCGGTAGGCGGAATTTTCCACCATGGACAATTTGATGGTCAGTTCTTTCACACGTTCAAATGCCTGCCTGGCTTCATCCAGGGATTCCCGTGTGCTGTAGTAGGCGTAGGTGGGCAGCGCGGCGATCGGATCTGCTTCGACGAGGGGAATTTCCGTCCCCATGATGCTTCGCGTCTTAATGCGGATGGAATCCTCGATCGGGATCGAGTAGGAGATCGTCTGCACATGATTGATGCCGATCTCCATGTTGGCGGTCTGAAGCGCAGCGTAAGCCTCACGGAACGTGATATCGATCTGTGACTGAATATCCTTTGCCTCGTCGATCAGGTCCATCAGTTCGCGGATCAGGATGTTCCGCTTTTTGTCCATCAGGTCAAAACCCTGATTAGCGAGCGCCAGAGAGTTTTTTGCCAGAATCAGATTTCCCTTGGTGGGGAAGGTATTTGGATCCATGAACAATCACCTCTATTCTGTCATCTGTTTGGCTTCAGCCTTTGCCTTGGCAGCAAGGTCAACTTCGATTGGATGATAATACTGGTCCAGAACTTTTGTATCGATACGGTCAAGTTCTTCGCGGGGAAGAATGCCCAGCAGTTCCCATCCTTTTTCCAGTGTCTGTTCGATCGTACGGTTCTCAAACGGTCCCTGTCCGACGAACTGTTCTTCAAATTCCCTGCCGAAGACCAGATATTTTTTATCGATCGGGGAAAGTTCATCTTCGCCGATTACAGACGCAAGCGCACGAGCATCCCCCACTTTTGCGTAGCAGGAGAACAGCTGGTTGGCGACATCCTGATGGTCACCCCGTGTATATCCTTCGCCGATTCCGTCTTTCATGAGACGTGACAGCGAGGGCAGCACGTTGATCGGCGGATAGACCGACTGACCGTGCAGCTGACGGTCCAGGACGATCTGGCCTTCCGTGATGTAGCCGGTCAGGTCGGGAATGGGGTGTGTGATGTCATCGTTCGGCATGGTCAGTATCGGGATCTGTGTGACGGAACCGGACCCGCCGCGCACGATGCCTGCGCGTTCATACAGCGTCGCAAGCTCACTGTACAGATAGCCCGGATAGCCTTTACGGGATGGAATCTCACCTTTTGATGAGGAGACCTCGCGCATAGCCTCGCAGAAGGAGGTGATATCCGTCATGATGACGAGGATATGCATGCCCTGCTCAAACGCCAGGTATTCCGCCGCCGTGAGCGCCACCTTCGGTGTGATCAGACGTTCAACCACCGGGTCATTTGCCAGATTCAGGAACATGACAACGTGGTCGGAGACGCCGCTTTCCTCAAACGTCCTGCGGAAGAATTCTGCGACATCATATTTGACGCCCATCGCGGCAAAGACTATGGCGAATTCTTCATCAGAGTTATCGCCGAGAGATGCCTGCTGTACGATCTGGGCGGCAAGCTGGTCATGAGGCAGGCCGTTCCCGGAAAAGATAGGAAGTTTCTGTCCCCTGATCAGAGTGGTCAGGCCGTCAATCGCAGAGATTCCTGTACGGATATAGTTACGCGGATATTCACGGGTTACCGGGTTGAGCGGCAGTCCGTTGATATTCAGTTTTGTATCGGAAACGATGGGGCCGAGGCCGTCGATCGGTTTCCCGATGCCGTCAAAGGTACGCCCGAGGATATCCGGTGAGAGTGCGATCTCCATCGGGTGCCCGGTGAGACGGGTATGTGTGTTCACCAGGGACATGTTCTCTGTGCCCTCAAAAACCTGAATGACGGCTTTGTCTTCATAAATTTCCACGATACGTCCCAGTTTCTTTTCGCTTCCGTCTATGATAAATTCGACGATTTCCTCATAGGAAGCGTTTTTGACGCCTTCCAACACTGCCAGAGGGCCGTTGATCTCATTCAGACCTAAATATTCAATTGCCATGAGTGGTACCCTCCTTATCCATTCTTTTCCAGAACGCGGTCGTAGAACGCGTCAATGTCTTTCATGTACTGGTCAAAAAGTTCCGGTTTGTCGTTCGGCACATCGTACTTGATGGCGATAATGCGCTCGAAGATATTCTCTTCTTTCAATACGGAGATCGGCATGCCCAGCGCCACGAGGGCCTTTGATTTCTTGTACAGGTACAGGATGACCTCCATCATCAGGTACTGTTTCGACAGAGGCACGCTGGTATCCTCTTTGTGGAAGGCATTCTGCTGGAGAAAGCCGAGACGGATCACACGTGCGATCTCGAGCACAAGTTTCTGGTCATCGGGAAGCACGTCGCTTCCGATCAGTTTTACGATCTCCATCAGCGAGCTCTCCTGGTTCAGAAGGGCCATCAGCTGGTTGCGAAGGTCCGTAAAGTTTTTATTAACATTGTCCTTATACCACGGCGCCAGATCCGTGAGATATTCACTGTAGCTGGTCAGCCAGTGAATGGCGGGAAAATGACGGGCATACGCCAGAGCCTTATCGAGGCCCCAGAAACAGCGGACGAAACGTTTGGTGTTCATCGTGACAGGTTCTGAGAAATCACCGCCCTGGGGGGAGACGGCGCCGATGATGGTGACCGATCCCTCCGTGCCGTTCAGATTCTGCATCATGCCCGCGCGCTCATAGAATGCAGACAGCCGGGATGCCAGATAAGCCGGGAAACCTTCCTCGGCAGGCATCTCCTCCAGACGGCCGGAGAGTTCCCTGAGCGCTTCCGCCCAGCGTGACGTCGAATCCGCCATGATGGCGACGTCGTAACCCATATCGCGGTAATATTCAGCCAGAGTAAGTCCCGTGTAGATAGAAGCCTCACGGGCGGCCACCGGCATGTTGGAGGTGTTGGCGATCAGAGAAGTTCTGTCCATCAGCGGATTGCCGCTTTTGGGATCGACGAGTTCCTGGAATTCCTCCAGTACCTGTGTCATTTCATTTCCACGTTCACCACAGCCGATATAGATGATGATATCGGCGTCAGACCATTTTGCGATCTGATGCTGTGTCATGGTCTTTCCGGTCCCGAATCCGCCCGGTACTGCGGCGGTTCCTCCCTTTGCGATGGGGAACATCGTGTCAAGAATACGCTGCCCTGTGATCAGGGGGCGGGAAGCCGGGTAACGTTTTAACGTTGGCCGCGGGATACGGATCGGCCATTTCTGGCACAGCGTGAGGTCACGCGTGGTACCGTCCGGGAGTTCCAGCACGGCAATCTTATCCTGAATGGTATAAGACCCATCCGGCACCACCTCTTTGATCGTACCGCCAAGCAGAGGCGGGATCATGGACTTGTGCAGGATAGATCTGGTCTCCTGAGTTTCGGCAAATATCATGCCGCCGACTACCTCGTCCCCGGGTTTCACGGTCACGTGGACATTCCATTTTTTCTGCGTGTTGAGGGAATCGACGCTGACGCCGCGGCTGATGTATTTACCGGATTGGGCGGCTATCTCGCTTAACGGACGCTGGATGCCGTCGAATATATTGCTGAGGATTCCCGGACCGAGGGTTACGGAGATCGCATCACCGGTTGCAGTTACCTCGGCTCCCGGTTTGAGCCCTGTCGTCTCCTCAAACACCTGTACGGTGGTGGTGTCCCTGGTCAGGGCAATGACTTCCCCGACAAGATGATCTTCTCCAACATGCACCATCTCCGACATTTTAAAACCGGTGTTTCCTTTCAGGTAGACAACAGGACCATTAATTCCGTAGATGATTCCTGTGTTGTTCATGTGCTATACCTCCAAGGTGAATTTCTCTTTTTCGTCATTCATCAATGTTGTAAAAGAATTGTCGATCAGGATGTTTTTGGAACGGATGACGGCACGCATTCCCCCCTGAAAGCTTTCTTTTGAGATAACGGGGGCAAATCCTGTGATATTGATTTCCTCTGTGATGGCATCTGCGAGATGAGTATCCGAAGGATCCAGATACACAGTCATCTCATCTCCGGCTGCAAAATCCAGCGCTTCTTTTACCTGACGAAAGAGCATATCCCGGTAGGCAGGTGTCTTCTTGAACTCGAGAAGTTTCTGTTCCACTTCGGTGAATAGTCTTTCACGAAGTTCTGAAGTCACGGCAGAGAGCTGACGCTTGATGAGGAGTTGTTCCTTGGAGATTTCCTTGTTGAAATCGCGTTTCAGTTTATCAGACTCTGCCTTCAGTTCGGATTCCGCCTGACGGTTTTTAACTTCTTTATGTTCAACAAACATTTTATCCAAAGCAGCCTTATGTGTGTCGATGAGCTTCTGCGCATCGGCCTGCGCTCCCTCGATGGAGAGATCATAAAAATGCTGCAGCTTTTCCTCTGTAGTCAAATTAATCACCTTCTTTACTGGATGGTTATAGTTTCAATCCGATGGATTCATTAATGTAAGAGGTAATGAAATCCGGTTTTCTACCCGTGCCGTGGCGGTCCGGGATCTCGATGAGAAGCGGAAGCTTATGGGAAAGCTTCACTTCGTCGATGATCTCCGGAAATTCCCGGCCGAATTTTTCTGTCAGCAGTATGATCCCGATGTCCCTGTCTGCGAGTGCGTTTTCCAGTGCCTGGCGCAGTTCCTCACGTTCATGCACCACGACACCCTCCACGCCTGCCAGCCGCATACCGGTCTGGGTATCCACATTATCGCTGATCAAATACATTTTCATTAAAGCTTACCTAAGATCATGAAGGAAATGATCAGGCCGTAGAGTGCAACACCTTCGGCAAGACCTACGAAAATCAGGGATTTACCGAGGATGCTGGAGTCTTCGCTGATCGCTCCGAGAGCAGCCGAAGCAGCACTGGCTACTGCGATACCGCCGCCGATACAGGATAATCCGGTTACAAGCGCTGCGGCGAGATATGCCATACCGGTACCGACGGACATAGAGTCACCGGCAGCGGCAAGGACATTTACCTTGCCTGCAAGGGTAACTCCGGCGGCAACGACCATGGTTCCGAAAAAGAAGAAGGAATTGACGCCTATGGCTGTCTTATACCGGCCTCTGTTTTTTTCTCCGATCAGGTATACCCCGAATGGAATGATGATGCTTAACACCAATGCAGCAGCTACCAGAATTTGTACTAATGTTGTCATAATGGATGACCTCCTTTGATATGTTCTTATTATTATTTATGTTGCCGTTTAATGAATGGACAGAATTCACGTCCATTTCCTTTATAGAAACGGCTGAATAGTTCATAGTATTCAAGACGCAGAACCTGGATGCCAACGATCAGTCCTTCCAGTCCGCAGACAAATATATTTCCGAGTACGATTACGATCCAGTTGGTACCGCCCGCTGATTCGGCACCCGCCAGGCTTAACACCACTTCCATCATTGCGGCGTGGCTGACTGCAAACGCACCGATACGCACAAATGAGAGCGTATTGGAGAAATAACTCAGCAGCACTTCAAACAGTTCGAAAAAGCCCTGTACAAAGAACATCCCCTTGGAGCCGGGTATAATCTCCGATTTTTTCTTCACCAGGTTTGTGAGCGGTTCTTTTAACACGATCAAAAGCAGCGGTATGACAAACATGGTGATCAGAACGGCGGCTGCCGGAAGCGTATGACCGGTCATGAACAACACGACGACTGCGACGACTGCCCCGTAGAAAATAAGGCCTGCGACGGCATTATGGTCGAACCAGATATTCTCCGTATCCTTTGCCTTGACCGCATTGATGATGTGGAAGATCATTGCTACGATGATAAGGAACATTCCAAATGCGATCGCAACGACGAACACGGTATTCAGTGTGCCGATAAATGGCAGTGTCATCGTCGCTTCCTTGGGTTTCAGCCATATTGGGTGATCCGATTCGAAGCCGAAGAAACTGCCGAACATAAATCCAAAGAATGTTGAGAAGATTCCGGCCGTACTGATGATTGCCGCCAGATCCATTTTTTTCAGTCTGTAAAGAATCAGTCCGCCGATAAACAGGCACAGTCCCTGACCGACATCACCGAACATCCATCCGAAGATAAACGCATACGTGATGGAGACAAAAATCGTCGGATCGATCTCGTTATACGCCGGGAGTCCGTACATTCTTATAAACATTTCGAAAGGACGGATCAGCTTTGGATTTTTCAGTTTGGTAGGGGGAGTGCCCAGGTCATGGCCGTTTTCGTCCTCCATGAAGCAGTAGATATTTTCATCGTTCCTGATATCATGGCGGAAAGCCACGGAATCCTTTTCTGCCATCCAGCCGCAGAGGATATAAAATACCTCGTATTCGTCTTTGGTGCACGCGGCAAGCTTGCGCACGTCAAAATTGGATGAATAGGAGGAAAGCGTGATCTGTGCAGCCAGGAGACCGGAAGCGTTGTCACGCATCAGGCTTTTCATTTTGTTTTTCAAGTTTTTGATCCTCGCGTTAACCGCTTCCAGATCCTTTTCGATTGAGTTGAATGCCTCATCCGGGGTTCCGGAATACTCATCGGGAAGATAAATTCTCTCAAAATGCATGGACGCGTATACCGCGTCAATTTTCTGAAGCTGTGCTCTCGGGCAGAAATAGGCGCCCCAGATGTAAGTGTCGTCTTCGCCGCAGGGATGGAAAAATGTATCAAAATTCGCATACACATAATCCCGGAATTTACTGTAATATTCCTTTTCTATCCGGCCGAAACGGAAACGGATAAATTCAAAATTCAAAAGTGACGACAGGTTATAGTGCAAATCACGGAACGGCTGTATCCGTTTCATGGATTCTTCCAGCTGCGTGCGCTGCTGTTCCAGATCCAAAAGGCTGGTATTGTATTCCGTATAGCTTCTGTCTGTTTCTGTTACCAGCTTAAGGGCATCCTCAAGTGAGAGCGGACTGCCGGCTTCTGTGGACTGTGCGTCGAACAGATTGCAGAATTCATTGACCTTATTCAGTGAATCCTTGTAGGGATTGATCTGAATGAAGGGATCCAGATTCTGTACACCCTGCAGTTCTGTGAGGGCATTTTCAAGATGGATTTCATACTTTGACAGATATTCCTTTACGACACGGTCAATATCCGTTTTTGGACCGGTGATGCTTATGAATTTCATTTTTTCAATCAATGAAGTACACCTCCGGGTTCGTTAAAATTTAAATATATGCTGTACCGTAGTCTCCGGCGAAATGCTGTATCGGATGCATTCCAGGGCCACGGTCAGACGTCGGATCTCATGATCCTTAAAGTAAAGATAATGATACATGGAAGCAACCGAATAAGGATCACGGCGGGATTCTTTTGTGAGGATATGCTTCATGATGTAGATATACATATCTTCAATGGTATCTGGAGAAAGCATCTCATAATGCTTTCCATAATATGTTTTGCTCAGGATATCTTCAAAGGCAGTGTCATTCTCGGCTTCCACCAGGGCGGCGATCTCTTCCTTCTTCAACTTATAGTGGATCGGTATGATCAGTGCATAGATATCTGCAGATGACATGTTATAAAACTTGCGGGAACGGTGAATCCACTGAAGGTTCAGCATGTCGAACTTGTTCCCGTATCCGGCCCTGACCTGTTCCAGATCGGTTCCGGAAAAAATTTTGTCCTTTATTTTCCAGATGACGCGGAAATAATATAAGTCCAGCGCTGTCTCGTAATCGAACAGTGTCGGGGATTCAATTTCCCGCAGATGGTTGAGCGGTTCGTAATATTCCGTACCCTTTAAGTTTGCAATGAATTCCTCGATTGAGCCCGAAGCGGCCAGCAGGCTGATATCCAGCTCGGAGTGCCGGTCAAAAAATGATTTGAACATGGACAGGTCCAGATCCACCTCACGGTGGTCAAATATTTTGTTCAGGCAGTTTTTCAGTAGAGAGACTTCATAACGTTTAAAATAAAGATCCAGAAACTTACGCTGTTCCATGTTGGCAAAGCGGTACAGCCGGGCAAAGTCGTTATAGACTGCGTTGATCAGCAGTTTCTCGATCTGACCGCGGTGCAGGTCATTTTCGTCGAGAGACGCCCAGATCTGACTGTACGCCGGACGCTGCTTCAGGTAGGCGACAGCTAAGGGGACGGAAGATATCTCCGCCAGCTCCCGGTACTGGTCATCCGTCAGCAGGTTGCTCTGCATGGCGCGTATCTTTGTTACGAGGCCGCTGTATGACAGCATTTTTTTCATAAGACTACACCCCGATTATTCTTTTGACTATTTCATCAGCAAGTGCTTCGTGATGTTCCTCATAATATTGATTTAAATGGGTCAGCCCCTTTTCTGTATCGTCTTTCAGTTTTTTTAAGGCCGCATTATTTTCCTTTTCCAGATTTTCACGAAGTTCTCCGAGACGCCGCCTGGTATCGGCTTCAACCTGAGCATCAAAAGCGTCGGAATTTTCCTGCATCCTGGCATCCAGCACCTTCAACTCTGCGTTTGCGTTATCCATTATTTTTTTAGCGGCAACTTCAATTTCAGATAACTTTTTGATTACTGTTTCCATGAGTGCCTCCTTAAATAGGTAATCATTTTCTTCTTCACTTTATAATACACCTTTTTAGAAAAATTACTATACCTAATTAGAAAAAATGTCACCTGACCGGCGGTCCTGTACAAATTGCACAAAAATAGAACATATGTCTTTTTTTTAACCCGTTTTTGTAGTAGTATTGAGACACATAAATAAACAGAAGGAACGGATTATGAGATTAAGAAATATACCGGGTGCGAAAGAGATTATTGAAAGCAGCAGTTTCGTAGTGCATAATGCACAGGAGTTAAAAGGCAGATGGAGCGGTCTGTTTCCCAAAGCGCAGCCGCTGCATCTTGAAGTCGGAATGGGAAAAGGGCGTTTCATCATGGATATGGCACGTGTTCATCCCGATATCAATTATATAGGAATTGAAATGTATGACAGCGTGCTGCTGAGAGCCATTCAGAAACGGGAGGAGAAAGCAGATGAATTATTGAACCTCTATTTTCTGAGAATGGACGCGAGAGAACTGCCGGAGATATTTGCGGCGGGTGAGGTGGACAGGATCTATCTGAATTTTTCGGATCCATGGCCGAAGGACAGGCACGCAAAGCGCCGGCTGACTTCGCGCCAGTTTCTTGAACGGTATGAGAAGATCCTGAGACCTGAAGGCAGAATCGAATTTAAAACTGACAACAGGGATCTTTTCGAATTCTCGCTGGAAGAGGTGAAGGAGGCGGGATGGGAACTTCTGGGACATACCTATGACCTGCACCACACGCCTGATATGTGCAGCGGAAATATCATGACAGAGTATGAAGAGAAGTTTTCGTCCCTGGGGAACCCGATTTATAAAATGATTATGGCAAAACCGGTCGTTACAGGATAGCTTTCGGGAAATTTTCATATACTATAGAAAGAGCGCGGGGGAATGATGTTTATGGCCCGTAACCGTGGTATGCGTGCATCAATGATGCAGTGGGCATATAAAAATAAAAAGCTGGACGATACGCTGTGTCATCTTCAGCAGTCTGTTGACCAGCTGAGTCAGCTAATGAACAAAAAACAAAAAAACAGCGGTAAGTCAGGGAAATAGCCGTGCTGCTTCCCTGCAGCGACAAAGGAGGTTTCTATGGTACACGAGTGGAATCAGGACAATTTTGATGAACAGCTGAAAGAGGGCAGTGAGCCGGTATTGGTTGATATGTATGCCGACTGGTGCGGTCCCTGTAAAATGATGGCTCCCGTCATAGAGGAGATTGCCGGGGAATACAGCGGCAGACTCAAGGTGGCAAAAGTCAACATTGATACGGCACCGGAGCTTGCAGAGCGCTACAAGGTTATGTCCATACCGACACTCATTGTGTTTAAGAACGGGGAGCTTGCAGCCAAAATCGTAGGGATGCGGGCGAAAGAAGAGATTGAGGCAGAACTGAAATCTGTGCTGTGATCATATATCTGACAAAAAAATTAAAAAAATATAAAAAAGGGGTTGATTTTTCAACCCCTTTCTATTATAATAATTTTTGCGTCGAAAAATAAAAAATTTAATAAATAAGCGCGATTAGCTCAGCTGGCAGAGCACCTGACTCTTAATCAGGGTGTCCAGGGTTCGAACCCCTGATCGCGCACTTAAGGCACTGTTTTTGGGGACGCGAAGCCCCGGGGACGGTGTTTTTTTGTGTGTAAAGAAGGCATGTTTTGAAATATATAGTAATTA
Organism: Ruminococcus gauvreauii; assembly: GCF_025151995.1. Taxonomy (NCBI): domain Bacteria; kingdom Bacillati; phylum Bacillota; class Clostridia; order Eubacteriales; family Oscillospiraceae; genus Ruminococcus; species Ruminococcus gauvreauii. The sequence continues at coordinate 2,332,611 of NZ_CP102290.1, forward strand.
TGTTTTCAATTTCTTCGTTGTTCTTTAGACAAGTTGCCCTTGAGGTGAATATGGCAACTAAATAGGAACAGGATATGCGGAGGATAAGGAAATGGTGGATTTAATTAATAAACTGAGTATTATGATTATCATCGGGACGACAGTTTTTATCGCAGTTACTTATGTGTACCAAAACATAAAATATAAAAGTTCGCAATATGGCAGGCAGAGCAGCCTTTCATTTTGGAAAGTAGTGTCTGATACAGGGATGAGAGGAGAATATCGGGTGTCAATCATACTGGAGCAGGCAAAATATTATAAAAAATTGATCTTTAACTGTTATGTGCCAAACTATAGAAATGATCTCACGGAAATAGATATTATCATGTTGACCACCAAAGGGATCTTTGTGGTTGAAAATAAAAATTATGGAGGATGGATTTTTGGAGATGAGCAGAGCAGAAACTGGTGCCAGACATTGAACGGGAAGAAATCATTTTTTTATAATCCGGTAAAGCAGAACAACAGCCATATTAAGAATCTTAACAAGATACTCAAACAGGATAAATCCAAATTGAAATCTCTTATTGTTTTTAATCGCTCGCGGTTGAGAAAGGTCAGCATTGGCAGTGAAAACGTATTTGTGATCACTTCAGATCAGCTGAAGAGATTTCTTAACCGCTGCAGAAGTCAGGCAGATGTTTATACGGAACAGGAAGTGAATGACATGTATGAAAGGCTGATTCCTTACACAAAGGTATCCGAAGAAACGAAGCGGAGACATGCAGAGCGGATTCAAAATACATATAAATAAAAAATCGGTCAGGCGGGAGCCCGGCGGTGTAGCCAGGCTGCGAAATAACCAGGTGATGAGTTTTCTGGAGGAGAAGGACCGAATACAATTACATCGGTTTCAAGTTTTTATTAAGCCTCTCAACCATCCATGATAAGCGGCTGCTTCGTCCCGCATCTGTCTTAGCATCGAAATACGCCCGGGTATATGTTTTTTTGACTGACGGTGACATAGACAGGAAATTAGTATAAGCCGGTTCATACTCTTTCAGCAGCTCGGACACAGAAGCAATCTGGTCTTCTGTGATTGCCGCAGGTTTTGAGGCGTTCCACTGCCCATTTTTCCTGGCCTCCTCTATTTTTTGTCTGCCATAGTCTGTCATGAGCCCCTGTTTTTCAAGCTTTTCGGTCAGTGCTTTGTTCTTTTCGGACCACTTGCTGTTCTCTCTGCGCATAGAGAAGTATTTTTTATAAGATCTGTCGTCAATGCGCTGCATTTGCCCGTCAATCCATCCAAAACAAAGGGCCTCTTCGAGCGCCTCACCGGCTTTTAACGTTTTGGGTCCGCCTGCCTTACCGAGCAGCAGCCAGATTCCCTCTTCTGACAGACAATGCTCCGTCAGCCATTTTCTAAAATCCTCTCTGCTGGAAAACTCCATCATTTCATTCATAGTAAGGCTCCCTTCTTGTCCTTTTTCCTTCGACATGTATTTGATCTCATTGTAGCAAAAAACGTGAGGCTTGACTATGCCTGTCACCACTTAAGTTCAAAAAAAGACCGTCTGTGGTTTTTCTGTGGATATGGCGTGCCGTATACCCTATACTGTAACCATAAGGGGGGTGATACTGCATGCAGATTGAAATAAAAATTGACACGTCTTGTCTGGAACCGAGAGTAATTGTACTGACAGATAAGATAACCGATGAGGTGCAGGCGCTGGTCAGGAGGCTTTCAGATGAGACACCACAGATTCTTGCCGGATTCCGGGAAGATGTGCTTGAGATACTGGAACAGTCAGACATCATTAGGATCTATGCTGCGGCCGGGAAAGTGTTTGCGGCAACCTCCGGAGGGGAATATAAGCTTCGCCGGAGGATTTACGAACTGGAAGAGTGGCTTGATAAAAATTACTTTGTCCGTATTTCAAACTCTGAAATCGTAAATCTCAAAAAGGTAAAAAGTTTCGATCTGAGTTTTGCCGGAACAATCTGTGTTGCCATGTCAGACGGAACAAATGCTTATGTTTCAAGGCGCTACGTTGCAAAAATCAAAAAAGTATTGGGGATTTGAGGTGAGAAGAGTGAAAAAACAAATATTTTTAAGGGGAATTTTAGGGTTTCCGCTCGGGATTGCGTTAGGAAATATAATCTCGCTCGTGATATCTTTCAGGTGGGGGGAAGGATATTATCAGCCCTGTGTTCCCGCGCTTATTGAAGCTATGGGAAATGAGATCAATGCGGTGGCTTTGCAGACATTTCTGTGCGGGCTGCTGGGAGCTTCTTTTGGAATGATTTCTTTGATATGGGAAATGGATGAATGGAGTATCGTTAAACAGACAGGGATCTATTTCTTGAGCGCGTCGCTGATTATGATGCCGATTGCGTATTTTACAAACTGGATGGACCATACAGTGATCGGGTTTGTCAAATATTTTGGTGTGTTCATCGCGATTTTTGTTGTTGTGTGGATTGTTCAGTATTTTATATGGAAAGTCAAGATACGAAAAATGAATTTGAGAATTGGGGAGCGGTAAAATTAATATCAGATGAAATTTCAATAAATTTTGTAAAGATAATGTAAGGCTATGAAAAACACAGTAAAATCAACTCGTGCGGGAAGGGAAAGGGCGGCTCTCCTGCTTCATCTTCCGGCTGCCAGCCCCCATCTTCTGGAGCAGTCGCTTACCAGAATGGCAGTCTCAATTTTTGGAATCAGGCCGGGCTGATGTGCTCCATGGCAATGGCGTCTGCCGTTCTTGCGCCCAGATAGTTATGCTTCGTGATTCCGGCGGGTATGGGGACGTTTCTCATACACGACCAGAGAGACGATAACCTTTAACCCCCATACATCTGCCGGTATGTATTCTCCAGGCTCTTCAGCATGATCTCACCCACAGTAACGGCATCTTCTATCGTGAGATAACGATCAGCCCTGGAATCCAGAATAACGGCGCCAAGTGCCAGACAGACTTCCTGGATCTGTGCGGGATGTTTACCCGTGATAAACCGGCTTATTTCTTTTTCCGAGGCATGATCAAATTTCGTGCCCCTGATCAGACCATCCTGCAGTCCGCCGAAGGTGACCAGCGGGGAAGAGTCCGGGGCGCCGTCTGCGCAGTGCAGATAGTGCAGGATCACCAGCTGATGCCTGTCTTCCGGTTTGGGGGTACATTCATATTCTCCTTGTCAAGCTAAGCGTTTGAAGCGGGTCAAGCCTGCAGTTCACGAATCAATTCCTTGATCTGTGATATGATTTTTCTGCGGTATATGCCCAGATAACCGGATCTGTCAGCGATTCTGTACAGATGCTCCCGGCAGATCAGTACGATATCCGGCTGTGAGATTTCAAAGACGGTAAAGTAAGAGGTCATGCGGAGCAGCAGTGCCTGCTGTCCCTCTTTTACCATAAGTCCACCCTCTTTATCGGACAGTCCCCGCTGAGGAACGAAATGGTAATTATCGCAGCTTTCCAGTATACGCAGGATATTTTTCAGATGCAGCACATAAGTCTCCGGTGTATAACGAAGAGGTTTTTCATTCATGCCGCAGGAGAGTATAATAGGAACCACACCGGCACGAACTTCCTCCGCGGTAGCCAGATTTACGATGTCAATTAGCTCATACTTATTCCGCTCTCTTTCGATCATTGCCATCTCATCAATGTACAGTCTGCCAAATCTCTTCAAATCTTCATTTTTTGTTTTCTCGATACAGTAAGCCATCAGTTCGGGAGGAGCAGTCTCCGCGGACAAAGCAGGCAGTTTCTGAATACGCGTTCCGGTAGAAGTGAGGAATTTTGTAAAACATTTTTTCAGCTTCTCGGGCAGTGTATAGATTTCCATCATCGGACGGCAGAGGGAAAGGTAATCCTGAAATTCTGTTTCATACGTTTGAAGCAGCCGCAGGTCGGTGGTCAGCATCGTTGCATATCCGGATTGCCTGCCTGCTATGGAGTTTGAAGTCATGGCAATCTTGCCTGGCACCAGTACCAGTGTACGCCTGTGAACCTGATCACGGATCCGGGGATAATAATATGCGTTTGCATTCTCTGTAAGATAGACAGGTATCCAGCGAAGAAGAGAATCAAAGGCGTGATCAGCGGAACTTACAGGAGGTGTAATATGGCAAAATTGAAAACCTTTCTGTATAAGTTTTAACCCCCAGTTCTGCAGATTGCAAAGAAACTCTGGATCTTCTGAGATCCATTCATCCGACTGATCTGCGTATAATAAAATGGTACTGGGCTCATCCAGTGAGAGCAGATGCCTGATAAGTGTTCGCGCTGCCACACGTTTTCCTTCACTGTTGAAGTAAAGTGTGTTGCTGGTATTGACGCTGCAGGATTCAGGAAGAGAATCAGTATTTCCATTCTCGAATGTAAGATTTTCAAAAGTGCGCATAAAACGCCCCACACCGTCGGAATCGCCCAGGAGCCAGTAATAGAGGATTTCGGAGAGCTGGTCATTTTTCGCTGTACTGGACAGGTTGATGCCCAATATTTCAGAGAGCGCCTGTCGCTGGTATTTTGTCGTACATCGTTTTGTAAAGAAATGCGCCATAATTTTCAGATATTCCCGGTTGCGCGGAACCCCTCGTGATCCCGTGCGGAGACGGCTGATCAGGGAGGGATCAACCTGAAGTTCCCGTGCCAGCATGCGGTTTGTAGTTTGTGTCAGATCCATCATAAATGTCAGTTTTTCGTATAGCTGCATGTAATCACCACCTTTTTTGTCCAATATACATCAAAAGTTTTAAAACACAATCAAATGTCATCACTAATGACACGAAAGTGTCAATGCCAAATCGCTCATGTGCATTGATATTAAACAGGAGATGAAGTATCCTGAAATAAGAGATATTATATCACAAAAGAGATAATTCATGTCCTGAAAAACATGAAAAATATTGCATATGCAATAAAAAATCTTCTAAGAAAGTCTGTCCTCAAAAAAATAAGTGTTAGAAAGATAGAAACTGTCACTGTCATTGCCAAAATATGACAGGTGGATTTCATAACAATCAGATAAGGAGCACAGCTGTTGAGAGGCAGTGTCGCAAAGCTACAGGGGTTTCCCCTCCCGAGAATGTCCGGAGGAAAGCCAGCCAGTTGCGTTTGTAAAACCGGCTTTGCATGGAAAGGCCGGTTTTAACATTCATGAAAGGCGAATCAGGCAAGGAGTGCAGAAAAAAGACAGGAGCGAGTCCAATGGAGAAGAAAAAGAAAAGAGTTACACCGGCAGCGGTGGCAGGCATTGTCCTGTGCGTGATATTCATTCCGATTATCATCATTAATCTCGTGCTGATCATCAGCAGTTACATAAATCAAGAAGAGCTTCCCGGAGTGTTCGGGATCAAGCCCGCGGTGGTACTTTCCGGTTCCATGGAGCCGGCCATAAAGCCTGGTGATCTGATATTTATTCATGATATCCGCGCAGATGAGCTGAAAAAGGATGATGTTATCTGTTATCTGCTGTCGGGCAAGGCGGTCACGCACCGCATAGTGGAGATCACCGCCGGTGAGGACGGGAAACGTCAATATATCACACAGGGAGATGCAAATAATGCAGAAGACCAGGCGGCGGTCACCGAACAGCAGATTCAGGGAATCTGGAAAGGCGGGCGGGTCGGGGGACTGGGTGATGTTATCTTATTTATGCAGTCAACCATCGGCATGATTCTCTTTATCATCTGTCCGCTGCTGCTCTTTTTTCTCTGGGATATCTGGCGCAGGCGCCGGATGGATAAGGCGGAGATCGCCCGGACCGCCGAGCTGGAGGCAGAACTTGCTGCCCTGAAATCTCGCAGAGAAGAAAATGATCACAGGGCGGATACGAAAGAACCATAAAACATTCTTAAGTATGCATTGGTCCAGGCTCCCGGGGCACAGCCGGGGGACAGCGGACCATACAGAACTGGGTACGAAAGTGTGCCTGGGATATCAAGTGCCGCAGGCACACGGGAACCCTATGCGGGCTCAGCTACTTCAGCCGGAGGGTTCTTATCAAGCACAGAAAGAGAGGAATAAGTTATGAAAAAAAGATCTTATGCAGCGCGTTTCGGCGCCATGGCACTGACGCTGACGTTGGTGACCGCATGTCTGTTGGGCGGAACGATGGCACGTTACGTCACGGAGGTAAGCGGCAGCGCGACGGCTGCTGTTGCTGCCTGGAGTTTTAAGGCGAACGAGAAAGATGGAACACAAAACTTTACATTGGATTTAGGGGATTCCCGAACAGCATACAAAACAGAGGACATTAAAGATAAGGTGATTGCTCCGGGAACCACTGGACAATTTGATATTGTAATTGACGGAACCGGAAGTGAGGTGGGGATTGATTACAGTGTAGCGATTGCAGCTGCTGACAAAACAGCACTTCCTGATGACATGGTATTTTCTACCGGTAAAATTACAGCTGATAATGCAGGAAAAAAATTATCAGAATTTAAGATCGATGATGCTACTATCCCATACAGTGCTGCTGCTGACGCTATGAAAGAGACCATTACCGTTTACTGGTCATGGGCGTTTGATGCGGATGATGCAACTGCTGTCAATGACAATACGTATGCTGATAAAGACTGGACATTAGATATCACCGTAACCGGAAAACAGGCAACGCCGGAAACACCGACAGCCTAAAACCAATCACCGATTCCGCCCCCTGTGCCGGGGCGGAATCTTTGAGGGCTTTCAGCCCTCGGCAAAGGGGAGCGGGATACCGCGCCTTTTGCCATAGGCTGAAATACCAGTTTCCCGAAAAGGAGGAACATGCCATGGAACGACCAGGCAGTGAATATAGAAAGAACGATGAAAGACAGGACAGGCGGCGTTTTCTGCCGCTGATTCTTTTGCTGCTCGTTTTGACGTTTATGACGTCCAGTATTGTAGGATTTATTCTGGGGCGAAACACGGCCGAGGCTCCTCTTGGGCAGGTCCTGGATACTGTATTGTTGTCTCCTGAGGAGGAGCTTTCGCAGACTGTTCTCCACCTGTCCGGCAGGGTTATGTATTCCGATGGCTCGCCGGCAGCAGGGCATACACTGGAACTTCACAGTGATCCTGTCAGAACGGTTTCCGCTGTTAATGGAGGATTTCTTTTTCCGAACGTGACCGCAGGTGATCATACGATCTCCGTATTGAACAAAGACGGTACGGTGGCGGCACAGCGCGGCATCAGGATTGTCGGTGACAGTGCCGGTGAGGGTGCATCCATTGAACGACTGGAGAACGGCGAATACCTGATTGCGGTTAACGCTGAACTGCGCGTTCTTGAGATTGACATCAACCTGGACGGCGGGGAATTGTACATAGATACCGAGCGGTTTTCCTATGCCACAAGAGACGGGATTGTTACGACACCGGGAGGCTCTGCCTCAATCAGGGATGGGGTTGTTGTGACTCCGGGCGGCAATTTATATCTGCCTGACGGAACCATTGTATTTCCGGGAGGTTCTGCAAAAGACCCCACCTATATCGTTCAGACAGATGATACCGTGCTGGTTGACCAGCCATTTTCCACCGGAGGAATTGAAGTTGCTTCTGACGGGACAGTGACGTTGGCGGATGGAACGGTCATCGCTCCCGGCGGTGAGATTCGGATGCCGGACGGAACAGTCAGCACACCGGGAGACACCGGTGTGATTATCAATAATCAGACCGTCAGCCCCATTGGTGACGGGCAACGGGAACAGCCGGATGTTTCCGTGACACCGGCTGCGGTGACTCCCCGTCCGACTCCCGGTGCACAGCGGGAAGAGACTGCAGTCACCACCCCCTGGCAGAACCCCGAACCGGAAGTGACGGTGATGCCAACTCCCGGTGCGGCGGACAGCGGGGATGATGATAACGGAAATAAAGATACGAATGAAGACCAGGGAGAGCTTCACATATTTGCGGAGAATCGAAAGGGAACGTTCACTGCATGGGAACAGCAGCGGGTCATTGACCTGTTTTATAACCGCGAAACTGATCGGCAGCAGACGATAGCCCCTGGTTCCAGCGGCTATTATTTGTTCCGGCTGGAAAACAGCAGAGATAAGAAACTGAACGTTACGGTTGGCATTTCCAGGCGGGCGGGCAGTTCTTACCTGCCGCTTCGGTTTATCCTGCGGCCGTCAGGTCAGAAAAAGGGCGGAGCTTCCGGCACACTGGAAAGCAATGAAAAATTGAAGTTAGAAACTGCAATAGCAGGGAATACCAGCACAGTTTACAGACTGGACTGGGAGTGGCCCTTCGAAGGCAGAGATGAAGCGGATACCTCCGCAGGCGGTCAGGGGGGGACGTATACGCTGCAATTGACGATTCATGCGGAGGAGGTGGGCTGAGATTGAGAAAACATCTGACAAAAGGGCGGATCATCGCTTATCTGCTCTATCTTGCCATGGCATGCACAGTTCTGCTCGGCGCCACCTACGCCCGATACCAGTCAACCGTCACAGGAACGGGCACGGCGCAGACGGCCGACATGGAAATGAATACGACGATTGATATGTCGGAGGCACTGCGGGGGCTGAAGCCGGGCAGTACAAAAGAGATTGAATTTAAGGTCAGCAATAAAAAAGGCACAGAGGTCAGTGAGGTGGCACAGGATTACACGATCACGATTGTTACAACCGGTAATCTTCCGCTGACATATCAGCTCATTTCTGAGGGGGATGCGGGTACGGGAAGATTTACAGAAGCTTCGGGTGGTAGTCAGGGGAATTCTCAGGTATGGACCGGCGGGTTTCTTCCCGCCGCAGAGACGGTGCATCAATACCGCCTGACGGTGACATGGGCCGTGGAAGATGCCGATGAACGTTATGCCGGCGAGATTGACATGGTGACACTGACGGTGGATGCAAAGCAGCATGAACCGGAAAGTATCTGAATGGACAGGAGGCACAATAAATGAATCAACGACATGTGGAAACCCACAGGAAAAAGCGGCGCCTCATGGCGCTGGCGATGTTGGCGTTGTTGCTTCTTCTGACCCTGGTGGGTGCCACGATTGCACGGTACATTCGCCAGCAGGAACAGAGCGCAGTGGCAGAACCGCAGGATTTTTACTTCACCAGCGATCTGCTCAAAGAGGAGGAACAAGGCGCAGTCTATGAGATCGACCCGCAGGCAGAAACGTTTACGGTTGTCTTATATAATTTTGCTGATATCAAAAGAATTACTTCAGAAACTCTTTCCTATCATGTATCCGTGACGGGCGGCACTGCGTCCTCTGAGTCCGGGACTTTAACCGGAGGGGCGGCGGACAGTGCACAGATCACCGTGACACCGGATAAAAACGCGGAAAGAATCACGGTGACTGCCATCGCAACAAAACCTTATAAAAAGACATTGACAGCTGCATTTAACCCGGCAGCCGGGGACCGGTATACTGTGACGGACAGCAAGGGAAACACAGCGGCTGTGCTCACAGTCACGCTGACCGGTACCGATGCAGCCCAGGGGATTACACTCATCCTTCCGGACGGTGTGATACCGGATGCCACTGATGATCGGGTAACGGCAAATGGCAGCGGCTATACATATGAGCTGCAGGGAAAGGGCGTATATTCTCTTGTACTGTTAAAGTCCGCTTCGGACGAAGATCTGACCCGGGGAGACACTGCATTTTCCGGCACGATTGATTTGACGGCTGGAAATCAATGATTGGCTAACTGAATGGAGGCGTTGCCATGAGGACAAAGACTCAGACAAAAAAATACATACAGGGAAGAGGCTGGCGCCGTGCACTGGCAGTGCTGCTGACATTTTGTCTTGCATTTGGCTCCGGGTATCCAGGACTTCTGAGTGCGTATGCGGAAGATTATGAGCCGGTTTCTTTTGTGGTGGGTGAAAATGTAACTGCGGTGCTGGCGGATAACGTGCTGACGGTATCAGGTGAGGGCGAGACGAATGATTTCAGCCCGGATACCGTGCCCTTCCGGGAGTACACGGCAGAGATTGACAGGCTTGTCATCGAAGAGGGCATTACATATATCGGCGCGTACCTTTTCTATGGCCTGGGAGAGTTGTCCGGTGAGCTGGTGCTTCCGCAGAGCATTGCCGGTTTTGGTGACTATGCTTTTTCCGGGGACAGCAAAGAACGTGCTCCCAGCTTTACTGCAGTACAAAACCTGTTTGAAACCGGGACAGAATCAGATAGTCCTCAGGAGATTCAGGATCCATCATCTCTGTTTTTTTCGGGTCAGTCAGGCAGCGTGACCTGCGCTGTGAACAACCAGGCGTTCCTCGACGCCGCGATGGCGGCGGGATATCAGATTCCGGAAGACGCAGCAGGAATGCAGGGGGAAGAACAGGAATCACAAGAGGTGCAGGCGGAGGATCAGACATCCGTAAGCGGGGAACTGCCGCTTCCGGATGTGGAGTCTCAGGAGGCAGGTGAAAAACCGGAGCTTCAGGCAGAGGATCCGGCTGCTGTGCGTCAGCAGGCCGCAGCGGGCACCGGTGAGTACAGAGAGATTTATGTGGATCAGACCAATGGAAACGATAGTGGTGCTGGAACACAGGAGAACCCTGTCAGGACTTTTGATGAGGCGGCAGGGAAGCTGCAGACTTCGGCCGAGGGCGGTACGGTGGATAATAACAGAATTGTTATTATCGGTACGTATCAGCTGGGAAACGGGGAAACGGAGCTTCTTAAGACAAGACCGGTTCCAGTCACGATTACCGGAGGTACGCTGATTGGAGCTCAGACAAATAGTGATTATGCATTATGGCTGCACGAAGCGTTTCGCCTGGAATCGATTTCTGTACAGTCCCTGAATCATATCTATGGAAATGGATATGACATTACGATAGGCGATAGCGTATCTAATGCGGCTTCCGGTTTCTATCTTTACGGTTCCGGTCAGAATGATCTGGCAGCAGCGGGAGTGGGGAAAATAACCGCTTACAGCAGCAATATCGTAAGAATCGTGGGATATGTGAGAAGTAAACCATCAATTGATGTGAAGGGGATGACTGCATACATTACTATAGGCGGAACAGCCTCTGTGAGCACTATCATAGCAGGCAGCGCCAGCGGTGCTGTGGAAAATGCAGATGTGGAGATTGATATTCAGGGCGGAACTGTGACGACTCTGACCGGGGGGAATCAGGGATTTAACGATGGGAATTCACTTTTCACAGGAAAAACAAGGATCAGCATTTCAGGAGGAACTGTAGGAAATCTCCTGGGAGCAGGGACCGGCAGAAGTGTGAGTATTCCCACTTATTGCGGACAGATGGATATTAACGTGACGGGCGGAAAGGTAGGAAATATCTATGGTGCCGGATCCGCGGCATTTGTCGTAAGCACTGGGGATGTTACCTCAGCCGTGAATATTTCAGTGACAGGCGGTGAGGTGGGAAATATTTTTGCCGCAGGAAAAGGCGGGGACTCGAGTGTTGGACCAACCGCCACATATCCGGCATTTAAGCGTGAGATGCCTCCGGAAAAGTTCGGCAGTCTGACCGGCGAAGCCAACATCACGGTCGGCGGTGACGCGCTGATCACCGGAAATATCTATGCCAGCGGGGAAGGAGATAAGCCTGTCACTTATGATTCCAAATCGAACGCCTATCTGGAGGGAAAGGCTGTTGTTACCGTGGAAGGAAACAGCACGATAAAAGGCAGCGTCTATGGCGGAGGAAAAGGCATCAGTGAAACGGGATATGAAAAGTGTGCACTCGTGAAGGAAAATTCACAGGTGAAAATTCTTGTTGCGGGCGGTACGGTGCAGGGAAATGTGTATGGAGGCGGTCAGACGGCGGAGACCGAAGGCTCCACCTCGGTTGTAATGGCTGCCGGAAATGTGCAGGGCAATGTCTACGGAGGCGGAGAGAACGGTCTGGTACATGGAAAAACTTCGGTCTCATTAAGCGGCGGAACCGTAACCGGCTCAGTTTATGGAGGCGCGCTTGGAATTCCGGGTGAGCGGCTGGTCTACGGCGGCTCCACGGTGAATATGACGGGAGGCTGGGTGAGAGGCAATGTCTACGGCGGCAGTGAGCTGAGCAATGACGGACCGGAAGAAGACAGGCAGGATGATCTGGTGTTTGTCAACCTGACAGGGGGCTGGGTGAGCGGCAACGTCTTTGGCGGCGGTTACCAGGGAGTCATTCATGGTTCCACGCATCTGCATATCGGCAGAGGGGCTCTGGGCGAATGTGCGTATTACATGGCACATCAGGGGGAGCAGCCGAAACTTACATTTTCTGAGCTTACAGTGGACGGTTCGGTCTATGCGGGCGGCGACTACGGAGGCGGAAGCACGGTGGATTATTCTGCCATCACGGTAACCGGGACTTCTCATGTCTATATTGACGGGACAGGGTATGACACAGAAGGCGGAACCGGGATCAGCATGATGATTTCCGGCGGTGTGTTTGGAAGCGGGGCTTCCTGCGATGCGGGATCTACCCGTCTGGTCACGCTGAAAGATTATGGAAAACCTGTTAAGGATGAAAACGGAATCATCGGGGGAGCTACCCGTACTCTGACCGCTATTCAGCGGGCAGACCGTGTACTGTTAAAAAACGCCCACATACAGCTGACGGGTGAGTCAGATGTGGCAAACTCTAATCAGACGGCACTCTACTCACTGAATCGTATCGGGGATCATGGACCTCTTGAGACACTGGGAAGCCTTGGAAACGGTCTGGTACTTCAGGGGGGGAGCACGGTGATACTGGATTCGGCAGCCATAGAGACGGCGAACCTGAAGAGTGTCGACCACGAGGGAAAGGAAGTAACCCTGGCGGGGCTTAGTACTGTTCCGAATACCGTGCTTTTTGGTTCCGGAATCGTGTTCCGGGTCTCCTGCACAAATCCGAATACGAAAAAAGCAGATTATGGGGCAGTATCGGGTTATGCGTATATGATAGCAGAGGACCGGGCAGACGCGTATGCCTATGCCCGCGTAAAGACAGATACGATAAACTCATCAGACGGGGGCTTTTGTGCACCGGGAGGGAATGAGGAACTGGCCTACCACAATGTCAACGAGGAGTACCGATACTGGCAGATTAAGGGGAATGAGGCCACCGCCGACCGTTATGCGGTGCTGACCGCCCAGACGCTTAAGAAGGACGAAAGCGGATTTGGAGACGATGGCTATTCCGTGGCTGTGGGATCCATAGAGCTGCCGCCTGCTGAGGGAAGCGGCGCTTACACCATCCAGAGCATCACCCTTCCTATAGACACGGGATTATCCCTCGCGGATGCTGCGAAAGATAATCTGAAAGGCTCGTGGAAGACTTCCGAGACAAACGGACCATCCGGGGGGGAAAAGATTGATCTGGCAGGAGAACAACAGAAAATATCAGATAGTCCTCAGACCACATTTGGATTGTCCATGGGGACAGGCGGCAAGGTGATTTCTGCTGCATCTGCCAGCGCGGAGGGTGCAAATACTGTCATTGGTCAGACCTTGTCGGCTGATACGAGCGGCAGCACACCCGTTATAGAGTTTTATCTGACCTATAAAAATGACGGGATCATCGTCAGCAGAAGCCTGGGTACCGTCGTTGTCATTCTGCAAAATGAGAAGGGAGCGAAGATTGCACTGAATGTGGAGATCGTTACGAAGGCCAGCAGACTCGCGGACCAGACTGTAGATCTCTATGCAACGCAGGCCGGAAGTTATACCGGCAGGCTGGTCATTCCCTCAGGGGAGAGCCGCAGCCTGAGGTTAACCGGCGTAGAACAAGCCGGAACCGGGCTTATATCTGCCGGGGGTACACTTACCGGCCATCAGTTTTCCGTGACTATGCAGCCCGTAAAGTCTCAGGGCTGGAAAACATCAGGACTGATGACGGAGCCGTTTGATCTGGGAGGCTACAGCTCTGCAAGCCTGATCGGGAATACGGACAGCCGGTATCAGGCGCCTGTGGAATTTACGCTTAACAACGTATCGGATTTCCAGGCAAAGACTGATATTGATCAGGTGACACTTATATTTGAGGACGAAACCGGCAGTGCCAGGATTACTCTTAATATCCACTGGCAGGAATCGGTGGTTTCTGAAGTATGTACGATGAGGGGCAGACAATACAACGGAGGAACTTCACAGGGGGAGGTGAGCATTTCTCAAAAGAGTGCTGCCACTGCAGTGTTTACGCTGGGAAGCGCAACGACAGCCGGAGGCCTCTGGCTGGAGCTTCGAAAGAGTCCGGGAAAAACGGTGTTCCCTGCCGGAACGAAGCTGACGCTGCTTGGACTTAACGGTTTTTATAGTTATATCACGACAGGGACAGAGACAAAAATCGCGCTGATCGATTTTACAGGAATGTGGAACAGCAGTCATCCGGAAGGCAATATCACGAGAGAAACGCAGCTGACGGTAATCATGGATTTTGGCGCCGTAGAATCATTGGCGAACGGTGATTACAGTCTGCGGCTTCGCAGCAACACCGGGGCAGATTCCAATGGGGCTGATTTTACCGTGAACAACAGCGACGCGAGACTTGCCCTGTCTGGAATCGGCGGGTTCTCCAGAGGAGAACATGCGGTTACACTGACGGTCTCACCTGATTCAGATACGCGTTTTGCAGACGGCGCTGTGGCAGTGCTCTCGCCCAAAAACGGCAGTGCATTTCCGGTCGGTGCGGCGTTTATCTGCGGGGAAAAGACATATTATCCGAGCGGAGGCAAGGTCTATGTTCCCCTTGAGGGCAGCGGCACGCATACAGTGTCAATGAACACAGAACACTCTGCCGGTCTGGAAACCGGTGAATACAGCATTCAGGCAGAACTGTTTCCCTGCGGTTGGAATGCAGGAAAGACAACCGGCGCTGTCAGGACATCATCTGCCGGCTTCCAGGTGACAGACAATCCTGTTTACGCACTTTTTGTCAGCATGAAAGACAAAGAGCGGGTGGCGCAGGCGGGCCAGACGCTTTCATTTACCGCGGAATATGCGGCGGCGGACACCGGAACAGATTCGGCCGTCATCGATGTCCGTGTGCAGAAGAAGACTGGAGAAGCTTATGAGGATGCCGGGATCTGGGCCGTGAGTGGGAATAGGATTCAGACGGGAGAGCGTACACAGGAACTGACGGTTACGGTACCGCAGGGTGTGGGAACGGGAACTTACAGGCTGTTATTTGCACTGGGGGACCAGGAGGTTCCTTATAATATACTGATAAATTAGATGGAATCATGGATAATTTTATATGTACACCTGAACCACCCCTGTGCTATAATAAAAAACCTAAAGACAATTGAAAAAATATTTTCTTCTATCCATCTAAATGGAACGCGGAATTGGGTGAAAATCCCGGCGAGTCGGTCACTGTGAAGCCTTTTATCAGGATAAGTCAGACACGCGGGAAGAAAATGGTGCTTCTGCCGGAACCGGAAGCACGCTTCCATGGGATGGCTGTTTTGCGGTATCCTTTTGGATGCGTGTTCTCTTCGGGGGATGCGCTTTTTTAATGCCAGAAGGAGGAAAGAAAGATGGCAAAAGAATATTCTTATTATTCACATGAAAAATGCGAGTATTTTCCCTGCCACAAAAGGGCGGACAGGGATAATTTCAACTGCCTGTTCTGCTATTGTCCGCTTTATGTGCTGGGGGATCGCTGCGGAGGGAAGTTTTCGTATCTTCCCAACGGGTATAAGGACTGCAGTAAATGTCTGTACCCGCATTTACGGGAG
Source organism: Ruminococcus gauvreauii (assembly GCF_025151995.1). Taxonomy (NCBI): domain Bacteria; kingdom Bacillati; phylum Bacillota; class Clostridia; order Eubacteriales; family Oscillospiraceae; genus Ruminococcus; species Ruminococcus gauvreauii. Next base: position 2,348,240 of record NZ_CP102290.1, read on the forward strand.
AATTATGAAAAGATCACGGGACGTTACAGCGAAATCCTGGCGGCGATCCGGCATACAGGAGACATAGGCTGAGTTAAATATGAACCGGTTGCATTTTTCTCCAAAGAAAACTATAATACCTTCATAGGAAAGGTAAAGGAACGATAGCGATGAGAATTACGATCAGGCAGATTGCGGAAAAGGCGGGAGTATCCAGAGGAACAGTGGACCGGGTACTGAACAACAGAGGAAAAGTGCGGCCAGAGGTGGAGGAAAAGGTGCGGCAGATTGCGGATGAGCTGGGATACAGGCCGAATCTTCTGGGACGTGCGCTCGGCATGAGCAAGAATAATATAAAAATCGGAGTGATATCGCAGGCAGCGGATACTCCGTTTATAAAGGCGGCACTGAAGGGTGTTGAAGCCGCGACGCTTGAGGTGGAAAACTTCGGCGGAAGTGTGATACAGCAGAAGATAACGGGAATCAGCGCCGAAAAGACGCTGAAGGCGATGGATGATATGCTCAGGCAGGAGGTTAATGCCATCGCGATGATGCCTGTGGAAGATGAGAGGATCAGGGAGAAGATTAATCTGTTTTCCAGGGAATATAAGATACCGATCGTGACGTTTAATTCGGATATCGAGGGAACGGACAGGATTTGCTTTGTCGGTCAGAATGCAGTCATGTGCGGGAAAACGGCGGCAGCCCTGATGGGAGAGTTTTTCCGGGAAAACGGAGGCGAGATTGCAGTGATCTCAGGATTTGCGTCCAATACATCACTCAGCAACCGTGTTCGCGGCTTTCGTGATGTGATGAGAAAACAGTTTCCGAAGATTCAGCTGCTGGACACCGTTTACTGTGAAGAAAATGATGAGAGGGCGGAAGAGCTGATGGAGGGGATTCTGCGGAGGCATCCTGATCTGGGCGGGGTTTACATGACGTGCTATGGCGAGGTGGGCGTCTGCCAGTGTCTGAAGAAAGCGCACAGAGAGCAGGATATTGTCATGGTTGCCAGCGATCTGATGGGAAAAAATTATGAACTGCTGAATAAGGGCTTCATCAACCTGCTGATCGGACAGGAAGCGGAAGGGCAGGGGTATGAGCCGGTCATGATTCTCTACCGGCTGCTCTTCAACGGCGAGCCTCCAAAGCAGGAATACCATTACACGGACATCGTGATCAAGACAAAGTATAATATTTAAGAATGCTCAGAGGAATATACTGTAAAAATGCACAAAAAAATAATTAAAATTTAGAGGCAATTTACTATTGTGTGCCCGAACACATTATGCTATAATGTTCTCAACAAATAGATGTGCCCGAACACATGCACTATTTTTCTTAGAAAGGATATGTAAAGATGAAAATTGGATTTAATGAAGCAACTGCACTGAAATGTGAAGGACAGTCTCTGATGGCAGACCTGGAGATGTGTGAGAAATACGGATTTGACTATTTTGAAATCCGCTATGACTGCATCGCAAAATACATTCAGGAAGGCCACACACTGGAAGAACTGGGAGAATGGTTTAAAAACCATAACATCAAACCATGGGCTTACAATACACTGGAATTCTTTAATCAGCTGGATCCATTCCAGACTCTGGCCATGGACTGGCACCTTGACTGGATCAAGGAAGTGTGTGAAGCAATCGGGATGAAGATGCTGATCGCCGTTCCGTCTTTCAACGTGGGACTTGACAAAAGCGTAAGCGATATCAAGAAAGAAGCAGCAGCAAGACTGCGTTACATAGCTGAAAAAATGGGTCCGGACATCCGCGTATCTCTGGAGTTCTGCGGCGTGCCGACATGTTCTGTGAATCAGTTCCAGACAGCATACGATGTGGTTGAGGAAGTGGGACTTCCTAACGTAGGTGTTACACTGGATACCTTCCATTTCCATGAGATGGGATCCAGCCTGGAAGCGCTGAAAAAAGCTGACCCGAAGAAGATCTTCGTATACCACTTAAATGACTGTGAAGACCTGCCGATCGGATCCTGCGGCGATGACAAACGTCTGTGGCCGGGTGAAGGTGTTGTGGATCACGCAGGAATTGCAGCAGCTTTAAATGAAATCGGATTTGACGGCGTATGTACAATCGAAGAATTCCGTCCGGAGTACTACGCAATGAATCATGAGGAGAACATTAAGAAAGCGGCTGAAGTGACAAAGGAATTTGTTGCAAAATACTTCGCATAACAGCCGGAGCATAGCGCTGATCACAGATTGCGTCTCAGAGAATTGTATAGAGTTTTTATAGAGGGATGGGGCTGTCGGGAAATAAGCAGTCCTAAACAGGGGAAGGTATGACTCAGCTGAGTAATACCTTCCCCTGAAACCTTTTGCCTTAAAAGAAAAAAAGATGGCTAACGACATCCATCTTTCCTCCCGTTCCATGTTATAATGGAACTATGCACAAACAAGATTATTATAACGAATTTTTTGAGATTGGGCAACAGAAAATTAACTTCAGTTTCTTCGAATTGAGTTTACCCGATGATGATCCAGTCTATACCCTGAAAAAAGTAATGGAGGAATTAGATTTTTCGGGCCTTCTGGCCCGTTATTCAGATAAGGGAAGAACCGGGTTTAATCCAATTATGCTGTATTCTGTTGTTACTTATGCAAACATGCGTGGGGTCAGGGCGGTTGACCGAATCGTAGAACTGTGCCAGAGGGATCTTGCCTTTATCGGCTGGTCAAAGCACAGAAGCCTCAGAGAGATGTTTTTTATGACTTTAAAGGAAAAAACTGACGGGCGAAGTCCTGGATGAATTGAATTACCAGTTTATGCGCCGCTTGGAAAAGAAAGGCCTTATCACGTTGAAAGAACTTTATATTGATCGGACAAAGATCGAAGCAAATGCTAACCGATATACGTTCGTCTGGCGGGGAAGCATCAACTATCATCTTGCCGGCCTGCTGGACACGATAGATGCTCTTTATGCCAGGTACAATGCCTTCCTGCTTGAGAATGGATATGGGGCGAAATACGGCATCGGAGACGCCCGGATGTTTGTGGTCGAGGGAGTGGAAAAGGTCAGGAAAGTGATCGAGGAAAACAGGCGCCGGAAACTGACAAAGCATAAAAAACTTCCGAACAATACCATTCTTGAGATTGATAACTGTTCCCCGCTTGAGGTCCTGAAATTGCAGAAGAACCTGAAGCGGGCCGCAGAAGGAGAAGGTGTTGCATTCGTTTATGGAAAAGGGAAGCATAAGCCGGAGATCCAGAAGCTATACGAAGAACTGGAAGCATGCGGCAAACGCCTTATGAAATACAAGGATTGCTTTGAGAACATGGGGACAGACCGGAACAGCTATTCTAAAACGGACCTGGAAGCAACGTTCATGCGGATGAAAGAGGACCATATGCTGAACGGGCAGCTAAAACCGGCATACAATGTCCAGATCGCAGTAGAGAATTATTTTATCGTCCATAGTTATGTGAGCAATGACCGGACTACAATACACTGGTCCCTGTCCTGGAAAAACATCAGAGCGCCTTTGGGGATTCACTGGGAGCAGTGACTGCTGACAGTGGCTACTGCAGTGAGAAGAACCTGCTGTATCTAAAAGAGAAGGGGATCAAAAGCTATATCAAACTCCAGGACCATGAAAAGTGGAAGACCCGTGCGTATAAAGAAGACATCGGAAAGTATTACAACATGACCTACACAGTTTTTGAAGATGAGCACTATTACATCTGCCATGACGGGAGGGAACTGCGGCATATTCGGACGGAAAGCAAAGAACAGGAAGGCTACACGCAGACCGTCGAAGTATATGGCTGTGCGGACTGCAGCGGATGTGCGCATAAACCGGATTGTCTTTATAGATACAATGCTGAAAAAAACCCAGACCGGAATAAGGTCATGAAGATCAATGAGAGGTGGGAAGACCTGCGGGAAGAGTCCAACACAAACATCCAAAGCGAAGAAGGGATACGGAAGCGGCAGACACGTTCCATCAAAACATATAGATGTAACAAAAGAGGAGTTTGTGTGAAGGTTTTGTATGTGGTGAAATAAAAATAGAGGATAGAGTAAGGAAAGGCCGCAGGAATGCGACCTTTTTCTTTGGGTTATTTTATTGTGTTATGAATGGAAATCGGGTAAAATAGAATACAGAAAGCAGGTGAAAATGATATGTTGTTGAGAGAGCACTTAGAAGAATATACGAAAGAACAATTATTAGACCAGGCAAGAAGTTTTGAACTGAGAAAATGCTCCGGACTTCGGAAAGCTGCATTAATTGAACGGATTATTGAATGCTTTTGTACAGAGTAGATGCTTAGAAGCAGGTTAGTCTGTTTGACAAAGGAGCAAATGAACCTGTTTCGAAAAGCCTGCGAAGCACCACAAGACATTTCCATAAATGAAGTAGTGGACAGTATGCAACTATGTAGGTACTGGTTAGGTTCTTTTGAGGAAGATACCGATAGATTTTGTGTTTTTGAAGAAATTAAAGAAATCTTTCGAGAGATTGATGATGAGAAGTTTCGAGCAGAACAGTATAAAAAAGGTTGGATGATGAAATGCGTGCATTTCTTCATGGAATATTATGGAGTTGCTCCGGTAGAGGTTATATATGAACTGTATAAATTGCAGGTGAAGGATACGATAGAGGACATGATTGATATGTTGTGGGAGATGCCGATAGATATTGTAGAGTCCTGTATTTTTCCTCTGGATAAGTTAGGGCTGACAAATTGGCCAAAGGACGATCCGATTTATTCACCTAGAGGGATATTGATCCATTTGCCAATATTTGAAGAGGAAGGAGAGCTTGAGCGTTTATTAAGAGAACAAGGAGATAAAGAATTCTACATTCCTTCCGTGCAGCATATAGAAGAAATCTGTATGAATGGGTATGAGACTAGTTCATTAGCCTATAAAAAGTTGGAAGCCTTTTTTAGAAAAAAATTGAATATGTCATATGAACATGCTGTTACCTGGTGTTTTCAGGTATGGGCAAATAGTTATGAGGGGGAATCTCCAGGGGACGTAATCTCGAAAATGTCAGAAACAGGTACCGTATTTCAGAGCGAGAAACAAATGGATGATTTCATAGGATTGCTGATGGAAGCCCATAACAATACACGAATGAAGGAAAATAGAGGGCATAAGCCAAATGAATTGGTGAGAAAAGAATTTTCCGGTGGTATGCCTACCATTGTGCCGGGAAGTTCTCATGTAGCGGAAATGCTAAGAGATGCGATGCCTCAATTAAATGAAATGGGATTTTCGGTTGATTTGGATGAAAATGCAGATGTTGCGACTACATTAATCTATCCGAAGGGCAGAAAAGATAAACCGGTAAGAGTTGAAAAAAAGATTTATCCCAATGATCCGTGTCCATGTGGTTCCGGTAAGAAATACAAGAAATGTTGTGGGCGAAAATAAAAAGTATGAGGTATTTTGAATGGTGAATAGATTTTCAGAAAAGGATTGGAAGTTATTCCGTAAAAAGCTTCTGGAGTGGCAGGAAGCCTATATGGATAAATTGAATAAAGAATACATAGAACCTTTAAGTGCGGAAGGAAATGCATCGGATAAATTTTGGCATTGGAGAAACGAATCCGTCAGGATAAGAAAGCTTGCGGTGTACAGTGTGAAATGAGTAGATCCGATCAATTTTATAATATGCTGTCATTGTTAAACGAAGGGGCAATTACGTTAAATGACCTTGAGGAATTTAGTGATGACCTCAAGGAGACGATGGCACAGTTTTACAAACAGAAGTAGCTTACAAGAAATTCTTGTTAGTTCGTTTATATGAATGCCAAGAGGGGATATATAGGGAAAGTAGAAGAATTATAAAAATAATGAGGGGGCTATCGGGAAATGACGGATTTTAGCCCCTCGGATACAAAATAGCAGCACCCCGGTGAAAATCATGCCTTCAGGCATCTGTTTTTTTCACCGGGGTGCTGTTCTGTATTTTTGTTCGTTCTTCATATCCTGTTTTAAAGCGCACAAAAGAAAGGTCCTGTGGTTTCTGAAGCATTCTTCTGCTACGCCAAGCCCTGCTCCGCTTTCCCCTCGTATTTCTCGATCTCCCCCTCAAGGAACCGGTGATATTTATTTATGTTCCGGCCGAATGCATACAGCATGAACTCCCTGCAGACCTTTTCTTCCGAGCGGTAATTGAACCTCCGGAACCCGTCGTTCTCCTTGATGTCTCCGAAATGTCCTTCTGTCTGTATCGAACGGATCTGTCGGTTCAGGATTCCCTTTTCACTCTGTATGTTCGCGTGTGAATCTGCCTGCAGCTCCACCCACGTTTCATTTATCTTCATGACCTTGTTTTTGTCTTTATCCCGTTTTCCATCATATCTGTACAGGCACCGGGCTTTGTGTTCACAGCCTCCGCAGTCCTCACATCCATAGATTTCCGTCTGCCGTATATAACCTTCCTGCCGGCTCTGCTCCGTCCGGATATGGTCCAGACGTCTTCCGTCGTGGCACCGGTAGTAATGCGTGTCGTCCTCCACCATATACATCATGTTGTAATACTTCCCGATATCCTCTTTGTAGGCACGCGTCTTCCTTTTTTCATGTGTCTGCAGTTTTATATAGCTCCTGATCCCATGCCTCCGGAGATACAGCAGGTTCCTTTCACTGCAGTAGCCACTGTCTGCCGTGGCTTCCTCCGGGTATTTACAAAAGGCCGCCTTATGTTTTTCCAGTACCGGTACCAAGGTATTGTAATCGGTCCGGTCACTGCTTATGTAAGTGTGTATGATGAAATAATTCTCCACTGCGATCTGTACGTTATATGCTGGCTTGAGCTGTCCGTTCATCATGTGGTCATCCTTCATGCGCATGAAGGTGGCTTCCACATCCGTCTTTGAATAGCTGTTCCGGTCACTGCCCATGGTCTCGTAGTTGTTTTTATATGTTAGGAGCCGTTCCCCGCAGGCTTCCAATTCCTCATGCAGCTGTTGGATTTCGGATTTATGCTTTCCTTTCCCGCTCTGGAAGGTAATTCCTTCTGCCCGGGCAGCCTCTGTCAGGGCTGTCTGCATCTGCAGCAGCTCCAGCGGCGAACACCGGTCAATTTCAATCACTGTGTTGTTTGGCAGTTTGCTGTGTTTTGTCAACTTCCGCTTCCGGTTCTCTTCTATTACTTTTCTGACTCGCTCCATTCCTTCGACCACAAACATATGGGCTTCTGGTATCTTATACTTCTTCCCGTAACCGCTGTCTGAAAGAAAGCGGTTGAACCGATTATAAAGCGCATCGATGGTATCCAGAAGCCTGGCCAGATGGTAGTTGATGCTTCCGCGCCAGACAAATGTATAGCGGTTTGCATTCGCTTTGATCTTCGTGCCGTCGATGAACAGTGCTTCGAGTGTGATCAGGCCTTCCTTCTGTAAGCGGCGGATAAACTGATAGTGCAGATCCTCCAGGACCTGTCCGGTCAGCCTGTCCTTGATGAAGTCATAAAAAACATCACGCCCTGGTTTCCCTCCCTTTGTCAGCCAGATGAAAGCCAGATCTCTCTGGCATAACTCAACAATCCGGTCAACTGCCCGCACACCGCGCATGTTGGCATAGATAAGTACGGCAAATATCATGATAGGGTTATAGCCTCTTCTCCCTTTTGTCGAATACTGAGCCAGCAGGCTCTCGTAATTTAATTCCTCCAGGACTTTTTTTAGGGTATGGACGGGATCGCCCGACGGTAAACCTAACTGATACAGGCTGAACTGAATTTTCTGTTGCCCTAAGTCGAAAAATTCGTTATAATATAATCTCATGGTAGTTACATTATAACATGTAACGGAGGGGAGATGGTTATCGTTAGCCGTCTCTTTTCTCTTTTTAAAATTTACAGGGGCACATAACTCGCATGAGTTATGTGCCCCTGTTTCCGGAACTATCTATTTCCCGATTGCCCCTTTACTTTGTTTTTAAATAATATTCCGATAAGTGTAGAATATTATTCCGATAGCGTTGCCATTATTCCGTTCATAAGATATAATATGACTCAAAGAGAAGGGAATTGATATTTGAAGAGGTGTCAAATTATGTATATTAGTGTAAAAGAAGCGGCGGAAAAATGGAATTTATCCGACCGGCGAGTTCGTATGTTATGTTCCGAAGGGAAAATTCCGGGCGTAATTCGAGACGGACGCAGCTGGAAAATTCCGGAAACTGCAAAGAAACCGGAGGACGGACGTTACAAGACGGCAGAAAGTCTATTGACGATTATAGATAATAAGAAAAGAGAATTAGATTCCAAAAGGCCGCTGACACAAGGGGAAATAGAACGGCTTACAGAGGAATTTGTTGTTGAGTATACATATAACTCCAATGCGATTGAAGGAAATACCCTGACTTTGAGAGAAACGGATATGGTTTTACGGGGACTGACGATTGATAAGAAACCTTTAAAAGATCATATGGAAGCGGTTGGACACAAAGAAGCATTTGACTTTGTGAGAGATTTGGTAAAGGATAATGTTCCGATTTCCGAGAGCATTATTAAACAAATCCACTATTTGGTGCTGGCGGATAAAAAGGAAGATAGAGGTGTATACCGTAGAGTTCCGGTGAGAATCATGGGGGCGAAGCATGAGCCGGTGCAGCCTTATATGATACAACCACAGATGGAAAAATTATTGGAACAATATCATAAGAGTACGGAGCATATTATTCCGAAACTGGCGAGATTCCACATTGAATTTGAGGGTATACATCCTTTCATCGACGGAAACGGCCGCACGGGACGTTTGCTCGTGAATTTGGAATTGATGAAAGCAGGGTATCCGCTGATTGATATTAAATTTACGGATCGGATTGCGTATTATAATGCCTTTGATGAATATCATGGGAAGCATAATCTAGGGGCGATGGAGAAGTTGTTTGCAGGATATTTGAAGGAACGATTGGATGGGTATCTTGCAATGTTGCAGGAATAGTTGGTTTTAAGGAGCGAGTAAGATATGAGTGATAAAAAAGGTGTAATATACATTTTGACAAACCCTTCTTTTCCGGATTATGTGAAAATAGGATATGCAGACGATATAGAGAAACGGTTGAAACAATTAAATCGAAGTGAATGCATTCCGTTTGCATTTAGGGTATATGCAACATATGAAGTGAATTCCAGACTATCGGATCTGAAATTGCATTCGATTATCGATAAGTTAAATCCAGACTTGCGCTCAATAGATGATTTTAATGGGCAGAAGCGGGTTCGGGAATTTTATGCTATGAAACCGGAAGAGGCATATGCAATATTAGAAGCGATGGCGGAAATTCATGATTGTAAAGAAAAATTGAGTTTGATTATGCCGAATGCAACAGAGGCTGAAGAGGAAAAAATAGCACAGGAAATAGATACCGAAAGCCATGAAAAAGCAGAGAATTTTTCTTTTGAAAAATGCCAGATTGGAGTGGGGGAGCAAATAGAATACTATGATGATCCGAACATAAAATGTACGGTTGTTAGTGATAGAAAAGTAGAATATCAGGGACAAGAGATGTCGTTAACAGCTGCTGCAAAATTGATATCAGGAAAGAAATATTCTATTGCAGGACCAAGGTTTTTTAAATATAAAGGCGAATGGCTGAATGATATCCGTTTACGGATGGGATTTTAATTTTTTTTACAATAGATGTTCCGATAATTTTTTATTATCAGAACATAAGAGAAATGGAAGGAGGATGCGATGAATGGCTTCCAATTTTAAATTTTTGGAATCGGATTTTCCGATTCTTGCCAATTTTGGTGGTTTGGCAGAACAGTATTGTTATACCGATCCGAATTCATGTTTGATGAAATTAGGTATGATTGGAGAAACAATCGTTAATCTTATGTTTACATATGATAAGATTCCTCTGCCTTATGACAATTCAGCAGTGAATCGAATCAATGTTTTATCCTCGGAGGGTCTTCTGACAAAAGATTTGATTGATATTTTACATGCGCTTCGTAAAGTGAGAAATAAGGCGGTTCATGAGAATTATGCAAAAGAGTCAGATTGCCCAATCTTTTTACAGATGGCACATAGTTTATCGGAATGGTTTATGCAGACCTATGGTGATTGGAATTATCAGCATCAGGATTTTGTTATGCCTGTAAAAGATGAAGAGAAGAACAAGAAAATTGTTGTTTTGGATAAAGCGAAGGAAGAAGAACAGGAAGAGGCGCTTACCAAAGCGGCCATTGCTTGCGCAGAGCAGGCTGAAAAGGTAGATAAGAAGGAACGGCAGAAACAAGCGGGCAAAATGGCGAGTCAGCGCCAGAAATCAGAAGCTGAAACTCGGTATATGATTGACGAGCAGTTACGTCAGGTTGGTTGGGAAGCGAATACACAGGAAATTCGATATTCAAAAGGTACTAGACCAACGAAAGGACGTAATATGGCGATTGCTGAATGGCCAACAGATTCTACGGTAAGCAAGAAAGGATATGCGGATTATGCGTTGTTCGTAGGAACAAAATTTGTTGGTATTATTGAAGCAAAAGCAGAGCATAAAGATATTCCGTCTGTAATTGACTATCAGGGAAAAGATTATCCGAGAAATATCCGTGAAGGAGATGCGGCGTATCAATTAGGGACTTGGGGAGAATATAAAGTTCCATTTACCTTTGCAACAAACGGGCGCCCATACCTTGAACAGTTTAAAACAAAATCCGGCATTTGGTTTTTGGATTTGAGAGAGCCTTCTAATGCGCCGAAGGCTTTACATGGATGGATTAGTCCGGATGGTATCATGGAGCAATTGGAAAAGGATATTCAGGGCGGAAATACTGCATTACAGTCTATGTCATATGACTTGTTGACGGATAAGGATGGTTTGAATCTGCGAGAATATCAGGTAAAAGCAATTAAGGCAGCGGAGCAAGCGGTAATTGCGGGGCAAAGAGAAATTCTGCTAGCTATGGCAACCGGAACGGGAAAAACACGTACAGTGCTGGGTATGATTTATCGTTTCCTAAAAACGAATCGTTTTAAACGGATCTTGTTCCTTGTGGATAGAACTTCCTTAGGAGAACAGGCTTCGGATGTATTTAAAGAGGTAAAACTTGAGGAATTGATGACCTTAGACGAAATTTATAACATTAAGGGATTAGATGAGAAGACGGTTGATAAGGAAACTCGTATCCAAGTTGCGACTGTTCAAAGTATGGTAAAACGCATTCTTTATAACGAAGGAGACGTTATGCCGGCTGTAACAGACTTTGATTTGATCATTATAGACGAGGCGCACCGTGGCTACATCCTTGACAAAGAAATGGGTGATACAGAAGTGCTGTATCGAGATCAGAGAGAATATCAAAGTAAATATCGAAGTGTCGTTGAATATTTTGATGCAGTAAAAATTGCACTGACTGCAACTCCAGCATTACAAACTACAGAGATATTTGGAAAACCGGTATTTCAATATACGTACCGCGAAGCCGTAATAGAAGGATACCTTGTAGACCATGATGCGCCACATCATTTGGAAACAAAACTTAGCACAGGAGGCATTCATTATAAATCTGGTGATACAGTAACACTCTACGATCCCGTCACCCAAGAAATTACAAATAGTGAATTGTTAGAGGATGAGCTTGATTTTGATATCGAAAATTTCAATAGGCAGGTCATTACGGAGAACTTTAATAGAACTGTATTGGCTGAGATTGCAAGAGATATAGATCCTGAAAATCCAGAAGAGCAGGGGAAGTCACTTATATATGCAGTAGATGATTCGCATGCAGACATGATTGTTTCAATTCTGAAAGAGATTTATTCGGAGACAGGTGTTGATAACGATGCAATCAAAAAAATAACGGGGAGCGTTGGAGGAGGAAATCCGAAAAAAGTAGCAGAAGCAATTAAACTCTTTAAAAATGAGCGTTTTCCAAGTATTGCAGTTACAGTTGATTTGCTTACAACAGGTATCGATGTACCGGAAATTACTACGTTAGTGTTTATGCGAAGAGTAAAATCTCGTATTCTTTTCGAGCAGATGCTGGGGCGAGCAACCAGACTATGTCCGAAGATTCATAAAACACACTTTGAGATTTATGATCCGGTGGGAGTTTATGATTCTTTGGAACCAGTAAACACTATGAAGCCGGTTGTAGTGAATCCGACAACAAGCTTTACACAGCTTTTGGACGGTTTGGAAGCAGTTGACACAGAAGAAGTGGTGCAAGCTCAAGTTAATCAGATTATTGCAAAATTACAACGTAAAAAACGACAGATGGATGAGCGAACGATGGAACAGTTCATTAGCATGACAGGAGGTATGGATCCAACACAATTTATTGTTGAGATCGAAAAGCAAAAACCTGCCGAGGCTAAAAATCGTTTGCTTGCATATCGGAAAATGTTTGAATATATCCAAGAGACAAAGGCAAATGGAGATAGAGCAATTGTTATTTCTGAGGAAGAAGATGTGTTAACCGGACACACGAGAGGATATGGAAGCGCTGATAAGCCGGAAGATTATCTGGACGCATTTTCGAAATATGTAAATACACATATGAATGAAATTGCGGCACTAAATATTGTTTGCACAAGGCCAAAAGATTTGACAAGAGAAACATTAAAGTCGCTGCGCCTAACTCTCGATAGAGAAGGATTTACGACACAACAGTTGAATACCGCAATATCAGAGTTGACCAATGAAGAAATCGCTGCTGATATTATCAGTCTTATTCGTAGATATGCTATTGGTTCTGCATTGATTAGTCATGAGGCAAGAATTCGCAGAGCAGTAGACAAATTGAAAAAGGCACATGATTTTTCAAAACAGGAGATGAGCTGGATTGGTCGTATGGAGAAATATCTGATGGAGGAATCTGTGCTCAATGTTCAGGTGTTTGATGAAGACAGTCGATTTAAGAGCAATGGTGGATTTGCAAAAATAAACAAAGTTTTCCAAAACAAATTGGAAAGTATCATACTAGAATTAAATGAATATCTTTACGATGACGGAGGTAGAGTTGCATAATGACAACACAAGAAATAGTTTCAAAGCTTTGGAATCTCTGTAATGTACTCAGAGATGATGGGATTACATATCATCAGTATGTAACCGAATTGACATATATTTTATTTCTGAAAATGGCAAAGGAAACAGGGGCCGAGGTACAGATTCCGGAAGCTTATCGGTGGGACAAGCTTACATCTAAAAGCGGTATAGAATTAAAAAAATTCTATAAAGAATTACTCGCTCATTTGGGGGAAGAATGTACCGGGCGTGTAAGTGAAATTTATCAGGGGGCGGCAACAAATATTGATGAGCCGAAGAATCTTGAAAAAATTATTACGACTATCGACGGATTAGACTGGTTCTCTGCCAGAGAGGAAGGGCTTGGAAATCTTTATGAAGGACTCTTGGAGAAGAATGCGAATGAGAAAAAATCTGGTGCAGGTCAATATTTTACACCGCGTGTATTGATTGATGTTATGACAAAACTTATAAAACCTCAGCCGGGAGAGAGGTGTAATGATCCGGCTTGCGGTACATTTGGGTTTATGATTTCGGCAAGCCAGTATGTTCGTTCAAAGACGGATGATTTCTTTGATTTGGATGCAGATACAGCTAAATTTGAAAGAGAAGAAGCTTTTACCGGTTGTGAATTAGTGCATGATACCCATCGATTGGCATTGATGAATGCAATGTTGCATGATATCGAAGGAAAAATTCTCCTTGGAGATACGTTATCCAGTGCGGGTATGAACATGAAAGATTATGATGTTGTACTAACGAATCCACCGTTTGGAACAAAAAAAGGTGGTGAACGTGCAACACGTGATGACTTCACATTTCCTACAAGTAACAAACAGCTGAATTTCCTTCAGCATATTTACCGTAGCTTAAAAACAAATGGTAAAGCACGTGCGGCAGTGGTTCTTCCGGATAATGTTCTCTTTGCAGATGGTGATGGAGAACGAATTCGCCTTGACTTAATGGATAAATGTAATTTACATACGATTCTTCGTTTGCCGACAGGCATCTTCTATGCTCAGGGAGTTAAAACCAATGTGTTATTCTTTACTCGTGGAAAATCGGACAAGCATAATACAAAAGAAGTTTGGATTTATGATTTGAGAAATGATATGCCTTCCTTCGGTAAGACGAATCCATTAAAGGCAGAGCATTTTGATGATTTTGTGGAATGTTATGCAGATGGTGATTTGAGCAAGCGTAAAGAAACGTATAGCGAAGAAAATCCAAACGGAAGATGGCGCAAGTTTACGATTGAAGACATTTTGGCTCGTGATAAGACAAGCTTGGATATTACGTGGATGAAAGCAAAATCAGACGTTGATGATTATACATTAGCAGATTTGCTGGATATGATTAAAGAAAAATCGAATAGTATCGCAAAAGCAGTTGCGGAACTGGAACATTTAATAGGAGAGGTGGAAGAATAATGGACACCAAGGCATTAAGGCAAAAAATTCTGGATCTTGCTATTCGCGGAAAACTTGTGCCACAGGATCCGAACGATGAACCGGCATCAGTTTTGCTTGAAAGAATCCGTGAGCAAAAGCAGCAGATGGTTAAGGAAGGAAAGCTAAAAAAGAAAGATATTAAGAATGATTCAGTTATCTTCGTTGGTGAGGATAATTTGCATTATGAGAAGTTTACCGATGGCAGCGTAAAATGTATCGAGGAGGAGATACCATTTGAAGTGCCAGAGGGATGGGCGTGGAGTAGATTTGGTAGTGTTGTTACTCTAATGAGTGGAACAACGTACCCTGCTGAAAAAGAACTTATATCTGGAAGTCGTTTGTATGTAAAAGTAGGGGATATGAATCTTCCAGGAAACGAATATGAAATCAGCACATCCTCACGCTATCTTAATGAATATAATATTTCACATTTGGTTCCAGTTAACAGTGTCATTTTTCCAAAACGAGGCGGTGCAATAGCAACTAACAAAAAGAAACTTGTACTGCGAGATGAAATATTAATTGATTTGAATACGATGGCATTTACACCAATCTCACCAATAAACCTGATGTATTGTTACTGCTGGTTTCTCGCTATTGATTTGGGTAAAATCAATAGCGGATCAAGTGTACCTCAAATTAATAATAAAGATATTGAACCTCTTCTGTTCCCCGTTCCTCCTACTTTCGAGCAAGAACGAATTGTACAGGCTATAGTTCCTCTATTAGATGTGGAACAAAAGATCAGTGCCGCTGGAGTTGAAATCACTCAAATAATCAGTCGTGCAAAAGCTAAAATCCTGGACCTCGCTATTCGTGGTCAGCTTGTGCCACAAAATCCGGATGATGAGTCTGTTTCTGTTTTGCTGGAGCGTATCCGTGCAGAAAAAGAAGAACTCATCAAACAGGGGAAAATCAAGCGTGATAAGAAGGAATCCATCATTTTCAAAGGTGAGGATAACTCTTATTATGAGAAGATCGGTTGCAAGACTGTGAATATCGATGATGAGATACCTTTTGATTTGCCTGATAGTTGGTTGTGGTGCAGAGGCTATTCGTGTTTTGAAGGCATGGAAAGCAAGAAACCACAAGGGAAATTTTTCGATTATATAGACATTGATGCCATTAATAATCGGCTTCACGAAATTAAGGAAGTCAAGCACCTTGCAGTGTCTGATGCGCCGAGCCGAGCCAACAGAGCGGTAAAGAACGGAAGCGTTTTGTTTTCTTTGGTTAGACCCTACCTTGAAAATATTGTGTTGATTGAAGAAAAACATAGCCATTGCATAGCTTCTACCGGCTTTTATGTCTGCAATTCAAACGGAGTGTTTTTGCCTGAATTTATGTTCTATTTGATGATTTCCGGTTATGTGGTAGGCGGTCTGAACCGGTACATGAAAGGCGATAACTCTCCATCCATAAGCAAAGATAATATAGAAGGCTGGTTATACCCTGTGCCGCCGGTCGAGGAGCAGAAAATGATATGCACTAATTTGCAAGCAGTATTTACATTGATTGAGAGTGTAGAAAAGAGCCTTAGCTGAGGCTCTTTTCTATTGAAGCAATGAGGGAAAATGCTACGGAAACAGCAGTTTTAATCCGTTTCTGTTCAGAATATGGCGGCATGGGTACAAGCATTTCTTTCAGTGTAGGCGGTTTTAATTCCTTTTGATTTGTTGTACCTTCGCCTTCCTTTTCAAGCTTGCTCTGATTTGCTTTCATAAAAATGTATAAATAGAAGCTTTGAATACTGTGAAAGCCACGTATAACCGTTACATGAGAATCAGGAACTATCGGAAGCCCAATATGGTTATTTGAAGTTTGATAAAAACCTACACGCCCCAATGTACCTGTTCCCGTGGAGTTAACCACTACATCCCCCTCCTGCATATATTCGTCTGTCGGATATCTGCCCAGCGTATTCTCATCCAGATATAACGCCAAACCAATATCAATGCCATTATACTTTGTATTGCATTTCTGTGCAAAAACAAGAGTTCCACTTTCATTAATATACTTGGGGGATTTCCCTCGACGAATTTCTTTGCTGCAACACTTCTCCAAGCGTACCCATTCCCATGTATACGGAATTTCAAAGGGGATTTCTTCATCGATACAACGTACTTCACTACCTATCTTCTCATAATAAGAGTTATCCTCACCTTTGAAGATGATGGATTCCTTCTTATCACGTTTGATTTTGCCCTGTTTGATGAGCTCTTCTTTTTCGGCACGGATACGCTCCAACAGAACAGAAGCAGGCTCATCATCCGGATTCTGTGGTACAAGCTGTCCAAGTATAGGAAATCAGTATTCCGGAGGTGATATATGCGGCAGAGCCGCCCTCCAAGAGAAGAGTAGCTCCGGGAGGGGGAACGCCGATTAATGGGTTACAATTATTCGCTTAATGCCGGATCCAGTCCATATACTTCTCTCATGGAGCGGTAGTTAGAAGGATCAGTCGGAACGATGTTAATCTTATAGGCATCGTGTTTGATGCGATCAAGAATGGCTTCGGCAAGAGGGCTGTCATCGCCGCCGAGCTGGTCGTACCATCCGCTTGGGTCGTACTGTGAGCAGAAGATCGTAGAGGATCGGTATTAACCGACACCCCCATTTCTGTGCGAAGATTTACTTTCTAACGGATAGCTTCGAAAAAGTAGTGGTTGAACAGTTCAAGTTCATCATACATGATGCCGTGTGCACTGTCCGGCAGTGTGATCAGCACGGAACCGGGGATGTTTTCGTGTTGGATCCGGGCAAGGTCACTGGAGACTACGGTGTCTTTTGCTCCGTGTATGATCCAGGTGGGGACTTGAACAAAGCGGAGATCTTCACGGCCGTCTTCGTCGCGCAGCGCAATTGCTGACTGGACGGTGCCGATTCCGGAGGCACTCAGTGAGATATCCTGGAACCAGTTTTTTACGGGATCAGAATGATCCGAGGCGAACAGCTGATTGTGACTGAAATCATAGGCCAGCTGAGGCCGGTCGGTCATTGCCTGTTCGATCAACTGGTTAACATAAGAACGAGTCAATCCATAGGGGAAACCGGGACGCCTGGTCCAGCTCGGTGCTGCAGCCGCCAGCAGAATCAGTTTTCTGACCCCATATCCCCGAAACAGGCGCATGTACCGGAGGACGATGGCTCCGCCCATGGAAAAGCCGGTCAGGATAAAATGACGAAGTCCGAGGGCATTTACGACATGGTAGATATCGCGCGCCATTTGATCGTAGCAGTAGCCGCAGACCGGCGTATCAGAATTTCCAAATCCGCGAAGATCCAGTGTGACAACGCGGTACCCCATATAAACCAGCCGCTCTGTCTGATATTCATAAATCTTATGGGAAAGCGGCCAGCCGTGTATCAGAAGAATCGTTTTGGAACAGCGTGGATTATAGTCATAAACTGCAATGCGTGTTCCGTCATTTGATAAAACGCTGCGCCGGAATGGTGGTGCCTGAGTTCGCATATCGTTTCCTCACTTTTCTGATATTTTGCGCAGGCAGTGTTTCCAAGTGCGGTTTGATACCTTCCTGCATGTTATCATATGCAGGAGCGATCTTAAATGACAGGAAATCATGTGCATGCAGGTGCAGTTAGATGCGGCGCTGTGATTTCAACGTCAGGGAATCCGCTGGCAATGTCCAAAAGCTCCTTTATAAAGGCATTCGTGTGGTCATCTGTCTGATGACCATCCTCCATGACCGCGTAGCACATTCTGGATTCCGGCATATCTTCGATCGGAAATGTTTTGAAACAATTCTTCTCCATCAATGCGTGGGCGATCGTGGAAGGCACGATTGCCCATGCGTTTTTTAAATGCAGAAAGTGTGCGAAAAGTGACATGTTGTCAAGCGATACCTTTACCCGTGCATTGGAGCCGAACCAGTAATCATGCCACATGAGAAATGCATTGCTCCAGGGTATATAGATCTCATTTTCTGCGTCAAGATCCGATGGAGACAGTGATTCATCGTAGGCAGCTGAGTCTGAACAGATAAAAGTCATGCGTTCCTTAAACAGCGGAATCGTCTGCACTCTGCGGAAAAAGTGCGGATTTGCGATGAATGCGAGATCTACTTCATGGTTTTCAACCGCGCGGTAGGCGGCATTGGAGCGCAGAGTCACAACATCGAGACTGCAGGAGGCATGTCTGTTCAGGAAGTTTGCGCATACCTGGGGCATAAAACAGACATTGAGACTGTCCACATTAGAGAGACGGAATGTTGTGACCGGGTCCAGGCTGCTGATGTTCTGTGTCTCCTGCCACAGCTGCATCCATTTTCTGGCGACAGGGATAAAACGTCTTCCGGATTCTGTCAGCAGTGTGCTGCGGACTCCCTTGCGCCGGATGATGAGCGTTGTACCGAGCTCTTCCTCCAGACGGGACAGACGATGGCTCAGTGCGGGCTGTGAGGTGTAGAGCTGTTCCGCCGCTTTGGAGAGTGATTCGCAGGATGTGATTGTCAAGAAAGTCTGGATATCCTGATAGTTCATATCGATCCTCCTGTAATATAAAAGTTATTTATATTATATGGATAAAATACCGAATTTACAATATTTAGTTTCGTGATTATAATAAACAGAGATCATATGAAAGGGAGACAGGAACAGGGATATGAAACAGAAACTGGATACATGGGTACAGTTTACGATGACGTTCATCGGGGGATTTGTGGGAATCTATGCGCTTATGAACCACTGTGATCTTTTCGGGTCAGCACAGACTGCCAACATGATCGGAATTGTCACGGGTGTGATTGGACGTGATGTTTATGAAGTGCTGCTGCGGGTGCTCGGCCTGCTCGTCTACATGGCGGGACTGGTCTGTGCAGCTGCTGTCAGACATACGAAGATCAATATCAGATGGTTTAGCCTGGGAGTGGACGCGGTATGTGTTTTCGGTGTCGGGTTTTTCCCTGACAGCGTCAATCATTTCGTGGCATTGTATCCGCTGTTCTTTATGACTGCGGTTCAATGGAACGCATTTCAGGGGGCAGAAGGGTATCAGAGCTCCTGCATTTTTTCTACCAACAATCTGCGTCAGTTTACAGAATCCATAGTAGAATATCTGTTTGACAAAGACCGGTCACATCTGGGAAAGACGAGATTTTACGGCACAGTGCTGCTCGCCTTTCATGCAGGAGCCGCGGCGGGATATCTGGCAGGTGTCAGTCTGGGTGTCAGAGCATCCTGGATTTGTCTCTTACCTGTCCTGACGGCAGCTGTGCTGGTGTCAAAGAGTGCTCTGCCTGAGAGAGAATGCTGTCCGGCCCCATTAAAAACAGACGATATCCGTTCTCTTTCAGCCAGTTCTGCCGGTTTTTGTAATCCGGTAAAATGGACTCGATAATTGCATAAAATTTCGCCGAATGATTCATTTCCCTGAGATGGGCAAGTTCATGGACCACAACGTAATCTACGATCTCATCCGGTGCCAGCAAAAGGCGCCAGTTGAAATTGAGATTGCGTCTGGAGCTGCAGCTTCCCCATCTTGTTTTCTGCTCTCTGACTGTGATGCGGTTGTAAGTGACACTCATGAGGCGGCTGTAATATAATGCTTTTCTGCTGAAAACCTGGTGCGCTTTCATATAAATCATATCTTTTTGCCTTCCATTTTCTAATCGGTGATCATTCCTCATTACAGTTTCCTCCGGATATTCTGAAAATATCTTTCATTATAATCGGTCTCCCTTGATTTGCAAACCCCTATGTCTGTATAAAGATTGACAGAGGGGGTATAATTTTATATAGTATAAATGCAAATGATTAGCATGTGCATTTTGTCGAAAGGAATTCTTATGTGTGGAAAAAATCATAAAGATACAGAACAGCTGATATGGTCCAATGGTTTTCGTAAGACAAAGCAGCGGGAAGAGGTATGCCGGCTCCTGATGGAAGCGGATATGCCGCTGAGTGCGGTACAGATATATAAGAAGATGAAGGGGTACTCACAGGAGGAGGGACACGCACTCTCCACTGTATACAGGATTATGGCGGCTATGGAGGAACGCAGCCTTGTGACGAAGACATTTCTGATAGGCGGAGACGTTGCCTATTACCAGTGGAATCACGGGGAGCACGAGCATTATGCTATCTGCCTGAACTGTCACAGGCGTATCCCGATATCCAAGTGTCCGTTTGAACAGAATCTGATCCGGCTGGATGAGGATGGATTCCGTATTACAGGACATAAGATAGAAATCTTCGGTTATTGTAAAACGTGCAGTGAGGAGAGAGGAAGTCTTAATGAATAAGGTAAAAATGTCCGTACTGACGATGGTCAGTCTCATGCTGTGTCTGACAGGATGTCAAAACAGTGCGGATGAGATCAGACAGGCAAAGCAGGAGGGGGAGCTCACCGTTGTGACGAGTTTCTATCCGATGTATGATTTTGCCGTTAAGGTGGGAGGAGAGAAGGTCAGAGTGGTTAATCTGGTTCCGGCAGGAACAGAGCCGCACGACTGGGAGCCTGCTCCCGCTGATATCGCCAGCCTTGAACAGGCGGAAGTATTTGTCTATAACGGTGCGGGAATGGAACACTGGGTGGAGGACGTTATGAAAGCCCTTGAAAATGAATCACTTATTCAGGTGGAGGCGTCAGACGGAATCACGCTTTTGGAGAGTGATCATTCACATTCGGACGGGGAAGAAGACATGTGTGATCCGCATGTGTGGCTGGACCCCATGAATGCCAGAGCCGAGATGAGTAATATTCTGGATGCGTTTGTGGAAGCCGATCCGGAACATGCAGATTACTATAAAAAACGTTTTGATACGTACGCTGCAGGGTTTGAGAAACTGGACAGGGAATTCACAGAAGGGTTGTCTCAGATGACAGACCGGAATGTCATTGTGGCGCATGAGGCATTCGGCTATCTCTGCAGTGCCTACAGCCTGAATCAGATCGGAATCGAAGGCCTCTCACCCGATTCGGAGCCGGATCCGGCGAGGATGGAGGAGATCGTACGGTTTGCGAAGGAAAACCACGTGCGTACGGTGTTTTTTGAAGAACTGGTAAGTCCCAAAGTGGCAGAGACGATTGCCCGTGAGATAGGGGCCGATACACAGGTATTGAATCCTCTGGAGGGGCTCAGTGAAGAGCAGCTGGAGGCGGGAGAAGATTATATGTCCGTCATGAGAGATAATCTCGAAGTGCTGCAGAATGCATTAAAATAGGAAAGAAGGTACGATATGAATGTGATTGATATCCGTGACCTCTCATTTGCTTACGGGGATGAGAAGGTGCTGCGTGAGGTTTCCCTTCAGGTCGCACAGGGGGAATACGCGGTGCTGCTGGGTGAGAACGGGACGGGAAAGAGTACATTTTTGAAACTTCTGCTGGGAGAACTGAAACCTCAGCAGGGAACGATCTGTCTGTTTGGCGGTGATACGAGAAAGGTGTTTCATGCGGATAAGATCGGATACGTTCCGCAGAACAGTATTTCCCTGAACCCCTTTTTCCCGGCAACCGTGGAGGAAATCGTACTCACCAATCTGTATTCTCAGATCGGATGGTTCCGGCTGCCCGGGAAAAAGCAGAGACAGCAGGCGGCAACGGCGCTGCGCTGGGCAGGCATGGAGGAATACAGAAAAAGCAGGATCGGAGAATTGTCCGGAGGGCAGCAGCAGCGAGTCATGCTGGCGAGGGCACTGGTGGGAAATCCGGAACTTCTGGTGCTGGATGAACCGACCACCGGTGTCGATACCGCTTCTGTGAAAGAATTGTATCAAACGCTTGAGAGATTAAACCGGGAGGAGGGCGTGACCATTCTGATGGTGACGCATGCCTCCGTGAAGGAGTGCGCCGGCATCAGCCGGATTTATCATATGGAGGAAGGACAGGTGGTGGAACGATGAGTATGCTGGAGTATGGATTTATGCAGCGGGCGTTTATCGTAGGCATTCTTCTCGCTGTCATTACCCCCTGTATCGGAATCACGATCGTATTAAAGCGGATGTCCATGATCGGTGATGCGCTGTCACATTCATCACTTGCCGGCGTCGCAGCAGGGCTTCTGCTCGGCATTAATCCGGTGCTTGGGGCGGGCGTACTGTGTATCATCGCAGCGCTGAGTATAGAGGCGATCCGGAAAAAGCTGCCGCGCTATTCGGAGATGGCGATCGCCATTGTCATGTCCGCAGGTATCGGCCTGGCAGGCGTGCTGTCGGGGTTTGTGAAAAACACTGCTAATTTCAACAGTTTCCTGTTCGGGAGCATCGTGTCTATAAGCACAGGGGAGATGGCGATGGTCTGTCTGGTCAGCGTTGTCGTGCTGGCCGCTGTACTGCTTTTGTACAAGGAATTGTTTTACATTGGATTTGATGAAAATGCAGCGAGGATCTCCGGGGTTCCTGTTAAGACCGTGAACTTTATCTTCACTGTCCTGACGGCCCTGACGATCTCCATTGCGTCCAGAACGGTTGGGACGCTGATCGTCTCCTCGATGCTGGTAGTGCCTGTGGCCTGCGGGATGCAGGTGGGGAGAAGTTACCGGTCAGTACTGCTGTGGGCCATTGGTTTTGCACTGCTTTCTACAGTTGCCGGCCTGACGCTGTCATATTATACGGGGCTGAAACCGGGTGGAACGATCGTACTGATCGGGGTTGTATGTTTTGTGGCCGCTGTGCTTTTGAAGAGAATTCGCCGCTGAGAATGGGTTTCCATTTTCAGCGTTTTTCTGGTAAGCAGGAGTGGAAAAAGATACGGGCTGGGAATTAAAAATGGATTATGGTAAAATGGTATATGCATAAAAAATGGTCCCTTATTCCGGAGGTATAATAAATGATAGGCATACAATAAGGGAAAGAAACGTTGAGTCTTTTATTGACAGACAACTAAATTAATTTGATGAATAATAAGGTTCTTAAACCATCTGCCGGAATCGGGGAAGGAGTTTACATAATGATTAAGACGCTTGGAGCACAAATCAAAGAATTTAAAAAGGCATCGATTCTGACGCCTGTATTTATGATTCTGGAAGTTTTCATGGAGACGGTGATTCCGCTTTTGATGGCTTCTATTATTGACGACGGTGTAAATGCGGGGAATATCCGTCATATTTACGTGACAGGTGGATATATGGTTCTTGCGGCAGCGGGAGGACTGATCGCCGGAGTGCTGGGCGGCAGGTACGGGGCACAGGCATCCGCAGGCTTTGCACGCAATCTGCGGGATGCCATGTTTACAAATATACAGTCGTTTTCCTTTGCCAATATCGATAAATTCAGTACAGCAGGACTGGTGACAAGGATGACCACCGACGTTACAAATATGCAGAATTCGTATCAGATGATCCTGCGTATGTGCACGCGTGCGCCGGCGAGCCTGATCTGCGCCATGGTGATGGCGTTTACGATCAATGTAAAGCTGGCGAGTATCTATCTCGGGGCAGTCATTCTGCTGGGCGTCTGTCTGTTTTTCATCATGAACAGTGCGTCCAGATACTATCAGCAGGCATTTCCGAAATATGATGATATGAACGCATCTGTACAGGAAAACGTATCCGCCATTCGTGTGGTGAAGGCGTATGTCAGGGAGGAAGAGGAGACTGTTAAGTTTAAAAGGGCGAGCAGGCACATCTATGATCTGTTTATGAAGGCAGAGAACAGGCTGATGGTGACGCCTCCGCTGATGCAGTTTACCGTGTACGGGTGCATTCTGCTGATCAGCTGGATCGGGGCGAAGATGATCGTGGGGACGACGCTCACGACAGGAGAGCTCATGAGTCTTCTCGCCTACTGCATGAATATTCTGATGAGCCTGATGATGCTGTCTATGGTATTTGTGATGATATCCATGAGCCTTGCCAGTGCGAGACGTATCGCAGAGGTATTAAATGAAAAAAGCAGTCTGGTTAATCCCGATACACCTGACTATGTAGTGCCGGACGGCAGTATTGAATTCAGAAATGTGGATTTTTCCTACCGCGAGGGCAGTGAGGAGGCGGTACTGAAGAATATCAGTCTGTCCATTACGTCGGGAGAGACGATCGGCATCATCGGAGGGACGGGCAGCGCCAAGACAAGTCTGGTCAACCTGATCAGCCGCCTCTACGACGTGACTTCAGGGCAGGTACTCGTGGGCGGGAAAGATGTGAGAACTTATGATGTGGAGACGCTTCGCAACGAGGTAGCGGTGGTGCTGCAGAAAAACGTTCTGTTTGCCGGAACAATCTTAGACAATCTGCGATGGGGAGACAAGAATGCGGATGAGGAGATGTGCAGGAGAGCCTGTATCCTCGCCTGTGCAGATGAATTTATCCAGAAGATGCCGAAGAAATACGAGACGTACATCGAACAGGGAGGTACGAATGTATCCGGCGGCCAGAAACAGAGACTTTGTATTGCCAGGGCGCTGTTGAAAAAACCCAGGGTACTGATACTGGATGACAGCACCAGTGCGGTGGATACCGCGACGGATGCCAGGATACGCCGGGCGTTCGCGGAGGAGATTCCGGATACGACAAAACTGATCATTGCCCAGCGGATTGCAAGTGTCGAGAAGGCGGACCGCATCATTGTGATGGACGATGGAAAGATCAGCGGGTACGGAACACATGAAGAACTGCTTCGGTCCAATGAGATCTACCGTGAGGTGTATGAGTCTCAGACAGGAGGGGGCGGTGATTTTGACGAAAGTGCAGGTGAGTTGTAATGGCAATGGGAAATAAAAATCTGGGCAGGGGGATGAAGCCGCAGGTGGAAAACCCCGGAAAGATATTCGGGCGGCTGGTCCGCTATTTGATGAATAGATATCTGTTCCAATTCCTTGCGGTTTTTGTGCTGATTGTAGTCAGTGTCCTCGCCAATGTGCAGGGGACGATGTTTATCAAAAATCTGATCGATGATTATATTGCGCCTCTGCTGACGGCGGAGCATCCGGACTTCGGACCCCTTGCACTGGCAATCGGAAAGGTTGCGGGATTTTACGGAATCGGAATTATGTCTACGTACATTTATAATCGGATTATGGTTTACGTCACACAGTCTTCGCTGCAGAATTTCAGGGATGACCTGTTTGCACATATGCAGCGTCTTCCCATACAGTATTTTGACACGCACGCTCACGGGGACATCATGTCGGTGTACACAAACGACGTCGATACCCTGCGTCAGATGATCAGCCAGAGTATGCCGCAGGTGCTGAACAGTGCGATCACGATCGTAAGTGTGTTCGTCAGCATGGTGATCCTGAATATTCCGCTGACGGCTGTCACTGTTATTATGGTAGGAATTATGCTGCTTGCGACGAAGAAACTTGCCGGCAACAGCGGAAAGTATTTTGCCCGGCAGCAGAAGGACCTCGGAGCGGTGAACGGATACATTGAAGAGATGATGGAAGGTCAGAAAGTCGTGAAGGTTTTCTGCCATGAGGAAGAGAATATCACACGGTTCCGGGAACTGAATAATCAGCTGTTTGACAGTGCCGATAAGGCAAATGCGTATGCAAATATGCTGGCACCGGCAACTGCACAGCTGGGGAACATCAGCTATGTGGCGTGTGCGATTGTTGGCGGAATCCTGGCACTCGAAGGTATCGGTGGTTTTACACTCGGGGGCCTTGCCAGTTTTCTGACGTTTAACAAGAGCTTTAATATGCCGATCAACCAGGTGAGCCAGCAGCTTAATGCGATTGTCATGGCCATGGCGGGGGCAAACCGTGTGTTTCAGATGCTGGATGAGACTCCGGAGGCGGATGACGGCTACGTGACCCTTGTCAATGCAAGGCGGACAGCGAAAGGACTGGAGGAATCCGGGGAACGCACGGGGATCTGGGCCTGGAAGCATGTACATCAGACGGATGGCTCCGTGGATTATGTGGAACTGAAGGGTGATGTCGTCTTCGATGATGTTGATTTCAGTTATGAAAAAGGAAAGACGGTGCTGCATGGCGTTAATCTCTTTGCCACGCCGGGACAGAAGATAGCATTTGTGGGATCCACAGGAGCAGGAAAGACAACAATTACTAATCTGATCAATCGTTTTTATGATATTCAGGACGGAAAGATCCGTTATGACGGCATCAATATCAACAAAATAAAAAAATCCGACCTGCGCCGTTCACTCGGGATCGTGCTGCAGGATACGCATCTGTTTACGGGGACAGTAATGGAAAATATAAGGTACGGCAAACTGAATGCGTCAGAAGAAGAGGTGATAGCTGCGGCAAAACTGGCGAATGCGGACAGCTTTATCCGCAGACTTCCGGGCGGATATGAGACCATGCTGACAGGCGATGGGGCAAACTTAAGCCAGGGACAGCGTCAGCTGATCGCGATTGCAAGAGCAGCGGTCGCAGATCCCCCGGTACTGATCCTGGATGAGGCCACGAGTTCCATTGATACCCGGACAGAGCGTATCGTGCAGGATGGCATGGATAAACTGATGCGGGGAAGAACTACATTTGTGATCGCACACCGCCTATCCACAGTCCGCAATTCGGATTGCATCATGGTGCTTGAGCAGGGACGGATCATCGAGCGCGGGACACATGAGCAGCTGTTGGAGGAAAAGGGGAAATATTATCAGCTGTATACAGGAAACGCCATATCGGCATAACTGATGAATCTCATCATCAAATGATAAAAGCTGCAGTGTCAGGCAACACTGCAGCTTTTTCAGGACTTGCAATTAATCGTCTATGCCGAAGAGATGTTCCAGATAATCCTCAGCATCATCCAGCTGATCTTCAAGGGCATCGATCTGGCGGTCTGCCGCACGATATTCCTCGCGGGTGATCGTACCCTGCTCAAACTGATCTTCCAGGTCGTCATCCCGGTAGTCCAGATCGCGGTCGATCGCGTCGATTTCCCTCTTGAGCGTACGGTACTGCGACAGCTGTTCATCAGAAGTCCCGGTCGGTGTCGTGCCGTTTACCTTGTCAGTTACGGCGGAGACGGACTGTGTGAGCTCTTCCAGCGACGGTACCGTCTGTGCATCCTGCGGGATGCTGTCTGCTGAGTCATCTGAAGTTTTGGCAGTATTGCCGGCACTGACATTCCCGTTATCGTTATCATCTGTATCATTGTCTGCAGCGGCATTTTTTTCATTTTCCGTATTTTTTTCCGCATTCTGTGAGTTCTGGAGATCGGTTACCTTCTGTTCCAGTTGTGAAACCTGGTCCTCAAGAGCCTTTTCACGGCTGTTGTCCCCGCAGCCTGTCAGCAGGGTCATGGACAGCAGAACAGTGACTGCTGTTACAGTGAATATTTTTTTTGCTTTCATAATATACTCCTCCTTCAAATACAATTATTTTTTGCATCTTTTAGTTTGTACTGTTATCATAAAGGATAAACATTAAAGTATCATTAAAGTATTATTTTAATTTTCATTTCATTTTTTCCTGCTAATATAAAGGTATGAGATACCGTGGTAAAATAAGAGCAGCGGGAAAGAGGAGGATAAACATGAGACTGTTGGTCGTTGAAGATGAGATTCATCTGATGGATATTATAAGAAGAAGACTGCAGAAGGAGCATTACAGCGTAGATGCCTGTGCAGACGGACAGGAAGCCCTGCATTATATAGAAGTGACGGCGTATGACGCGATTGTTCTGGACATCATGCTGCCGGGGATATCGGGACTGGATATTTTAAAGAGCATGCGCGCGGCAGGCAACAAGACACCGGTACTTTTACTGACTGCGAGAGACAGTGTCGAGGACCGGGTGAGGGGGCTGGATACCGGTGCGGATGACTATCTGGTGAAACCATTTGCGTTTGAGGAGCTGCTGGCCAGGATACGCGTGATGATACGGCGCCAGACCTCCTGTGAGGTATCCGGTGAAGTTAATGTGCTGGAGGCGGCAGACCTGAGAGTGGATACTAAGAGCCACGAGGTACGGCGTGCGGGAAGGCTGATTGAGCTCTCATCCAGGGAATATGCCGTTCTGGAATACATGATGAGGAACCAGGGTACCGTTCTTTCCAGGAGAAATATTGAAGAGCATGTGTGGAATTATGATTATATGGGCGGTTCCAATATGATCGATGTTTATATCCGGTATCTCAGGAAGAAGCTGGATGACGGATTTGACCCGAAACTGATTCATACGGTGCGGGGAAGCGGGTATGTGCTGAGGAGTGAATCATGAAAAAAATGTCGGTGAAAATGAAGATAACGCTGTGGTATGCCTGCTTTGTGACTGCCATCGCAATTTTCGCGCTGGGAGTCGTGGCATTGCTTTCAGAGAGTCTGCTGCGTTCTGATGCAGAGTCAGAACTTATCGGAAGCGTCCGTGAATTTGCAGAGGATGCTGATGACGAGGGAGATGATATTGAAGAATATTATGATAACGGAGTTTACTTCAGCATCTACGATGTCGGAGGGCGTCTGACGGGCGGCAATGTTCCTGCGGGGTTTCCGCTTGATACAACACTGAAAAACATGAAAATTCAAAACATCGGTTCAGAGGGCAGTCACTGGATGACTTATGATCTGGCTCTGACATCGGGAACAGACGTTGTCTGCTGGATACGGGGGGTAACCTCGCTGCGGACACTCTCGCAGATGAACACCATTTTGATCCGTCTGCTGTTTATCATGTGCCCGCTTCTGGCGG
This sequence comes from Ruminococcus gauvreauii, assembly GCF_025151995.1. Lineage (NCBI taxonomy): Bacteria > Bacillati > Bacillota > Clostridia > Eubacteriales > Oscillospiraceae > Ruminococcus > Ruminococcus gauvreauii. The sequence goes on from NZ_CP102290.1 coordinate 2,377,203, forward strand.
TGCTCGCTATTGTCTGCGGATACTTTGTGACTGGCAAGGCATTAAAGCCGGTTGAGGAGGCGCTGGAAAATGAGAAGCGGTTTACCGCAGATGCATCTCACGAATTGCGCACACCGGCTGCTGTGATCATGTCGCAGTGCGAGTATGCACTCCTCCCGGATACGACGAGAGAAGAGCTGGAGGAGTGTGTGAGGGTCATACTTGGGCAGAGCAGGAAAATATCGTCTTTGATCTCACAGCTTCTAATGCTTGCCAGGCAGGATGCGGGAAAAGAAAAGCTGCAGCTGGAGACAGTGGATATCGGCGTGCTGACAGAGCTGGTGGTCAGGGAGCTGAAAGATACGGCTTCTGAAAGAAAGATCAGTCTTGAAACTGAATTTCAGGGAAACCTGGTAATGAGCGGTGATCAGAACCTGCTGATGAGGATGATGGTCAATCTGATCGAGAACAGCATTCAATATGGAAAACAGGGGGGGACCACGTGGATAACTCTCAAAAAAGCAGGCAATTATGTGGAGGGGTGTGTGCGGGATAATGGGATTGGGATCGCGCCGGAACACCACAAAGACATTTGGAAACGGTTTTACAGGGAAGACAAGACGAGAAAGGGGACACAGGAAAGTCATTCGGGACTTGGCCTGTCTATGGTCAAATGGATTGTGGAGGCGCATCACGGCAGCATAGAGGTGAGCAGCCAGGAGGGAAGGGGTTCGGCATTTTCATTCCGGTTTCCCCTGTAAATAAGATTACGGCACATCCGGTTATACCGGATGTGCCGTTTTGTCCGCACTGCAGCATCAATAGTCTTTCAGAACAAGTTCTGTGATACCGCCGTTCCAGCCGTGCTCTACCCGTATGATGCGGGGATGCTGGCCGTAGGTGTATTCGTCGTAGATCATGTCACGGATATTAATCCCTTTGTCAAGACCGTGAAAAACGCGAAGACGGTAATCACTGCCCGACATCCTGGAAAGCTGTTGATCGATCGCTTCCTTTGCTTCTTCTGTACGCATTCCTTTGAGATCAATTTCAATAATTCCTGAACTCATAACAACACCTCCCTGTGCTTTATCTTTTTTGAAGCTGGTCGGTGTGTCCCGGCATTCTAGCTGCGTCTCCATGTGGATGGATTCATCAGCATCAGAATTGGAAAGATTTCCAGCCGCCCTGCCAGCATATCAAACATTAATATAAACTTGGAAAAAGGTGAAAAAAGGTTAAAATTTTCCATCGGTCCAACAAGCTCGAGGCCGGGGCCGATATTGTTGAGCGTTGCTGTGACTGCAGTAAAATTAGTTGTAAAATCATAATTGTCAAAGCCGATCAGTAAAATGGAAAACGCCATGATCAGCATGTAGGCGATTAAAAAAATATTGACCGCGCGTACGGTCTCGTGTGCCACGAGATGTCCGTCCATCTTAATCTTTCGGATACCGTGCGGATGACAGAAGGAAAACAGTTCCTTTCGCACGGTCTTGAGCATGATCAGAAAACGGGAGACCTTGATTCCGCCGCCGGTGCTGCCGGCGCAGGCGCCCAGGAACATCAGCATGATGAGCAGTGTCTTGGACAGCTGAGGCCAGATATCGAAGTTATCAGTCGAGAATCCGGTCGTCGTGATAATGGATCCAACCTGGAATGCGGAATGGCGCAGGGCCTCCCAGATATTTCCGAAGCGTGTGTGGATATTCCAAGTGATGATCAATATGGTTGCAAGGATCACGCCCAGGTACGCCCTCAGCTCTTCGGAACGGAATGCCTGGCGGAATTTCTTGCACAGTATCAGATAATAGATATTAAAATTCACACCAAATGCGATCATGAACAGCGTCACGAGAACCTGCAGGTGCGGTGCGTAGCTGGCAAGGCTGTCATTCCGAATTCCGAAACCTCCGGTACCTGCCGCCCCGAATGAGATGCAAAACGAGTCAAATACCGGCATGCCGCAGACGATCAGGATTATGATCTCGGCGACCGTCATCAGGGTATAGATCCCGTACAGGATCATCGCCGTATTCTTGACGCGGGGGACCAGTTTTTCTACGGTGGGTCCCGGACTCTCCGCCTTCATCAGATACATGCGATGCCCGCCCGCCATCGGTATGATAGCGAGAATGAAGACCAGTACTCCCATACCGCCGATCCAGTGTGTAAAGCTTCTCCAGAACAGTATACAGTGAGATAATGCCTCCACGTCCGGCAGAATGCTGGCTCCTGTTGTCGTAAAACCGGAAATCGCTTCGAACAGGGCGTCTGTCACTGAAGGGATTTCTCTGCTCAGGATAAAAGGCAGTGCTCCGAACACACTCAGAAAGACCCAGCTTAAAGAGACACAGAGAAAACCTTCTTTGGCGTAAAATACGGTATTGGATGGCTTTCTGCGGCTTAATAGAAACCCGGCTGCCATGCACATGAGAATGACTGCGACAAATGAAAAACCGCTTTTTTCCCGGTAAATGACTGCCACCAGACAGGGGAGCAGCATGAAGAGTCCTTCCACTTTCAGAACAATACCCAATATATAGCGTATCATAGAAATATTCATTTTTCTAAAACCCGTCCTATTCCTGTAAAATGTCCTGAGCGTCCTGCAGCCCCAGGATGGTGGTTACAACAATGACAGAATCTCCGGGCAGAATCATATCCTGTCCGCCGGGAATAATGATCTGATCGCCGCGCGTAATGCAGCCGATCAGCAGGTTTTTCTTCAGATTAAGCTTCATAAGCGGAATCCCGGTAATCTTTGCATTCTCCTGGATGTTAAATTCCAGAGCCTCCACCCGGTCGTCGAAGAGACGGTATAACGTTTCGATATTGCTTCCGATGGAATTCTGGGTGGCGCGTACGTACTGCAGAATCCTCTCAGCAGTCAGGTGCTTCGGATACACTACACTGTCCAGATCCAGATTATGGATGACCTCGTTTAACTGGAGACGATTGATCTTGGTGATGACCTTGGATCTGACCTTTTTCTTTGCAAACAGTGAGAGCAGGATATTCTCCTCGTCGAAATTGGTCATCGCAACGAAGGAATCCATCAGATCGATACGTTCTTCATAAAGTAAGTCTTCATCACTGCCGTCGCCGTTGATGATCGTTGCATCGGGGAGCATATCGCTTAACTCCTCGCAGCGTTTCGGATCAAGTTCAATGATCTTAACGGAGATACCAAGCCGCAGCAGCATATTTGCCAGATATACGGCGATCTTTCCGCCGCCGATGAGCATGGTGTTTTTCACATGATTCGTTTTCATGCGGATCTTCTTGAAAAACTCAACCGCATTTTTACGTGAAGCGATCAGAGAGACAATATCTGATGCCTGCAGGGTAAAGGAGCCGGATGGTATGATGATCTCATGGTTCCGCTCCACAGCGCAGACCAGTATATCATTGCCAAGCCGTGCCGGCATGTCTTTCAGCTGCATCTGGTCCAGAATCGAGTTTTCAGGAATGCGGAAACGCAGCATCTCGGAACGTCCTTTGGAAAAGACATCAATCGCCATGGCATTCGGAAAACACAGAAGCTGTGAGATTTCCACCGCGGCGGTAAATTCGGGATTGATGATCATGGAAAGTCCGAGCTCATCTTTGATGAACTGGCGTTCCTGGCTGTAGATCGGGTTCCGGACTCTGGCTATGGTCTGACACTGTCCGGCTTTTTTTGCAATGACGCAGCACAGGAGATTCAGTTCGTCAGATTCCGTGACGGCGATCATGAGGTCCGCGTCTTCGATACCTGCTTCTGCCAGGATACTGTAGCTGGCGCCGTTTCCGGTTATTCCCATGACATCGTACGCAGATGCGAGTCTGTTTACGACGGCACTGTCTTTGTCAATAATGCAGATATTGTTGTCTTCTTTGCTCAGCTGTGCGGTCAGTACAGTGCCCACTTTGCCGCAGCCTGCGATGATAATGTTCATGTCTTTTAATCCTTTGTTTTGTCCTTTGCAGGGTATTATAGTATCATTATAGCATGTATTATTTTTTTATCAACGGAATCGTCATGAATTGCAGGATTATATCGTTATATTATATAAGAGCTCTTAAAGTGAGAATATGATGGGGAGGTGAACGGGATTGGACAGTGAAAATGAACTGCTTGAGCAGTTGTATACACGTTATGAACAAAAGATGTATCAGGTTGCATTTGCCGTGCTGGGTCAGGAACAGCAGGCTGAGGATGCCGTGCAGGATGCGTTTGTGAAACTGACAAGATACATGAAACGGATAAAGGATGTGGAGAGTGAGAGGACAAAGAGACTGCTGATCCGCATTATTCGGACGACGGCGATTGACCAGTACAGGAGGAATCAAAGGGACGCAGAGCGGCTGACGTCGGAGGATGCGCTCGCGGGGGGAAAAGTGATCTCGATCGATGAGATGATGCAGGCAGAAGACCGCCAGATGATCCGCAGGCTGCTGCAGAAGGTACCTCAGGATTATCTTGAGATCATCAAGCTGCGCTGCTATTTTGAGGTCAGCAACAAAGAGGCTGCACAGATACTGGAGATCAGTGAGGATGCGGCGGCAAAACGTTTGGAACGGGCAAGAAAATATGTGCAGGAAAAGATGGGAGATGAGGAATATGAAGGATGTAAACCTCGAAAGAGTTTTGAAAGATTTGGGTGAGGAAGCCATATTGGAACAGTGGGAGAAAGATACGCACAGTCACAGCTTTTCGCTGGATTATAAAAGGAAGAAACTGCAGCTTTTGCAGAATATGCAGCAGGGGAAGAAGAGGACAGTGATTAAGAAAAAGCGCCTGATCGCGGCGGCGTGCGTGGCGGCAGCATTGTCCCTGTCAGTGGGAGTCTATGCAGCGGTCTCTGTATTCAGTACGAAGGTGTCATATGACGAGGAACAGGGACAGGCATCTTTAAGCTTTGAGACACTTGCCAATTCTGATATTCCGCCGATCGAAATCACGCCGGAATACCTGCCGGCAGGCTATCAGGAGTGGGACGAGGGAAAATACTCGGAAGGAGGGGACTACGCGGCGGATGGACTCACGATCACGCAGGCTAATTATGCCACATACGTTGCACTGGGAGATACCAGCAATCTTGAGGAGACGACGCTGGGCGGCGTAAAAGCAGTGATCGCAGTCACGGAGGGGGCGGCATATCCGTATGATGTATTTCTGCTGTATGAGGATACCGGACATATCGTTGAGATCATGGCATGCGATAAGCTTTCCCTGGAAGAAGTGAAAGAAGTGGCATCTAACATTGTAATCACAGAGGTGGAAGGTTCCGGCCAGAACCCAGCAGCGGCTTTCTCGGAAGATGCTGATGATATGATTGCTGAAGTCGAAGAAGAGCCTGTAGCTGCAGGGCAGATCTGTCAGCCGGGAGATACGTTTGCGGACGGATTTGCGGCCTTTGAAGGGAAAGACCTGCAGTATACAGTTGAAAATGTTACAGTTTCCGATACGGTACCTCTCGATCGGGTGACGCCGGAGACGACCGGAGGCACACAGGAGGACTACGACCGCGTCATGTCTTTCCTGGAGGAGGACGGAACCTTTAAGCCGTTTGCCAGAACTGTTACGCTCTGGCAGGATAAACAGCTTGTCACACAGGAGATGGAAACTGTACCGGTTAAATATGTGGAGGTGACGGTAAAGGCTGAAAACCTGAGTGATGAAGCGGCAGAGGATATCGGACAGTACAACACTCTGAAACATTTATACGAACAGGAGGACGGTACGTTTAAGAAGAGTTACCTGGGGAGCAGATATGCGGACATGGAGGGCTACCGCGGGGAAGACACTTACGGAATTACATATGACTCCAGACAGTTCCTGTTTGACGGCAGTTCTTATCTGGGTGACCCACAACACTATTTCTACACCGATTTTGCACCGGGTGAAGTACGGGTACTCCATTTCGGGTATGCGGTGCCGGAGGATGAACTTGACGATCTGTACATGCTATTTTCCGGGGATTCTGCCAACGAGACGTATGTACAGCTGGATACCCGGTCATAGAGGAATATAACCCGCGATTTTAACTATTCGGATATAAGATAAGAGCATCCTCACAGGGAGCGGTGTGTCAGGCACTGTACTTCCTGCGGGGATGCTTTTTCTGACTGTTTCCCTCAGATGAACAGGTCAAAGATATTGAAAGTTACATTCAATTTAATTGGATGTATTTTTAATTCGCGAAGGGATATGATAAGGACAGCTGAAAATATCATAAATTGTCAAAGGGGGACAGGAAACATGACGGTGATTCCGAAAAAAATGAAAGGTGTTTATCTCACCGGGTTTGGAGGGTATGACAAACTGGAGTATAGAGAGGATATACCCGTTCCGGCACCAAAAGCCGGAGAAGTACTGGTGAAAATCGGGGCGGCTGCGGTGAACAATACGGACATCAATACCCGCATCGGATGGTATTCAAAGAATGTAAAAACAGCCACGAGCGTAGGCGGAACCGAAGGATATGGCAGCGATGTAAGGGAAGATGGTTCCTGGCTTGGCCTGCCGCTTGAATTTCCAAGGATCCAGGGGGCGGACGGCTGCGGCTGCATCGCGGCTGTGGGGGAAGGCGTGGACGAGGCGCGGATCGGAGAGAGAGTTTTGATCCGCAATGTGCAGGAATTGCCTGCAAGCGAGCGGGGACTGGAGTGTTTTACGCATGGTTCTGAGTGCGACGGCACGTTTTGTGAGTATACCACCGCACGTTCGGAAGAGGTATTTCAGATTAACAGTGCTCTCACAGATGAGGAACTGGCTGTATTCCCCTGCGCGTACGCGACAGCAAACAATCTGATATGCCGGGTAAATATTAATGAAAACGATCGGATTCTCGTAACGGGGGCTTCAGGTGGAGTCGGATCGGCGCTGGTACAGATCGCAAAAGCAAGGGGAGCCTGCGTAATTGGAGTGTGTGATACAGGCAAGGAGGATGCAGTCAGGGGATATGGGGCAGACGAAATCATTCTCAGAGGTGAAGACTACATTGAGAAGCTTGGTGAGATGTCAGTGGACGCGGTGCTTGATATGGTTGCAGGAGAAAACTGGAAGCAGCTTTTGAAAGTGTTGAAAAAAGGCGGCAGGCTTGGAATGTGCGGGGCGATTGCAGGGCCGATTGTTGAATTCGATGTCAGAGATATGTATCTGAAAGACCTAAGCTTTTTCGGCACAACCTATCAGACAAGAGATTCCATGCTTCAGCTGATTGAGTTGATCGAGCGCGGCAGAATACGCCCGATTATTGCCGGAATCTATCCGCTGAAAGACATTGTGGAGGCTCAAAAGGTATTTCTTGCAAAGAAGCATGTCGGTAAGATTGTGCTTAAGGTAAGTGAGGAGCAGGTTTTATAAATCCGGCTTTTTGAATCCCCGTGCTGATGATCGAAAACATGGAGTCACAGACATCGCTGTCCGGCATATCGCCGTGGGCAAATCCAACCTTCAGGGTAAGCGGGACATCCGGGAAAGGACCTGACATCAGGTCCATATCATTTGTAATGGAGGAGGCCGGAAGGAGTGAAACAGCAATTCCCCTGCGGACGGCTTCCTCAATATTTTCAGACATGGTGCTTGTGAAAACAATATCATATTCAACTTCCATATGTTTCAGCGAATAGAGAGTATAGGTATTTATAATACAGTCATCGGAAAAAAGGGCAACTGGCAAGGCCTTATTCTCCGGCATGGAATAGCCCTTGGCGCACACCCAGTACAGTGGTTCCTCCCAGAGAAGGCGGTCATCTCTGAACTGAGGCTCCATTGCAACAATTGCGGCAGAGATACTGCCCCTTTCAATGGAACGCCGGAGCGCCCTGCTTCGGGAGCATTCGATATTAAAATGACAGGATGGAAATTCTTTTAAAAATTCAGGGTAGATATATGTAATAAACATTTTTGCATAGTCCGTGGGGAGGCCAAAAGATATATTTCCGGTCCAGGATTCATTCTTTAATGAATAAAAGGCGGCATTGTTCAGCTCCAGAATATCCAGTGCATATTTCAGGAGGGTCTCTCCGTCACTGGTCAGGATCAGGGAGTTCTTACTTCTTATAAATAGTTTGGTTTCAAACTGTTCTTCAAGAACTTTGATCTGAGTGCTGACTGCAGAAGGCGATCGAAAAACCAGTTCAGACGTGACGTTTAGTTTTCCGGTCTCGGCGGCAATAACAAATGTATTCAAATATTCGAGATTTACATGTTTATTCATAATTAAACTCCTCTGTTTGAGCAGCTGCCTTGTTTCCTAGTTTTACGGGGCTATCAGAAAGCTGATAGCCCCATAAAAACTGAACTTACATTAAATGTGAAGCTGTCAAAGATGCAGGCTGTGTCAAAATAGATTTTACATGCTCTACTTCTTCCTGCGTCGCTTTCTGTGCCGGGACATAGTAATTGTGCTGGCGTGCTGCCTGGTACATTTTTTCCTGTGCCATCTCACATTCGTTTCTCAGCTGTTTTAAAGTCTGTTTCAGCTGCTGGTTTTCTGCCTGTGTAATATAACCTTCAAAAGAAGCAAGTTCTCCGTTGATGCCTACGAGAGTGTCTGTGACCATTGTTTTTTCGTTCATTATACGTCTCCTCCTATAAGAATTTCATGAGTTCCTGCTTGTTTTTCAGAGCAGAGTCAGCGGCTTCCTGAAACAGCTGTTTTACATCCGGTGACTGAGCCTGGTTGGCATATTCTGTCATTTTGCAGTGACTTGTCTCGTATCCGCCAATCAAATGGCGCAGGTTCTGAAGATCCAAAACGGAAATGTCTGTCATAACATACCTCCTGATTATTATATGGCCTAAAAGTTACAGGATTAGTATGCCGGGTTCGGGAGAAAGCATACTGAGATTCTTATAATTTTTTTTGTAACATTTCCGGATTTGTCGCGTAATGCAGCGCTGTCTCGGCAGAGATCGTACCTTCGTGGTACAGCTTTAAAAGACTGTTGTCCATCGAGATCATCTGGTCCGTTGCAGAAGAGTAAAGTGTTCCTTCTATTTGATGGACTTTGCCGCTCCGGATCAGGTTGTGGATGGCTGGGGTGAGGGTCATGATTTCAAATGCGGGAACATAGCCCCCGTTTACGGCGGGAACAAGCTGCTGTGAAACCACTGCCTGCAGCACCATGGAAAGCTGTACGGCGATCTGCTGCTGCTGATTGGATGGAAAGACATCAATGATGCGGTCGATGGTATTGGAGGCTCCGATGGTATGGAGGCTTGACAATACAAGATGGCCTGTTTCCGCAGCGGTCATTGCAGTGTGGATCGTCTCATAATCTCTCATTTCACCCAGGAGAATCACATTTGGATTCTGGCGCAGCGCGGCTCTGAGTGCGCCAAGATAGCTCTGGGTGTCTGTGTTGATTTCACGCTGGCTCACGATACTTTTTTTATGGCTGTGCAGGAATTCCAGAGGGTCTTCCAGGGTTATGATATGGTATGCCTTTGTCCTGTTGATGTGATCCACCATACAGGAAAGAGTCGTTGATTTACCGCAGCCGGCGGGTCCTGTCAGAAGGACCATTCCCTTGGAGACGTCTGCCAGACGGATGATGGTTTCTGGTATGTGCAGATCTTCAGGGCGCGGCAGATAGAAAGCAATGACGCGGATGACAGCGGCATAGGAACCGCGCTGCCGGTAAGCGTTTACGCGGAACCGCGACAGTCCCACGACGGAAAAGGAAAAATCGTCGTCGCCGTCCAGAAACAGTTTGTCAAGCTCTCTGTTGCCGGCGGTCTTATAGATTTCACGGATCATTGTTTCGGTGTCGGCAGGAGACAGTTTTGTCTCGGAGACAGTCTTGAATACCTCATGAGTTTTCAGGGTCAGCGGAAGACCCGCCACGATAAAGATATCGGACGCGCCTTCCGAGGAGGCGAGATGTAAAAGTTCTGTAGTCGTCATAATGGATTCTCCTCATTTATTATTTCCATATACAGGGAGTGTGTCGTCTGCATTCCAGGTATCGGCAGGGGCGGCAGACCATTTTAGGATCCGGTAAAATGCCTCTTCCGCATCTGCGGGATATACTGCAAGAAGCTCAGCTCGCAGTTCCTGGGTATCGGTTATTGGTATATGATAGGTAATGAGCAGTCCTTCGCTGCTGCTGTCCGCTGTGATATCGGAAACGCCGGCCAGTGACTGCATGGCATTCAGAAAATATGACTCTTCGTCAGGAACGGATAAGCTGTGATAGCTGTCATAGAGAATCCGGTCAATTTCCGCCAGTTTGTCCTCTGCTGCCGCAGACGCTTCGCCGTAGGCCTTAGCCCGATGGGCGTTTTGCCGGGCACGCTGATTCTGAGAACGGGATGTGACAAGCGACAGCGTTGCAAATGTCACAAGTGCAAGAATCAGAAAAATAGTCAGTATGGAAGGAAGCCCGACATTTAATACGGAAGGAAGACTCTTCTTCATGGCGCCACCTCCATATTTTCGCTGAGCCGGTATGGTACATAGACAGATGCCCTGAGTGTGAAGATCTCCCGGTCATCTTCAGTCTGAGCTATGGTAATGTCTGCCGTTACCGGGTTACGATTTCCGAATGCGACGGTCAGCAGACAGGAAGGATCAGCGCCGGCCGGCAGTATCTCACCGGTACTGTCAAGGCCGATCAGCAGACTGTTCCCGGTACAGGTCCCTTCCGGATATAATTTCTGAAGTTCTTCCGGCGCTGTGATACCGGACTGAATGCAGGATGCGATACTCTGGGCAAGACTCACAGAATGATCCAGCCGCACAGCATCGGCGGAAAGCACATGCGATTTCGCAAATATCTGGATACAGATGGTGCTGGCTACGGCAAACAGAAGTATGGATAGAAGCAGTTCCAGAAGAAAAATGCCGGATTTATTCGCTTTTGGAAAAGACATAAGCTGATAACTCCTTCCCATCTTCTCCGGAAGCAGAGAGCTTAAAACGCCCCTGTTCATCCCGGAGGATTGAAAAATCTGAGATTTCTGTGATCATCTGCCCTGAGTCGTAATCGGGTGTATCCGATGCACGAATCGTCAGTTCGCGAAGAGTTCCCTCATATTCATAGATATACGTCGTATAGTCCAGATCCTGATAGGTGTCATGCAGAAGAAGCAGATCCCGGCCGTCATCAGTGCGGACAGAGATCCCCTGGCTTCTGTCGTTCTGATGGATCTTTTCTGTCACATAAGAGAGCGCAGTCTGTACATTTGCATCCGTTCTCGCTGACGAGACGGCGGACTGGTAGATGTCGGCTCCGATCACGATGACCAGAGCAGCGGCAGTGACAAAGATACCGAGCAGAGACAGGATAAAAAAGAAATCAATCGTGCGGTATAATTTAGTTTCACGTTCCATGAGAATGCCTCCTAAGGCGTGCGTGTGATAATGGTAACTTCGGGCATGATATTCTCTCCGACAGGCCTGTAGTCGATAAAAAATCTGTCGCGGTCATACATCAGAGGATAATGTGCTTCCAGGTAAGCCAGATCCTCCGGATAAGTCCCTTCCGTTGTATAGCATTGGATGATGTTCCGGTAGACGGCATCCTCAAGAGTCCTGCGCTGTTCACTGACGGTGCTCTCCATTGCGGCATCAATACCGGCATAGAACAGCAGCAGCACAACGGCGGTCAGTAAAAGTGACAGCAGTGTTTTAATGATATTGATTCCTGACGGCTGACGGGATAAAAAACGGTTCATAGTGTGGTGACACCTCACAATCAGTAAGTGTTGATGCCCGAGAGGACACCGATCAGCGGAAGCATGACAGACAGCAGGATGAATCCGACAATGATGGACAGCATGCCCACCAGTGAAGGTTCCAGGACTGCGATCATTCGTCCGAGACGTTCATCTGCACGCTGCTGATACGTGTCTGCAAGCTGTTTCATCACAGTGTCCCCAGCGCCCGACCGGAACCCCACGGAGATCATATGGGTTTCCATCGAAGAAAAAATCTGTGATTCCCTGAGGGCATTGGTAAATTCCATGCCGTCGGAGGAAAGCTGCCTGCACTGCTGTATCTTTTGCTTCAGCGGTTCATGGTCGGTCAGTTCACCGACCATTTCCAGACACTCGTCGGTCCCCATACCGCTTCTAAGAAGCAGGGAAAAACTGTGGGCGAACCGCGCTGCATGGATGTCACGGTACAGTTTTTTCGAAAACGGAAGAGCGGCGCGGCCCTGTGAAATCAAAACAGCGTAAATGCAGCAAAGGATGATCAGCAGCAGTATCAGCGGGAAGCCAAAACGTCTGATCCCGTTACCGAGCAGCATCAGCCGGAGCGGAATTCCGGTGAGCTCGCTTCCGAGCTGATGATAGACTTCCTGAAAAACCGGGAGAACTTTGGCGACCAGAATGCCGCTGACTGCCAGCATAATGACGATCATCACGCATGGATAAGTGACGGCGTTTTTCAGAGACTGCCGGGTCGCCTCCTCGCGTTCATAGTAATCAGCAAGAGAAGCAGTTGTCTCGTCCAGGCAGCCGGCATATTCACCGATCTGAAGCATATGGACGGCATACGCGGGGAACAGCCCACTGTCTTTTAAGGCCTGGCAAAAAGAACCGGATTCGTCCAGGTTTTTCTGAAAAAGTGTGAAAATCTGTCCTGACTGTTCCGAGGCGGTGTCTTCCGCCATGATCGCAAGACCTTCCGCAGGTGAAATGCCGGCCTGCAGCGTATACGATATCTGGCGAAAAAACGTGATCAGCTCTGCGGTATTCAGTTTCTTTAATCTCGTGGTTTCGGACATGGAACTCCTTTCCGGACAAACCTTCCCGGTCAGCGGGAATATTTGACCGTATAATTTTTTTCGTTTTCTATAAATTTTTTGGTTTTTTTATTTTTTTTCGCATCCACTCCGAAGGTGGGATCCATCATTGTCCACTTTTCACCGTCAAAATGAATGATGTCATCGACCCACCCTGTTTCTGCGAGATAGCAGCTGATCCAGGCATGGTAGATATCGCCTGCATAGCCGATCTGAAGCTTGGTGGGTATTCCCTGGGTGCGCAGCATACAGGTCATGAGTGCGGCATAATCAAAACAGATACCGGTCCTGGTCTCCAGCGTTTCATCGATATCCGGCAGATATCCCGACTTTACGTTCCGGGCTTTTTCATCGTCATATGCAATATTATCCACTGCAAAATGATAGATACCTGTCACAACATCGAGATCAGTATCGGCGGGCTTTGCAAGTTCGGCGCCCAATGCGACAGCCTTTGTATCTGTATCATAGTTTACAAACTGGTTGGGATATAAAAACGGGGTGAATTCATCTTTTAATGCCACGTCCAGTTCCTGGGAAAACAGCACGGCATACTTGTCACCGGAAATGTTTTCGAACACCTGAATACGGTAAGAACCGCTGCCAGCACTCAGGGGAAATGTATCATAGCCCGAGTCCGGCTCGAGGTCATACGTGTAGGTGACGGCATCGGGTCCTGTGATCTGTGCCTTGATTCTGCTGTCGCCTCCGGAACAGGATATCATGATATAGCCGTCCTCAGGATGTGATGCGTCTATGGTGACACTGTCATTTCCGTATACTGCCGTGCCGTCTGCGGACGGGAGCAGCACACGGGGCGTATTGTCCCGGGTCCCTGTTTCTGTTTTGCTCTGTTTGTTATCTGTCCTGGGCGCAGCAGAGGAAGTCTTACCGCATCCTGCAAGAAGTAACACAAAAAGGAGAAACAGGATAAACCAACATTTATTGATAAGGTTCAATGGAAATCCTCCTGTTAAAGTTACAAGATATTTCTATTATAACACAGTGAGGGACAATAAAAAATACGTTAAAGGTTGTTGTATGATGAATTATCTGATAAAATAATAGTACGGAGCAATAAGAGGGACAACAGGAAAGGGACAACAGTATGGATGAACGACGGGAACAGGATATTTTCTATATGAATATGCTGGGCGGATTTTCCATGAGGTATGGGGGACGGGAAATCTCGTTTGCGCGAAGCGGGAATTCTAAGTTTATTCAGCTTCTTCAGCTTTTGATGATTCATCCGAGGAGACAGATCGCCAAGGCACAGATCATTGAAACCCTGTATGGGGATGAACAGATCGAGAATACAAATCTTACGCTGAACAATACGATTTTCCGGCTGCGGAAACAACTGATTAAAGCGGGGCTTCCGCAGAACCAGTATATTGAAGTGCGGCGCGGTATGTGTATCTGGAATATGGAGGTTCCTGCGTGCGTGGATGTGCGGGAATTTGAAACTCTGGCAGAGCGCGCGCAGGCGGAAAAAGATGAAGACGAAAGAGCCAGGCTGTATCTGGAGGCATGCGCGGTATACACCGGAGAATTTCTCGGTGCAGGGGAGGATTCACCAAAATGGATCAGGCGGGAAGCAAAACGTCTTCGCGATCTGTATTTTATATGTCTGAGAGAATGCCTGCAGTACTTTAAACGGTGTCAGGATTATGAACGGATGCTGTTTCTGTCCGAGCGTGCTGCCGGCCTGTATCCGTATGAGGAATGGCAGCTGTGGGTGATCGACAGCCTTCTGGCCGCAAATCGGTACAAAGAGGCGATGAAGGTGTATCAGGCGGTGACCCGGATGTATTTTACAGATTTGAAAAAACCGCCTTCAGAACAGATGCTGGAGCGTTTTCACACTATGAGCAGCCAGGTCCAGTTTGCTCAGGGCGCTATGGAAGATGTCCGCCAGGTGGTGCGGGAGACCGAGCGGATCAGAGGACCGTATTACTGCACGTTTCCGGGGTTTATTGATAACTACCGGTTTTTGGCGCGTGGTTACGAAAGACTTGGCATTGAAGGATATATGATTCTATGCACCCTCACGGATTATCAGGGGTGGCCTCTGGAAAAAGAGGATACGCTGGAAGAAATGTGCAGGCTGTTTAAGGAGGCTGTATGCTGCTCTCTTCGGAGAGGAGATCTCTATACACGCTACAGTGCCAATCAGTTTCTCATTTTACTCCCGGCTGCAGGAAAAGACAACTGCGTGGATATTGTTAACCGTCTGAATACCGCTTATAAAAAAGCGGGGGCCGGCCGGAATAAAGTCAATTATTATATGGCATCTCTGAAAGAGATGGAAAGCAGGGGTGCAGAGTCGCTCAATGATTTGAAAACAGGAGGAATGGAAGATGAAGACACGGGTGGAAGAAACAATAGCGAAGCACAGCAAAGGTTATAACTGTGCGCAGGCGGTTGCCTGTACGTATTGTGATCTTGTGGGCCTGGACGAGGAGACAATGTTTAAGATTACAGAGGCGCTCGGAGCCGGGATGGGAAATATGGAAGGGACCTGCGGGGCCGTTTCTGCCGCATGCGTTCTCGCCGGGCTGAAGAACAGCACCGCCAACCTGGCTGCGCCTGACAGTAAGGCGGATTCCTACAAACTGTCTAAGACGGTGATGGAAAAGTTCAAAGTGAAAAATGGATCTGTTCTGTGTAAAGAGCTGAAAGGTGTTGCAACCGGAAAAGCTCTCTGCAGCTGTCCGGACTGCATCAAGGATGCAGCTTCACTGGCAGAGCAGATATTATTTGAATAACGAATGTTATGTTTTGCATTTGCAGAGTCCGATATCCTTCAGGGTCTTAAGCCCCGGGAATCGGACTTTTTTCATGGAGTCCGTGTTAGCTGGATGATCTTTCCTGCTATATGGCGGATACGAAAAATAGGAAATATGGAAAAAGTATGGTATAATAAAACAGATTGACAATTGTAAAGCAAAGGAGGATAAAGATAATGGAGAATACATTACGGAATCTGGATGAATACCGGAAGAGCCACCCTATGGATGTGCAGGCAGTCATCAAAATGGGTATAGATCTCTGTGAGGAGCTGGAACAGTACAGGCAGACGCAGGAACCGCACTGTGATATAAAGACATCGAATATTCTGGTGACGGAGTCCGGAACATTTAAACTGGCGCAGCCGGGAGATTGCGGCCACTCTGAGCAGACGGCGGACCTCTATGCGCTGGGGCTTCTGATGTACCGGCTTCTGAATAAAGGCAGAATGCCTTTTATGCCGGAATATCCGCAGAGAGCCACGGCACAGGATAAACAGAATGCCATGCAGCGCTGTATGGCAGGAGACCCGTTTCCAGATCCGGTCATGGGAAAAAGTGCGGTCGCGGATGTTCTGCGAAAAACGTGTCATATCCGTCCGGAGGAGCGCTATCTGACGGCAGGAGAACTGAAGCTGGCGCTGGAAGCGGCGGCAACGGCGGCCGGTATGCCAAAGGAAGAGGTCCAAGACAGCGCAAAGCGCACAGTGCCGGAAGAAAAGCCTGCAAAGCAGGACAAAAAAGATGTACAGACAGCGGCAAAGGCTCCGGAAAAACCGGACAGGAAGCAAAAAGAGGTGATCATACAGGAAAAAGATAACGGCAAAAGGGAGAAGAAAACCAGGAAAAAATCCAGGCGGTCTTCCTCAAAGGGAGGATTTAGCCTGCCGATGCCGCGTACGGGTCTTCTGCAGTTATGGGTAACACTTTCAGCGCTTGCGGCAGCCGTATTTTTTATACTGGTGCGGGCAGGCGTGTTATCGGGACTGACCGGACTCAAGGGATACATATTCTGCGGGGTACAGATCATTCTCTGTGCACTCTGCTCGAGTACAGACCCGGACAATCCCGGACTGCAGCCTGCCCTAAAGCGGGGAATCCTGAAGTTTCTGTGGATATTGACAACCCTGGATTCACTGTTTGTTATCCTGTACTCACTGATTTTAAGAAGCCTTCTGGACAAATATGGAATTCCGCTGACTTCCTTCTATGTACCCGGGCTGATTTCCATGACGGCGCCTGTCCTTGCGGGGATCATCTATTGGGTTTGGAGCAGATCCAGCGAGCGGATGGCTTATCATAAGCTCAGGGTCTGTGCGACGCTGACGGCCGCCGCAGGCATCGCTGTGGTCATTTTGGGAATTACTGGGTTTAATAAAAGCTTTTCGATGGTTGAACTTTATCCGTACTGGCTGGGTGCGCTGCAGCTGGTTCTGGCTTTACTGTGCATCGCGAACGCGAATGGCAGGCCGGTGATCAAAACGTTGTTTGCCCTGACTTTTGTGCTGGATATTGTGCTCCTCTTTATACCTGTCATCCAGGAAAAGTTTTCTTCCTTTGGACTGCCCGAATGGGTTCTCGGCAAAGCTTTCTGTGTGCTGACATTTCTGATTCCTCTGATTGCCTGGATTTTGTTGTTCCGGCCGCGCAGGGAATCTGAGGTTGAACAGAAGATTCGTAAGCTTTAGAACACGGAGCCGGACTATTTGTCGAATCATGGAAATTTAATAAAAATGTAATTGTATCTTTACCCAATGAGGGGTATGATAAGAATCATAATGGGTAGACACAACAAACCTCTTGAGGGGACAGAGGTTCAGATATAGACGGGAAGTATAGATTAATAGGCGGGAAGATATTATTACAATGGATGAAAGACAAAGAAGAGAGCGAATAGAGCGCATGAGGCGCGAAAAAGAAAGACAGCTGCGCCGAAGACGGCGTCAGAAAATGCTGATCAAACGCTGCGTGGCTGTTGCGGCCTGTGTTGCGGTTGTCCTGCTGTGCATCAGTGCGGTGTGGGCGGTCGTCAAGCCGATGGTAAAGAACTCAGATACCTCGGGAAAAACGGACAAGGCTGTTATGGAAGTTGAGGCGGGGACCGAAGAAGAGGCGGAAACCGGTGAAACTGGAGGTGATGCAGCTGCCGGCGACGGCAGCGACGGCCAGGCACCTCAGGAGAACACAGATCAGACAGGGGCAGATATTCCGGCAGTAAAGACCGGGATGGCTGCTGATACAGTGACAAATTATGCTGTACCCGGCTGGCAGGTTGATGATAACGGCTGGTGGTATGCCAATGAGGACCGTACATATTATAAGAATGGCTGGTTGGAGATCGACGGTCAGAATTACTATTTTAATGCTGACGGATATATGCAGACCGGGTGGGCGGTTATCGGAAACAAGGGCTGCTATTTCAATGAAAACGGCGTATATGAGCCGGATAAAGAGTCCAAGATGATCGCGCTGACGTTCGATGACGGGCCGGGGAAATATACGAGTGAACTTCTCGATATTCTGGAGGCAAATGGGGCGAAGGCAACGTTCTTTATGCTGGGAGAGTGTATCGATGAATATGGAGCCGATACGATTCCGAGGATGAAGGAGCTGGGATGTGAACTTGGAAACCACTCTTTCAGCCATCCAAATCTGAAGAGCCTCGATGAGGCGGGGATCAAAGATCAGTTTGATCGGACAGACCAGGCGATCGCACAGTACGCGGGAGGCGATGTGGCGACACTGGCAAGAACGCCGTTCGGTTCTCAGGATGAGACGATCACCGGAGCGATCGGTAAGCCCTGTATCTACTGGAGTCTGGATACGCTTGACTGGGAGACAAAAAATGTGGATTCCAATATCGCGGCAGTCCTGGACAACGTGTCGGACGGTGAGATCGTGCTGATGCATGATATCTGGCCGACGACGGTAGAGTCCTGTAAGACGATCATACCGAAGCTGGTGGAACAGGGATATCAGCTCGTGACGGTCAGTGAGCTGGCCGCTGCAAAAGGCGTCAGCATGGAAGACGGCGTTACATATTATGATTTTTATCCGGGTAAAGATGCAACCGCTGGCGGAGCGGACTCGGATGAGGACCAGGAAGTCACAGACGAGAGTGAACCGGCAGCGTAAAATAACCCCATGTTTCTGATGAATGAATCAGAGACATGGGGTTTTTGCTGTGCTATGTTTTTACTTGGAAGCACGTTTACGCAGCCTTGCGTCCAGTATTTTTTTTCGGATGCGCAGGCTGTCCGGGGTGACTTCCAACAGCTCATCCTTATCGATGAATTCCAGTGCCTGCTCGAGACTCAATACACGCGGCGGAGTCAGCTTCAGCGCCTCATCGGCAGAAGAGGATCTCGTATTGGTGAGATGTTTTGTCTTACACACGTTGAGTTCGATATCTTCAGCCTTGCCATTCTGGCCGATGACCATTCCGGCGTATACCTTCTCGCCGGGACCGATGAAGAGTGTTCCGCGGTCCTGGGCTGAGAACAGTCCGTAAGTTACAGATTCACCCGATTCAAATGCGATCAGAGATCCCTGTTTTCGGTACTGGATGTCCCCTTTGTACGGACCGTATTCGTCGAAGACGGTATTCATGATACCATTTCCCTTGGTAGCCGTCATGAATTCCCCGCGGTAACCGATCAGACCGCGGGCGGGGATTGAGAATTCCAGCCGTGTAGATCCGTCACTGGCGAGACTCATACCCTGAAGCTCGCCTTTTCGTTCGCTCAGTTTCTGGATGACTGAACCGGAAAATTCCTCCGGAACGTCGATAAAGGCGATCTCCATAGGCTCCAGGAGCTGGCCGCGATCATTCTCCTTGTACAGTACTTCAGCTTTGCTGACGGCAAATTCGTAACCCTCACGGCGCATGTTTTCAATCAGCACAGACAGATGCAGCTCACCGCGGCCGGAGACTTTGAAACAGTCCGGTGATTCCGTATCTTCCACGCGAAGGCTCACGTCGGTGTTCAGCTCGCGCATCAGACGTTCGCGGATATGCCGGGAAGTGATAAATTTTCCTTCCTGTCCGGCAAGGGGACTGTCGTTGACCATAAACTGCATGGCGATCGTCGGTTCTGAAATCTTCTGGAACGGGATCGGCTGCGGATTTTCCGGATCACACAGGGTGTCTCCGATGTGAATATCTGAAATACCGGATATGGCGACGATGGATCCGATGCCGGCTTCTTTTACCTCTATTTTATTGAGTCCGTCAAACTCATACAGCTTACTGATCTTTACTTTCTTCTTTTTGGTGAGATCGTGGTCATTGACCAGCATGACATCCTGATTGACGGAGATACTTCCGTTATCAACTTTACCGACGCCGATACGTCCCACATATTCATTGTAGTCGATCGTACTGATCAAAAGCTGAGTTCCGGCGTCCGGATCGCCCTCCGGCGCGGGGATATGTGTGAGTATGGTGTCAAACAGGGGCTGCATATCCTGTGGCGTGTCATTCAGATCCCGCAGCGCATATCCTGATTTGGCAGAGGCAAACAAGAATGGGCAGTCCAGCTGCCTGTCGGAAGCTTCAAGGTCCATCAGCAGTTCCAGCACCTCATCCACCACCTCGTGGGGGCGGGCTTCAGGACGGTCGATCTTATTTACACATACGATCACATCCAGGTCCAGTTCCAGTGCCTTGCGAAGTACAAATTTTGTCTGCGGCATTGCACCTTCGAATGCGTCGACGACAAGGATAACGCCGTTTACCATTTTCAGGACTCGCTCTACCTCTCCTCCGAAATCCGCATGTCCGGGGGTGTCGATAATATTGATTTTAACATCTTTATATGAAACAGCTGTATTCTTGGAAAGAATCGTGATACCGCGCTCGCGCTCGATATCGTTAGAGTCCATGACACGTTCCTGAACCTCCTGATTTTCACGGAATACGCCGCTTTGCTTTAACAATTCATCTACCAGTGTCGTCTTGCCATGGTCTACGTGGGCGATAATGGCGACATTTCTTACATCTTCTCTCTTGATTTTCATGGTATTTCCTTCCTGAATTTATATATTTTCTGTGGGTTTTGGCCTAAACCCGCGAAATTACGTGGATTTCCTGACTATACAAGTCTACCACATTTTGTTCGGAATACAAGTAATTATGAAAAAAATTATTTTTTGGTTCTAATACGGAAAAAAATGGAATAGATATGATATAGACAAAATACAACGAAGAGGAAGGGGTACTATCATTCATGGCAGATAAGATTATTGAAAACAATCAGGTAGCAATTATGGGGAGGATCGCATCACAGTTTACGTTCAGCCACCAGGTGTTCGGCGAGGGCTTTTATCTGGTCGACGTGCTGGTCAGACGGTTAAGCGATTCGGAGGACCGGATTCCAGTCATGGTTTCCGAACGGCTCATCGATGTCACACAGGATTATGAGGGAGAGTATATCCAGGTGGCAGGGCAGTTCAGATCCTACAACCGGCACGAGGAGAAAAAGAACCGGCTGGTGCTTTCTGTCTTTGCCAGAGAAATCAGTTTTGTTGACGAAGAAGATGAATCGATGAAATCGAATCAGATCTTCCTGGACGGTTACATATGTAAACCGCCGGTTTACCGAAAAACACCACTGGGCCGCGAAATCGCAGACTTGCTGATCGCGGTAAACCGTCCATATGGAAAATCGGATTACATTCCCTGCATATGCTGGGGGAGAAACGCCAGATACGCATCCGCATTTCAGGTAGGAGGACACGTTCTCATCTGGGGAAGGATTCAAAGCAGAGAATACATGAAGAAGATCAGCGAGGACGAGACAGAGCGCAGGATCGCGTATGAAGTGTCTGTGAGTAAACTGGAGTACGTGGATTGACAAAAAAAATGAATAATGATATAGTTAGAACAATCAAATAATTTTGATAGAGGTCGCATTCTTAATCAGTAGCTTGTTGGATGTTTCGGAGACAGTGGAAGATAAGCAAAAGGGAAGAGTGCCGAAAGGATAGGATACCGGGATTTTATCCTTGGGCATATGGTGAATAACCATATGACTGTCATCATTTCTGATGGAGTGCTATCTGAAGTTCATGGACTATATGTATTCTTTGGAGGCGGCCTGACGAAGGGATCGCCTCTTTCTTTGAAATTATATGAAATTTTGATGGAAATTCTTATAATTTTAAAACCGCTCCGCGGGATCGCGCAGCAACCTGTTTTAACTCACAATAAGGAGGAATAAAAATGGCAATTTTTAAGGGAGCGGGTGTAGCCATTGTTACACCTATGCACGAAGATTTATCGATCAACTACGACAAGCTGGAGGAACTGCTGGAAGAACAGATTGCTGCGGGCACAGATGCGATCATCATCTGCGGCACGACCGGCGAATCCGCGACTTTGAGTGAAGAGGAACATCTGGAAGCCATTAAATTTACGATTGATAAGGTGGCGAAACGGATTCCCGTAATTGCAGGGACGGGTTCCAACAGTACACACACAGCAGTCAACATGTCAAAAGATGCCGCGGAATACGGCGCAGACGGACTGCTTATCGTTACGCCTTACTATAATAAGGGGACTCAGAACGGATTAATCAGACATTATACCACGATTGCAGAGGCGGCTAAAAAACCGATCATCATGTATAATGTGCCGAGCAGGACAGGGTGCAATATCCTGCCGCCAACGGTAGCGTCCCTGTTTAAAAATGCAGAGAATATTGTCGGGATCAAGGAAGCGACAGGAAATATATCTCAGGTTGCAAAAGTCATGGAACTGACAGACGGTAAGATCGATCTTTACTCGGGAAATGATGATCAGATCGTTCCGCTTCTATCACTCGGCGGCATCGGCGTTATTTCCGTACTGTCAAACATTGCTCCGAAGGAGACTCACGATATTGTCATGAAATATCTCGAGGGAGATGTTGCAGGCAGCCGTGATCTTCAGATCAGGGCAATTTCACTGATCGATGAGCTGTTCTGTGAGGTGAACCCGATTCCGGTGAAGGCGGCGATGAATCTTATGGGCAAAGAAGTAGGACCACTCCGCCTTCCGCTGACAGAGATGGAGCCGGCGAATCAGGCCAGACTTGCAGCAGCGATGAGAGACTTTGGACTGAATGTGGTAAACTGACATGTCCGCTGATGCGGATATCATCATGAACGAAAGGAACGACATGGTTAAGATTATAATGCACGGATGCAATGGCCATATGGGACAGGTGATCTCTGGTCTTGTAAAAGAAGATGAGGGAGCCGAGATCGTGGCTGGTATTGATGTAGTGGACAATCGGGACAATGGGTATCCGGTGTTTACTGATATGAATGAATGTGAAATTGAAGCCGACGCAATCATTGATTTTTCTACCGCGAAAGCAGCAGATGCAATATTGGATTACAGTGTCAGAAGACAGATTCCCATCGTGCTGTGTACAACCGGACTGTCAGAAGAACAGCTTCAGAAGGTGGAAGAAACTGCAAAAAAAGTTGCGGTTCTCAAATCTGCGAATATGTCACTGGGCATTAACATGCTGCTGAAACTTCTGAAAGAGGCGGCACAGCTTCTTGCACCCGCCGGCTTTGATATGGAGATCGTAGAGAGACATCACAAACTGAAGGTTGATGCGCCCAGCGGCACCGCGCTCGCACTGGCAGACAGTATCAATGAGGCGCTGGATCATGTTTATGAATATAAATATGACAGAAGCCAGGAACGTAAAAAAAGAGAGAAAAAGGAAATCGGTATCTCTGCGGTCCGCGGCGGAACAATCGTAGGAGACCATGAAGTGATCTTTGCGGGAGCCGATGAAGTGATTGAGTTCAGGCATACAGCCTATTCAAAAGCTATCTTTGGGAAGGGCGCTGTTCAGGCTGCAAAATTCCTGAAGGGAAAAGGACCGGGACGCTTTGAAATGAGCGACGTGATCAATGAAGCTTAAAAAATAAAAAAATGAATAAATTCTGACAGACACGTGTATATTAATAACATCGAAATCTGATAAGAGAAAGAAAAGGAGACGATATTATGAAGTGTATGAAGAAGTGGATGTTGGGATTGATGCTGGCAGCGATGGTATGTTTCATGGCGGGATGTGGTAACGCTGATAATACTGATAAAAACAATGCAGCCACAGAGGAAAATACCGACGGGACAGACAACGGTGCTGACAATAACAAGAACACCGGTAACGTGAACGATGCGACAGACGGCACAACGAACAATACCACGGACAATGCGACTACCGGAAATGACAACACCGGAAATGAAGCGGGAACCGGCGGACTGAATTCCGACGGCACCAATACGGACGGCACAACAGATAACAATAACAACAATGGCGATAACCTGGTAGAAGACGCCGGCGAAGGAATTGAAGACCTGGGACAGGGTGTGGAAGATCTCGGAAACGATGCGTCAGATAATGCACGTACCAATCCATAACCCGATGTAAGGTAGTTGCATGCTGCCGTTGCCGGATGGCGATGGCAGCATTTTAACGCCGGCATGAGCGTTGGGGGATGGAGGAAATAGTGTATGCGGTTTCGGCCATGCATTGATATACATAATGGAAAAGTAAAACAGATAGTGGGCGGAAGCCTGAAAGATCTGGGAGACCTGGCGCAGGAAAACTTTGTTTCTGCTCAGGACGCTGCGTTTTACGCCAGGCTTTACCAAAGCCGGGGAATCGACGGAGGCCATGTGATTCTGCTGAACCCGGAAGCCTCCCCGTACTACGGGCAGACAAAGCAGCAGGCACTGGACGCTCTGAGAGCATATCCGGGCGGACTGATGGCCGGAGGCGGTATCCATGCCGGAAATGCCGCTGAGTTTCTGGAGGTGGGGGCGAGTCATGTGATTGTGACCTCCTATGTATTCCGGGACGGAAGAATTTCCTGGGATAATCTGAACCGTATTGCAAAAGCTGCCGGACGGGAGCATCTGGTTCTTGACCTGAGCTGCAGGATGAGGGGCGGGAGCTATTACATCGTAACGGACCGGTGGCAGAGATTTACTGAAGTCGCAGTGACGGGGGAAGTTATGGACGAGCTGGCAGGCTACTGTGATGAATTCCTGATCCATGCAGTGGATGTAGAGGGAAAGGCATCGGGTATCGAGACGGATCTGGTGCGTATTCTGGCAGGGCATCGCAGGAACCCGATCACGTATGCGGGAGGCGTCGGCTGCTACGAAGATTTATATCAGCTGCGTGAGGCCGGGGAGAACAGGATCGATGTGACGGTGGGAAGCGCACTCGATCTGTTCGGAGGTCCCATGGAGTACGAACAAATTTTGAGGATATGCGATAATTAACAGTTTTAATGTAGAATAAAGAGAAGTTTTCTAAATTCTATTGCGAACAAATTAGACATGTATTATAATATGAATAATTACAGATGACGGCAGACGTTCCTGTCAATCGGCGTTGTCCGCACTGTAAAATACGAGCCAAAGGGGTTGACATCATGAATTTTATCATTAGTGGAAAGAATATCGAGGTTACTTCAGGACTGAAATCAGCCATCACAGAGAAACTGGGTAAGCTGGAGAGGTACTTTACACCGGAGACAGAAATCGTTGTTACATTAAGCGTGGAGAAAGAGCGCCAGAAAATTGAAGTGACAATCCCGGTAAAAGGAAATATCATCCGTTCAGAACAGGTCAGCAACGATATGTACGTATCGATCGATCTGGTAGAGGAGGTTATCGAGAGACAGCTGAGAAAGTATAAGAATAAGATCGTTGATAAACATCAGGACGGAGGAAATCTCCAGAAAGCCTTTATAGAGAAAGAAGCAGATGATGATGAAGAGGTAAAGATCATCCGCACGAAACGGTTCGGAATTAAACCGATGTATCCGGAAGATGCCTGCGTGCAGATGGAATTGCTCGGCCACAATTTCTTCGTGTTCTGCAATGCAGAGACAGAGGAAGTAAATGTAGTATATAAGAGGAAAGGGAACACGTACGGCTTGATAGAACCGGAGTTTTCCTGATAGACAGAGAGATAAACAGGATGCGTTGGCATCCTGTTTTTCAGTGAATGGCTGTGTTACACAATAAAACGCCGATAGAACTCTGAAAATTATAAATGAATATTTCTTTTTCGTGAACATTCTTAAGAATAACTTAAATATGTGTGTACACTATTGATTTTGGGGCTTTGTTACCGTATGCTGTAAGTAAGAAAAGAGTTTAAAGAGGTACGTATAAAAGAGCTGAAAAAATGGAAAAGAGGTGTGCAGTATGAAAGGAAAAACGAAAAGGTATGGAAAAGTCTTCATGTCACTGATCCTGGCACTGGGTATGATCTTCGGCAATATATCAGCAGTGCTGGCAGCTGATTATTCACTGGGTTCCGGTATTAAGACGGGTGATTCGAAACAGCTGCAGTCCGGCGATAAGATCACGGCCGGTTCCGACAGTGTATTTCAGGTTGTCCAAAATGGAAAGGTAGTTTATCCTTCTGAAGGAGCGATCAAGGGTTACGAGGATGAGGCGCAGACAAAAGAAAGCGGCAGGTCGTATGGAAAGGGTTCTTACACCTTGCCGGCAGCAGAATCCGGTAAGGTCTGGAATGCGGCTGCTGCACAGAATAAGGACTGGTTCTATGATGAGGCCAATGCGAAGATGCGCCAGGGCGCATATGTGATCACGCTGGAACAGACGGCAGAACCGAAGGAACAGCCGAAAGAGGAACCAAAGGAACAACCGAAGGAGGAACAGCAGGCTCCTCCTGTGAAAGCGGCGGTAGATGCCGAGACACCGGTAATTACGGGAAATCCTGCAGCTGCTACATATGATAAGGACGCACCTGCAGCAGCCCTCCGTGTCACGGCGTCGGTAAGCGACGGAGGGACACTGAGTTATCAGTGGTATCAGAGTACGGATGCTGCAGCAGCCGGAGATGCAATCCAGGGAGCGGTAAGCAGTGAGTATACACCGGGAACAGGAACGGCGGGCACCACCACGTATTATTACTGTGTGGTGACGAACACGAACGATGCGGCGACAGGCGAAATGACGGCGGCTGCTGTCAGCGCCAGAGCAGCGATTACGGTAAATGAACCGGCACCGCCGGTGGTAGATGCTGAGACTCCGGTAATCACAGGGAATCCTGCCGATGCCACATATGATAAAGGCACACCTGCAGCAGCCCTTGTTGTCACAGCGACGGTAAACGCAGGGAATCTGAGCTATCAGTGGTATCAGAGTGCGGATGCAGATTCTGACGGAACTGCAATCCAGGGAGCGGCAAGCAGTGAGTATACACCGGGAACAGAGACGGTAGGGACCACGTATTATTACTGTGTGGTGACAAATACCGACACTAATGTGGCAGGTTCACAGACGGCGACTGCCGAGAGTGGAAGAGCCGCCATTACGGTGAATGATACGCCGCTGATAATAAACGCTGCGACTCCAGACATTACGGCTGATCCGGTGGACGCCGCATACGATAAGGATGAAACAGCAAATCCGCTTAGCGTGACAGCAACAGTAACTGATGGCGGAACGCTGAGCTATCAGTGGTATCAGAGTGCGGATGCAGACTCTGACGGAACTGCAATCCAGGGAGCGACAAACAGCGAGTACACACCGGGAACAGGAACGGTGGGAACCACGTATTATTACTGTGTGGTGACGAACACAAACGATGCGGTTACGGGTGAAAAAACGGCGACGGTGGCGAGCGCAAGAGCAAGAGTTACAGTAAATGACAACCAGCCGGCGGCACCGCAGACGCCGCAGTTCACGGGTCATCCGCAGTCGAAAAAAGATTACAATAAAGGCGACACAGCGGTACCTCTCAGTGTCACGGCAGAAGTGACGGACGGCGGAGCTTTAAGCTACCAGTGGTATCAGAATACCTCCAATGATATCACAACCGGAACTAAAATTGAGGGTGCAACCGAGAAGCAATATACTCCGAAGACAGATAAGGCGGGTACGGTATATTACTACTGCATCGTAACGAATACGAAGGACCAAAAGACAGCGTCTGCATCGAGCAATGCAGCTGAAATCGTTGTGATGGATACGCAGAAGACGGATGCCAAAGCGCCGAAGATCACAGGAAATCCGAAAGGAGCATCGTACATTACGGATGCGGCCGCAAAGGCGCTGCAGGTAAAAGCCGAATCTTTGGACGGAGGGAAACTGTCATATCAGTGGTACTCCAACACAAAGAACAGCACCAAAGACGGAACGGCAATCAAGGATGCGACAGAGAGC
Organism: Ruminococcus gauvreauii; assembly: GCF_025151995.1. Taxonomy (NCBI): domain Bacteria; kingdom Bacillati; phylum Bacillota; class Clostridia; order Eubacteriales; family Oscillospiraceae; genus Ruminococcus; species Ruminococcus gauvreauii. Next base: position 2,404,935 of record NZ_CP102290.1, read on the forward strand.
ACCTATACACCGTCCACTAAGAAAAACGGAACGGTATATTACTACTGTGTCGTGACAAACACGAATAAAGAGCTGAATGGCAATCAGACTGCGACCGCTGTCAGCGATACGGCGAAAATCGTGGTGAGCGCCAGGAAGAATGCGGAGACGCCTTCTGTAAGCGGACCGAACAATGCGACATATTATAAAGGCAAAGCCGCAAAGGCGATGGAAGTGAAAGCCAGCGTAAAAGACGGCGGAACATTGAGCTACCAGTGGTACTCCAACACGAAGAACAGCACCAAAGACGGAAGTGTGATCAAGGACGCAACGAAGAGCACATACACACCGTCCACCGCATCTGTCGGAACGACGTATTACTACTGTGTAGTCACTAATACCAACAAATCGGTAAACGGAGATCAGACGGTATCCATTACCAGCCGTGCGGCGAAGATTACGGTGAAGGCATCCACGTCAAAGGCAAGTCCTGTGAAACGTACGCTCAACACGAAGAGTACACGCGCGGCGAATGCAAAGACGGGAGACGAGACAAATCTTATGCTGTGGATCGCTCTTCTGGCGGCGGCAGGTATTGTGATTGCGGTTCTGGCAGTTAGGATAAAAAGAAACCGTAAATAGAAATTAGTTTGAACGGCATACAGTATTCCCAGCGGCGGACCGGTTTAAAACCGGTCCGCTTTATCTTTGATGATTCGGGGTTGACATACGTCTGTAACCTGTTATAATACTTTTATGCCTAAATAGTTTGAATTACAAAATATTTTTATATAAAATATTAATGAGTTCAAATAACGACAGGATATTCACGTTAGTATAATTTCATGACAAAGAGAGAGTAAAAATATGAGAGCGAGAATTTTGGGTACCGGAAGCTATCTGCCGGAGCATATTATGACAAACGATGATATCGCACAGCTGGTGGATACCAGTGACGACTGGATCAGAGAGAGAACCGGAATTAAAAAGAGGCATCTTACCGATCAGGGAACGGTATCCATGGCGGCGGAGGCCGTAAAAAAAGCTTTAGAGGCTGCGTCGGTGACCGCCGATGAACTGGATATGATACTGTTTGCAACTGTTACTCCGGATTATCTGTTTCCGAGCGCCGCTTGTCAGCTGCAGGATTCGATTGGTGCGGCCAACGCCGTCTGCATGGACATAAATGCGGCGTGTTCCGGCTTCGTATTTGCCCTGAATACGGCAGCGTCCTATATACAGTCCGGACTTTACGGGAAGATTCTGGTAGTGGGAGCGGAGACGCTTTCAAAAATTGTTGACTGGGAAGACAGAAGTACCTGCATTCTTTTCGGAGACGGCGCCGGAGCAGCTGTCATGGGTGCCGATGAAACGGGAATCGAATGTATGGATATGGGGTGCGACGGTTCGAAGGGCATGGTGCTTTACTGTGAAGGCAATCCGCTGCAGAATCCGCTCGTGAGCCATACCACGGATGGCAGGAAAATGCATATGGATGGACAGGCGGTCTTCAAATTTGCGATCCGCAAAGTGCCTGAGACGATTCGCAGGGTGCTCGAAAAGAGCGGCACTGATATAAAAGAGATCGATCATTTTATCATGCACCAGGCAAATCGGAGAATTCTGGCTTCCGCGGCAAAAACACTGAAGATCCCGAATGAGAAGATGCCGATGAATATGGATGGGTGCGGCAATATTGCTGCGGCAAGCATTCCAATCTTACTGGACGAGTACAGCAGGTCAGGAAAGATCAAAAGGGGAGACAGGGTCATCCTCTGCGCGTTCGGCGGAGGTCTGAGCTGGGGCAGTACGCTCATGACATGGTAGTAAGCGACCGAAAGGTCAGCATTACAATAAATAATTTATGAAAGATAAAAGGAGAACAAAAAGATGTTAGAAAAAATGAAAGAATTAATTGCAGAGCAGCTGGGTATCGATGCAGACAGCATTACACCGGAGAAATCCTTGAAAGATGATCTGAATGCGGATTCACTGGATCTGTTTGAACTGGTGACAAACCTTGAGGATACGTATGAAATCGAAATTCCGGCGGAAGACCTGGAGACTATGATAACTGTTCAGGATGTTATTGATTACCTGAAAAATAAAGGGATCGAAGAAGAATAAAATTGCGAAAGGCAGGTAGGCCATGAAAACAAGAGTGACGGACATACTGGGTACAGAATATCCTATCATCCAGGGCGGGATGGCCTGGGTGGCAGAACACCATCTGGCGGCGGCAGTTTCCAATGCGGGCGGACTGGGACTGATAGGCGCTGCAAATGCGCCGGCTGAGGTAGTCCGCGAAGAAATACGAAAGGTCAGGGAGCTGACGGACAAACCATTCGGAGTGAACATCATGCTGATCAGTCCGAGCGCGGATGAAGTAGCGCAGCTTGTGATGGAGGAAGAGGTTCCGGTCATTACGACGGGAGCCGGGAATCCGGAGAAATACATGAAGGTATGGAAAGAATCCGGCATGAAAGTAATTCCCGTTGTGGCAAGTGTTGCACTGGCGAAGCGTATGGAACGCTATGGAGCGGATGCCGTTGTGGCTGAAGGCTGCGAAGCGGGCGGACATATTGGGGAACAGACAACCATGACACTTATACCGCAGGTTGCAGATGCTGTTGAGATACCGGTGATCGGAGCAGGCGGAGTCGGCGACGGCAGAGGTATGGCGGCTATGTTTCTGCTGGGTGCAGAGGGTGTCCAGATCGGTACACGTTTTGTCGTATCTGATGAGTCTATCGTGCACGAGAATTATAAAGAGCGGATTGTAAAGTCAAAGGATATCGACAGCGTTGTGACAGGCCGCTCTACGGGACATCCGGTCCGTTCTCTGAGAAACCAGAACACGAAGGAGTATCTGAAAAAAGAGCAGGAAGGCGCTTCCTTTGAAGAGCTGGAGCTTCTGACACTCGGTTCACTGCGCAGAGCGGTACTTGAAGGGGATACGAAAAACGGAAGTGTGATGGCAGGACAGATTGCGGGACTGATCAAACAGCGTCAGACGTGTAAGGAAATCATCGAAGAGCTCGTAAAAGAGACCGAGGCTCTGTTAAAAGGAGCGGAAAAATGGGAAAAATAGCATATATCTTCCCCGGGCAGGGAGCACAGAAGGCCGGCATGGGAAAAGATTTTTATGAAAATTCCCCGGTCTCCAAAGCGGTTTTTGAGAAGGCAGGAGAACTGTTGGGATTTTCCATGGAGGAGCTCTGCTTTGAGGAAAACGACCGTCTGGACATCACGGAGTACACGCAGGCAGCTATGGTCACTGCCAGCGCTGCGATGCTGCGCGAACTGCAGGAACGCGGATTCGCTCCGGACGTGACGGCGGGATTGAGCCTCGGGGAGTACTGTGCACTTGTCTGCTGCGGCGCGATGAGTTTTGAGGATGCCGTACAGGTTGTCCGTCAGAGGGGAATTCTGATGCAGGAGGCTGTTCCGGCAGGACTCGGCGGGATGGCGGCTGTGATGGGTCTGACTGCTGAGACGATCGAACAGGTGCTGAACGATATTCCGGGTGTTCAGATCGCCAATTATAATTGCCCGGGTCAGATTGTGATATCCGGAGAAAAGAAAGCAGTGGATACCGCGTCGGCGGCTCTGAAGGATGCCGGCGCCAAAAGAGTGGTGTCATTGAATGTGAGCGGACCGTTTCATTCAGAGATGCTGAGAGAAGCGGGAGGCAGACTGGGACAGGTGCTGGAGACTGTGGAGGTCTGCGGACATGAGATCCCGTATGTAACGAATGTGACCGCGTCTTATGTGACCGGAACAGATGAGATCAAAGACCTGCTGATTCGTCAGGTCAGCAGCTCCGTGCGCTGGCAGCAGAGCGTGGAAGCGATGATTGCAGACGGTGTTACACATTTTGTGGAGATCGGTCCGGGACGGACACTCGCATCGTTTGTGAAGAAGATTTGCAGAGACGCGGCCGTCTACAATGTGGAAAAATGGGAACAGCTTGACGGATTACAGGAATTTTATCGGCAGGCGGGTAAATAAAGGAGAATGACTATGTTGGAGAATCAGGTAGCTATCGTAACGGGCGGTGCCAGGGGAATCGGGCGCGCGATCGCACTCGCACTGGCAGCGGAAGGTGCGTATGTCGTCGTAAATTACGCGAGTTCCTCCCAGAGGGCGCAGGAAGTGGTGAAAGAAATCCAGGAAAAAGGCGGCCAGGCGGAAGCAGGGCACTGCAACGTCGCGGACGGCGCAGCGGTAGAAGCATGGTTCGCTGATATCATGGCTCGTCTGGGAAGGATTGACATCCTGGTAAATAATGCAGGCATCACGAAGGACGGACTGCTCATGCGTATGAGCGAAGAGGATTTTACCAGAGTGCTGGATACAAACCTGACAGGTGCATTTCACTGCTGCAAATGGGCGGTGAAGACGATGATCCGCCAGCGGGGCGGGAAAATCATAAATATTTCTTCTGTATCCGGCGTATCGGGAAACGCAGGACAGGTCAATTACAGTGCTTCCAAGGCGGGGCTGATCGGAATGACAAAGTCGATTGCCAGGGAAGTGGCTTCCAGGGGAATCACCGTGAATGCGGTGGCTCCGGGATTTATCGAGACGGATATGACAGAGGTACTTTCTGAGAAAGTGAAAGAAGGGGCAAAGGCTCAGATTCCGCTGAAGGACTTTGGCAAACCGGAGGATGTGGCAGATGCGGTTGTATTTCTGGCATCGGATAAGAGCCGGTATATTACCGGACAGGTGCTGCATGTAGACGGCGGAATGGTGATGTAAGATAATTAAAGGAGAAAATCCATGAGAAGAGTTGTTGTTACGGGGATGGGAGCCATCACCCCGATCGGAAACAGTGTCGATGCATTCTGGAAAGGCGTGAAGAGCCAGACCGTGGGTATCGGAGAGATTACAAAGTTTGATGTGTCGGATTACAAAGTGAAAATTGCAGCGGAAGTCAAAGACTTTGACGCGAAAGAATATATGGATGCCAAAGCGGCGAAGCGTATGGAGGCATTTTGCCAGTACGCGGTTGCGGCGTCCAAAGAAGCAGTGCAGGATTCAGGCATTCATATGGAAGAGGAAGACCCATATATGGTAGGCATCAGCATCGGATCGGGAATCGGAAGCCTGCAGACCGTAGAACGGGAATTTCAGAAACTGCTGAAGGGCGGCCCCAGAAAAGTCAGTCCGATGATGGTGCCGATGATGATCAGCAACATGGCAGCCGGAAATGTCAGCATTCAGCTTGGCTGTAAAGGTAAGAGTATCAATGTGGTCACGGCATGCGCGACAGGCACTCATTCCATCGGCGAGGCATTTCGGACGATCCAGTATGGGGATGCGGACGTGATGCTGGCGGGCGGTGCGGAGAGTTCAATCACGCCGATCGGTGTGTCTGGATTTTCATCGCTGACGGCGCTTACGGCAGCAACTGATCCCATGCGCGCGTCGATTCCGTTTGATAAGGAGAGAAGCGGTTTCGTGATCGGAGAGGGCGCCGGGGTAGTCGTGCTGGAAGAACTGGAGCATGCAAAAAAAAGAAATGCGAGAATTTATGCGGAAATCGTCGGATACGGCGCTACGAGCGATGCGTATCATATCACGTCCCCGATCGAGGACGGAAGCGGAGCCGCAAAAGCCATGGAGAAGGCGATGAATGATGCCGGAATCGGGGCAGAAGACGTGGATTATATCAATGCGCACGGAACGAGCACACATCACAATGACCTGTTCGAGACGAAGGCGATCAAACTGGCGCTTGGAGCGGCGGCGGAGAAAGTAAAGATCAGTTCTACAAAGTCCATGATCGGACATCTGCTCGGTGCAGCGGGCGGCGTGGAGTTTATCACCTGCGTGAAATCCATACAGGACGGTTATCTTCATCCGACCGTAGGGTATCAGGTACCGGATGAAGAATGTGATCTGGATTACATCACAGGAGGCCCTGTGGAGCAGGCGGTTGACTGCTGTCTCACGAATTCTCTGGGGTTCGGCGGACATAACGCGACGCTCTGTGTCAGAAAATATCGCGGGCAGGAGGATGCATAAATGGAAGCAGAACAGATTATACGTTTGATTGAGACTGTCTCAGCCTCTTCACTCTCGGAGTTTGAATATCAGGAAGGCGATGTAAGACTCGTTTTAAAGGCGGAGAAACAGGTTGTCACGGCGGTACCGGCAGCGGCAGCGCCGGCGGCAGTACCCGCTTCGATCGAGGAAACAGCGGTCGTTGATGATGGAACCCTGATCAAATCCCCGCTTGTGGGGACATTCTACAGCGCACCGTCGGAGGATGCACAGGCGTTTGTGCAGGCGGGTGACACTGTGAAAAAAGGACAGGTGATCGGGATCATCGAGACCATGAAGCTGATGAATGAGATCGAATGTGACAGGGACGGCGTGATCGCCGAAATCCTGATTGAAAATGAGCAGGTGGTAGAATACGGACAGCCGCTGTTTCGGATTGGATAAGGAGGCACAGCATGGCATTTGGAATCAAAGAGATTGAAGAGATTATCCCGCACCGTCATCCGTTTCTGCTGATCGACCGCATCGATGAACTGGAACCGGGTGTGCGCGCAGAAGGGATCAAGAATGTGACATTTAAGGAAGACTTTTTTGCAGGCCATTTCCCGGAGGAACCGGTGATGCCGGGTGTGCTGATCGTAGAAGCGCTCGCACAGGTGGGAGCTGTCGCGATCTTAAGTGTGGAAGAGAACAAAGGAAAGACTGCGTTTTTCGGGGGAATGGACAAGGTAAAATTCCGCAGGAAAGTAGTGCCGGGAGACACGCTCCATCTGGAATGTGAGATCATAAAACAAAAAGGACCGATCGGTGTGGGCCGCGCAGTGGCGACGGTTGACGGCAAGACGGCGGTTTCCGCCGACATGACATTTGTGGTGGGATAGGTGATTGCATGATTAAAAAAGTATTGATTGCAAACCGCGGTGAGATAGCGGTGCGCATTATCCGGGCATGCCGGGAGATGGGAATTTCAACGGTTGCCGTGTACTCGGAGGCGGACCGGGATGCCCTGCATACCCTGCTGGCGGACGAAGCCATCTGCATCGGGCCGGCTCCCTCCAAGGAAAGCTATCTGAACATGGAACGTATCTTAAGCGCAACGATTACCATGGAGGCGGATGCTATTCATCCCGGATTTGGATTCCTTTCGGAAAACAGCAAATTTGCGCAGATGTGTGAAAAGTGCGGCATCACATTTATCGGACCGAAAAGCGATGTGATCGCCCGTATGGGAAATAAGGCGGAAGCCAGAAACACCATGATTACGGCGCATGTCCCGGTCGTTCCGGGGAGTACGGAACCGATTCTGGATGTGAAAAAAGGGAAAAAAGCCGCTGCTGATATCGGATATCCCGTGATGATCAAGGCAGCATCCGGAGGGGGCGGCCGCGGAATGCGGGTAGCCATGACACCGGAGGAATTTGACGTACAGTTCCAGACGGCACAGCGGGAGGCAGAGCAGGGTTTTTCCGATCCTACGATGTACATCGAGCGCTTCGTGCTGGAGCCGCGGCATATCGAATTTCAGATTCTTGCGGACAGCTATGGTAACGTGGTACATCTCGGGGAACGTGACTGTTCCGTGCAGCGGCGTCATCAGAAGATGATCGAGGAATCACCGAGTCCCGCTATCTCCGAAGAGCTCCGCGCCGAGATGGGCGCAGCTGCCGTGAAAGCGGCTCTTGCGGCGGGCTATGAAAATGCCGGAACGATCGAGTTTCTGGTGGATAAGAACAGAGATTTCTTTTTTATAGAGATGAATACAAGGATTCAGGTGGAGCATCCGGTGACGGAGGCCGTGACGGGACTGGACCTGATCAAAGAACAGATCCGGATCGCATCAGGTGAGAAGCTTTCGTTTTCACAGGGTGACATTTGCCTGAAAGGGCATGCAATGGAATGCAGAATCAACGCGGAAAATCCGGAAAAAAACTTTATGCCGTGTCCTGGAACGATAAAGGACAGTCATTTCCCGGGAGGAAACGGCATTCGGATCGACAGTGCGGTGTACAACGGATATCAGATCCCGCCGAACTATGATTCCATGATTGCCAAAGTGATTGTTCACGGCGAAAGCCGCAGGGAGGCGCTGCAGAAAATGCGTTCAGCGCTTGATGAGATGGTCATAGAAGGTGTGGATACAAATAAGGAATATCAGATGCAGATCATTGAACACCCGGTTTTCCGGGAGGGAAAACAGGACACCTCATTTATTGAGAAATATCTGTAGCCGTGGAGGTAATGATGTTAAAGAATTTATTACGGAAATCTCCGTCCAATATGAATATGAAAAAGGGAGAGGAGACGCCGGATGTGCTGAAGACTCTCTGGGCAAAATGCAGCAAGTGCGGCGAGCTGGTTTACCGGGATGATGTGCGTGCCAATTATTATATTTGCCCAAAATGTGGCGGATATTTCCGTCTGAATATCAAACGCCGGTTGAAAATGACAGTGGACAGCGGCAGTTTTGAGGAATGGGATACGGACCTTGAGACCGGTAATCCGCTGCAGTTCGAAGGATACGAAGAGAAGATCAAGGCGGCGCAGGAAAAGACATCACTCGCGGAGGGTGTTGTGACAGGTAAAGCTGCCATTGAAGGACTTACCTGTGCCATTGGCGTTATTGATGCCCGGTTTCTGATGGGAAGCATGGGCTATGTCGTCGGAGAAAAAATCACGCGCATGGTTGAACGCGCGACTGCGCTTAAGCTTCCGGCCGTGATGTTCTGCTGTTCAGGAGGAGCCAGAATGCAGGAGGGAATGGTCTCTCTGATGCAGATGGCGAAGACTTCAGCGGCATTAAAAAGACACAGCAATGAGGGGCTGCTGTATATCTCTGTTCTGACGGATCCTACCACAGGAGGCGTGACGGCGAGTTTTGCAATGCTTGGAGATGTGATCCTGGCAGAGCCGAAAGCACTGATCGGATTTGCGGGACCGCGTGTCATCGAACAGACGATCCGGCAGAAGCTGCCGGAAGGATTCCAACGTTCGGAATTTCTGCTTGACCATGGGTTTGTCGATAAGATCGTGGAGCGTGCCGATATGAGGAAAACGCTTGCGGATATCATACGAATGCATACGCTTTCAGAAAAAGCATCTGCGCCTGCCGAGGCAGAACTGGTAAAATCACGCAAACGCAGGGAAGACCGGGATGCCTGGAGTGTGGTGGAGACCTCCAGACGCGCAGACCGTCTGACGGCGATTGACTATATTGATAATATTTTTACGGATTTCATAGAATTCCATGGTGACCGTTACTGCAAGGATGACGGTGCAGTCATCGGGGGGATTGCAATGCTGGGTGCGACACCGGTCACGGTCATCGGACAGCAAAAAGGGAAAAACCTGAAGGATAATCTGGTCCGGAACTTCGGGATGCCGTCTCCGGATGGATACCGTAAGGCGCTCAGACTGATGAAACAGGCAGAGAAATTCCACCGCCCGGTGATCTGCTTTGTAGATACGCCGGGAGCGTTCTGCGGACTGGAGGCAGAGGAGCGCGGCCAGGGCAGGGCGATCGCTGATAACCTGTTCGAAATGTCGGATCTGAAGACGCCGATCCTTTCCGTGGTAATCGGTGAGGGCGGAAGCGGCGGTGCGCTTGCCATGGCTGTAGCAGATGAAGTCTGGATGATGGAAAATGCAGTCTACTCGATTCTGTCTCCGGAGGGGTTTGCGTCCATTCTGTGGAAGGACAGCAAAAAAGCAAACGAAGCTGCCGGTGTCATGAAAATCACGGCAGATGACCTGTTGGGTCTTGGCATTATTGAGAAAGTGATACCGGAGGAAAAACCGGCATGCCGGGAGAACCAGCGGCAGATATGCAGAATGCTGCGTGCGGAGATACGAAGTTTTCTGGTGCGTTTCCAGGGACAGACAGACAGTGAGCTTCTGGATCACCGTTACCAGCGTTTCCGCAGCATGTAACGAGTGCAGGAATAGAGAGGGAAAAATTAATGACAGAGCAAAAACCTTTGAGGATCGGGGATCTGACGGTGCCCCTTCCGTTGATTCAGGGAGGGATGGGTGTCGGAGTCAGCCTTTCGGGACTGGCTGGCGCCGTAGCGAAAAGCGGCGGTATCGGCCTGATCTCCACGGCACAGATCGGCTTTCGGGACCCGGAATTTCGTAAAAACCCGATTGAGACAAATCTGCGGGTGATGAAGGAAGAACTGGACAAAGCCCGTGCGATTGCGCCGAAGGGAATTCTGGGATTTAATATCATGGTGGCGACAAAACGCTACGAAGATTACGTAAAAGCAGCTCTGAAGGCGGGAGCCGACATTATCGTATCGGGGGCTGGCCTTCCGGTGGATCTGCCGAAATACGCAAAAGGTTTTAAGACGAAGCTTGCGCCGATCGTGTCTTCTCTGAAAGCGGCAAAACTGATTTGCAAGCTCTGGGACCGCCGTTATCAGACGACGCCCGATCTTGTGGTGATCGAAGGGCCAAAGGCGGGAGGTCATCTGGGTTTCTCGGAGGAGGAGCTTAAAACATATACGGATGCCAGCTATGAGGAAGAGATAAAGAAGATCATCAGCGCAGTCAGAGAGTGTGGCGAAAAATACCACAAAGAGATACCGGTGGTTGTGGCAGGCGGTATTTACAATGGAGATGATGTGCAGCACATGCTGGAAGAGGTCGGAGCAGATGGAGTTCAGGTGGGGACCAGATTCGTGACGACGGAGGAATGTGATGCCCCGATGTCTTACAAAGAGCGGTACCTGAATGCAAAAGAAGAAGACATTGTGATTACGAAAAGCCCGGTAGGCATGCCGGGACGTGCGATCAGAAATTCTTTTTTAACAGCGGACCATACGCAGGAGAATCGCCAGGGGGAATGCCTGCAATGTCTGGAGAAATGTAATCCGGCGCAGATTCCTTACTGTATCACGCAGGCACTCGTAAATGCAGTCACGGAAAAGACGGAACAGGCACTGCTTTTCTGCGGCAGCAATGCGTATCGCAGTGAGCGGATGGAGACAGTGCCGCGGGTGATTGCAGATTTGTTCGGATTTGCTTGTAATCCGGCATAAAACCATGTATCATTAATATGTACGAAAGCTGCAGTCTGAATGAAGGAGGTACCCATGGAAAAGAGCTATCGCGCCCTGAATGATGTTCTGGTGAATCTGTTTAACGACATTATGGATATTGAGCAGGATGCCATCATTACCGGGGAATTCTGCGACATTACAAACAATGATATGCATATTATCGAAGCGGTAGGCGTGGATCAGCCGATGAATATGTCATCGATTGCAAAAAAGATGCTGGTTACCATGGGCACACTGACGATTTCCATGAACAGCCTTGTGAAAAAGGGATATGTGATGAGAGAACGCAGTGAAGAAGACCGGCGTGTGGTGTTTATCCGACTGACGGAAAAAGGGAAGCGGGCATATTACCATCATGAAGCTTTTCACAGAGAGATGATCGAGGCTGTGGTAAAGGGACTTGCTGAGGATGAGAAGGAGATACTGGTCACATCGCTCACTCAGCTGAAAGATTTCTTTATGAATTATAAAAAGAAGCATAAAAACAGTTGACAAAAACTGAGAAATTTATATAATCATTTTTAGAGTGTGAGAGAGGTCACACGAAGGGGTACACCACCGCGGGTGTATTCTTTCGTGTGGCCTTTTTCATATGTCTTTTGAAAAACATCAGGAGGTGAAAGGTTTGATTTTTGTTAACGGAGAAGAGAAACAGTTCAGTGAGAGCATGCAGCTTGACAGGCTTTTGACGGAACTGGGGTATGACATGACGCGCGTCGCAGCTGAATTAAATCAGGAGATTGTTCCCAGAGGCAGTTATGGTTCGGTGACTGTAAATGATGGAGATCATCTGGAAGTTGTGAGATTTGTCGGGGGAGGATGATGCTATGCAGCAGGGATACAGCTGTACGTTCCCGTCCAGGGAAGAACTTGACCAGGCGAAAGATCAGCGATTTTCGCCGGAGGTACATAAAAAACTGAAAGATTCAAAGGTGGCAGTCGCAGGACTCGGTGGTCTTGGGTCAAATATAGCCGTTATGCTGACCAGAAGCGGAATCGGACACCTTCATCTGGTGGACTTCGACTCTGTGGATGTGACAAATCTGAACCGTCAGGCGTATATGACGAGTCACCTGGGGATGAAAAAGACTGCGGCTCTGGCACAGATCCTTCGGGAGATCAACCCGTATCTTCGGATCACAACAAGAACTGTGTACGTGACCGGAAAAAATGCCGCGGAGTTATTTGGAATGTATCCGATCGTCTGCGAGGCATTTGACCGGCCGGAGAATAAAGCGATGCTCGTCAATACGCTCCTGGAAACCTGTCCCCGTACGACAGTGGTGGCCGGTTCCGGTATGGCGGGGTATGGGAGCAGCAATTCAATTATCACGCGCCGTGCCATGAGCCGTCTGTATATCTGCGGAGACGGCCATTCGGACGTAAATGACGGCATAGGACTGATGGCGCCGCGTGTTGCAGTCTGTGCCGGACATCAGGCAAATATGGTGATAAGGCTGATTTTGGGACAGAAGGATGTGTGATGTTTTTATAGTCTGGAAACTTCGTTTCCGGCATTCTTAATAATAAAAAGAAGGAGAAGAGAATACCATGAAGAGAGAAGCTGAAGAAAATGATGTACTGATGATCGGGGGACATGCATTTACCTCCCGTTTTATACTGGGTTCTGGAAAATATGATCTGAGTCTGATCCGCGCGGCTGTCTCAGACGCCGGTGCCCAGATGATCACGCTGGCGCTCAGGAGAGCGAACTCCGACGGAAAGGACAATATTCTCGATTATATACCGGAAGGGGTGACGCTGCTTCCCAATACATCGGGAGCAAGAAACGCTGAAGAAGCAGTGCGGATCGCACGGCTGGCAAGAGAGCTGGGCTGTGGCGACTTTGTGAAGATTGAAGTCATCCGCGATTCAAAATATCTGCTGCCCGACAATTACGAGACGATCAGGGCAACGGAGACGCTGGCGAATGAAGGATTCGTTGTTATGCCATATATGTATCCGGACCTGAATGCAGCCAGGGATCTTGTAAATGCCGGAGCTGCCTCCATCATGCCGCTCGCGGCGCCTATCGGTTCCAATAAAGGACTGGCAACCAGGGAGTTTATACAGATACTGGTGGATGAAATAGAACTTCCGGTCATCGTCGATGCGGGGATAGGAAGACCGTCACAGGCATGTGAAGCCATGGAGATGGGAGCTGCCGCTGTCATGGCAAATACGGCGATAGCAACGGCAGGCGACATTCCTGCGATGGCGAGAGCCTTTAAACAGGCGATCGAAGCGGGACGCGCAGCATACCTTGCAGGACTCGGCAGGGTGCTTGCAAAGGGTGGTTCGGCATCTTCACCGCTGACCGGATTCCTGGAAGAGTAGGGGGGAAGAAATGTTGGAAAAGAGAATAGACCATATGAAGTATATGGAGGGAATGGAGGTCATTTCCTCCGATGTGATGGATGAAGTTGTGAGCAGCATGGAAGCATATGATTATCACGCTTATGAGGCGGAGGATGTCAGAGCGGCATTGATGCACGAAAACTGTTCCGTGGAGGATTTCAAAGCGCTGCTCTCGCCGGCGGCACTTCCTTTTCTGGAGCAGATGGCGCAGCGTGCCAGGCAGGAGACACGCAGGCATTTTGGAAATACTGTCTATATGTTTACACCTCTGTATATTTCAAATTATTGTGAAAATTACTGCATATACTGCGGTTTTAACTGCCACAATAACATACGACGCGCAAAACTGGATGCTGCGGGTATTGAAAAAGAAATGCAGGCGATTGCCAGGACAGGCCTTGAGGAGATTCTGATCCTGACAGGGGAGAGCAGAAAAAATTCGGATGTGGCCTATATCGGAGAGGCGTGCAGGATCGCACGGAAATATTTTAAGATGGTGGGACTGGAAGTTTATCCGATGAATTCCGATGAATATGCGTATCTGCATCAATGCGGTGCGGATTATGTCACGGTCTTTCAGGAGACGTATGATTCTGATAAGTACGAGACCCTCCATCTTGCTGGGCACAAACGGATTTTCCCGTATCGCGTGAATGCACAGGAGCGTGCGCTTATGGGGGGCATGCGCGGCGTGGCATTTGCGGCGCTGCTTGGCCTTGCCGATTTCAGAAAGGATGCGTTTGCGACCGGACTTCATGCGTGGCTGCTGCAGCGGAAGTACCCGTGGGCAGAGATTTCCTTTTCCTGTCCGAGGCTGCGTCCGATTATCAACAATGACAGGATTAATCCGAAAGATGTGCATGAGAAACAACTGCTCCAGGTTATGTGTGCATACCGTATTTTCATGCCGTATGCGGGGATGACGATTTCCACAAGAGAGCGTGCCGGGTTCCGGGATCATGTGATCGGGATGACGGCGACTAAAATTTCTGCCGGCGTCAGTACAGGTGTCGGAAGCCACGAGTCTGATGCGGCGGAGCTGGGGGACGACCAGTTTGAAATCGCTGACGAGCGGGGCGTGGAAGAGGTCTATGCAAGTATTTTAGCACAGGGACTGCAGCCTGTTATGAACGATTATGTGTACGTTTAAAATAATTGCTGTGACGAACCGCCGGCTCTGCCGCCGTCCGCTGACGGAACAGCTGGAACGCATTGCCAGCGTAAACAGACCGGATCTGGTTATGTTAAGAGAGAAGGATTTATCAGAAGAAGAGTATCAGGATCTTGCAGAAAGAGTAACTGCCGGCTGTATGCGGCTGGGGATTCCGTGTGTGCTTCACACATACACGGAAGTCGCCCGCAGGCTGGCGTGGCCTGCCATTCATCTTCCGTTCCCGTTGTTTCAGGAACAGTGGCAGGAGCTGAAAGCGTTCAACGTATGCGGTACATCGGTACATTCTGTGGAGGACGCTGTATGGGCTCAGGAACATAATGCCGGCTATGTGACAGCCGGTCACGTATTTTCAACAGACTGCAAACCGGGGCTGCCTCCGAGGGGGCTTGGCTTTCTGGAAAAAGTGTGCAGCGCGGTGGAGATTCCAGTCTATGCGATCGGAGGAATCACGGAGAAAAACGTGGAACTGATCAGGGGGACCAGGGCGTCGGGAGCCTGTATGATGTCGAATATGATGAAAATATAACTGCTTGTATTTTTTTCCATTCTTCTGTATAATGAATACATTAATTATTAAGATATGATGTACGTGAACAGCGATGAGGTGGATATGAAGCAAAAACGAGTGGCGGCGTGTCTTCTTGCGGGAATGCTGGCGGTGACGAGTGCGGTCCCTGTGTTCGCAGAACCGCAGGAGCAGAACTACAACAGGGTGGAAGAGCGTCAGAAAGCAAGAGAAGAATCAGGCGGCAGTGAGGATACACAGGAGACTGCAGGCCTTACAGGAACAATTACCAATGCGGCTGATGTAGCGAATCTGGCAGAGACAGACCGGGTGGCGATCATCGGCAGGATGTGCCAGCAGGACTACGCAAAATCCGGGATACTCGCGAGTATCAGTGCAGCCCAGTGTATTCTGGAGTCGGGATATATGGGAACAGACCTTGCACAGGAAGCAAATAACTGTTTCGGCATGAAGGTAACACTATCCGGAAATACATGGGAGAACAGTTCCTGGGATGGAATCTCGTCCTATACAAAACAGACAGGTGAGGAGTATGGAGGACGCAGGGTTACGATTACAGCGGCTTTTCGAAAATATGACTGTGTGGAGGACTCCGTCGCAGATCATTCGGCATATCTGCTGGGGGCCACTGACGGTGACGGGCTGCGATACGAGGGTTTGAAAGGCGAAACCGACTACAGGACAGCGATTCAGATCATCAAAGACGGCGGATATGCAACCGACAGCGCATACGTGTCTAAGATCTGCAATATCATAGAAAAATTCAATCTGACGCAGTATGATGTTATGTTGGATACCAGAAGCAATGATGAGCTGCTCGAGGATGTGCAGTTCTACCGGATTAGAAAGACCTGGGAGGATGAAGACAGCCAGCAGGGAGCATATGTGGACCTTGCACAGGCTAAAAAGGCGTGCAAAAAAGGATACAGCGTATTCAGTCCGGACGGGGAAAAAATCTATACGAGATAGGTATACTGCACAGCAGATACCTTGGCATGACCGCAGAAGCTTCTGCGGTCATGTTGGCGTATAAAACAAACAGGCTTTTTGTTCTGGAACAGCCGTTTTTGTTTACTTTATGTCAGGAGCAGTGACGGCGAGAAAAAAGGCTTTTTTATTTGGCAGAAAAATGATATAATGAGACAGAAACGCTACTACAGAATTCTAAATCTATAGGAAAAATTACAGTAGGTAAAAGGTATGAATGGAAGAATAAAACTTTCAGGGCCGCTGAAATCTTATCTGAACTGGCCGATAACTCTCAGCGTTTTGATGATTATTATGAATATTGCCGTGTATTTTATCAATGTCAGGGCTGGGACTCTCGTGAGTTTTTTTGTGGCAGCCTATATTGCGATCGTGGTGATATTGTATTTTCATAACCGCCCGATTATTCTGAATGAGCTGATCACATTTGCTACGCAGTATGGTCAGATTCAGAAAAACCTGATGCGTGACTTTGCGATTCCCTTTGCTGTTCTGGATGCGGACGGAAAAGTCATGTGGCTGAACAAATCATTTTCAAAGCTGACGGGAAAGGACAAGAAGTACCACAAATCCATCACGAATGTCATGTCGGAGATTACACAGGATATCCTTCCCGGTGAAGAAGATGAAATTAAGGAAGTGGAAATCAGTTACGGAAGCCAGAATTTCCGGGTAAAGCTGCAGCGCATCAATATTGACGGACTTCTCCAGAATTCCAAACTTGTAGATGTGGAAGAGGTGCGGGATAATTGTCTGATTGGCCTTTACATGTACGATGTGACGGAGTTAAACGAATACATTCGAAAGAATGAAGAGGAAAAGCTGGTGTCCGGTCTCCTGTATCTGGATAATTACGAGGAAGCGACTGACAGCGTAGAGGAAGTTCGCAGATCACTCCTGACAGCGCTGATCGAGCGTAAGATCACGAAATATTTTTCAGCGGTTGACGGGGTTGTCAAACGCCTTGAGAAAGACAAGTACTTTCTGGTTATGCGCAGAGGATCCATGGAGCAGCTGAAAGAGCAGAAATTTAATATCCTGGAGGATATTAAAAATGTCAATATTGGAAATGAAATGTCTGTCACGATCAGTATGGGTCTGGGTGCGCATGCGGACACGTATGCACAGACTGCGGAGTATGCGCGGGTAGCAATCGAACTGGCGCTTGGCCGGGGCGGGGATCAGGTCGTCATAAAAGACGGAGACCAGATTTCCTATTATGGCGGTAAATCACAGATGGTGGAGAAAACCACGCGTGTCAAGGCACGGGTGAAAGCACATGCACTCAAAGAGTTTATGAGCCAGAAAGACAATGTGGTTGTGATGGGCCATAAAATCACGGATGTTGATACCTTCGGTGCAGCTATCGGTATCTACCGCGCAGCAAAAACCCTGAATAAAAAGGCTTATATCGTCATTAACAATGCGACCTCCTCCATAAGGCCGCTGATGGACGAATTTATCAATAATCCGGATTACGATCCGCATATGTTCGTGAACAGCCATGAGGCAAAAGACATCACGGACGATAATACGGTGCTTGTCGTTGTTGACACCAACCGCCCGAGTTATTCGGAATGTGAGGAACTGCTGTCTATGACAAAGACGATCGTGGTACTTGACCATCACCGCCAGAGCAGTGAGGTCATTAAGAATGCAGTCCTCTCATATATTGAGCCTTATGCATCCTCGGCGTGTGAAATGGTTGCGGAGGTGCTTCAGTATTTTGCAGACGGTATACGGATCCGCAATATAGAAGCAGACAGCATTTATGCGGGAATCATGATTGATACGAATAATTTTATGACTAAGACGGGTGTGCGTACCTTTGAGGCAGCAGCATTTCTGCGGAGGTGCGGCGCTGATGTGACGCGTGTGCGCAAGCTGTTCCGGGAGAATGCGGAAGATTACCGCGCAAGAGGAGAAGCGATACGTAATGCGGAGCTCTTCAGGAAATGTTATGCGATTTCAGTGTGTCCGGCGGAGGGACTGGAAAGCCCGACGGTCGTCGGTGCACAGGCGGCAAATGAACTGCTGAATATCGTCGGTGTTAAGGCGTCTTTTGTGATGACAGACTATAAAGATATGATCTATATCAGTGCCCGTGCGATTGATGAAGTAAATGTACAGATCATCATGGAGCGAATGGGCGGCGGCGGGCATTTGAATATCGCCGGATCCCAGCTGAAGGGATATACGGTCAGGGAAGCCATTGACTACCTGAAACAGACATTACAGGAAATGATAGACGGAGGAGATATCTGATGAAAGTAATATTACTGGAAGATGTAAAAGCTTTGGGAAAAAAAGGAGAAGTCGTTAACGTAAGCGACGGATATGCAAGAAATATGCTGCTTCCAAAGAAACTGGGACTGGAAGCGACATCCAGGAATATGAATGACCTGAAGCTTGCGAAGGCACACGATGATAAGATTGCAAAAGAAAATCTGGAAGCCGCACGTCAGTTTAAGGCTGAACTGGAGGCGAAGGAGGTTACGGTCTCGATCAAAGTCGGTGAGGGCGGGAAAACATTCGGTTCTGTATCCGCGAAGGAGATTGCGGAAGCCGCAAAAGAGCAGCTGGGATATGAGCTGGACAAGAAGAAAATGCAGCTGAACAATCCGATCCGTGAACTGGGAACCACCATGGTTCCGCTGCGTCTGCACCCCAAGGTGACGGCCGAACTTAAAGTCATTGTGAAGGAAGCTTAGGAGGAATTTGCGTGGAAGAAGCGCTTATCAAAAGAATACTGCCTCACAGCACTGAGGCGGAGCAGTCTGTCATCGGTTCCATGCTGATGGACCGGGAAGCTATTTTGGTAGCGTCTGAGATGCTGACCGGGGATGATTTTTACCAGCATCAGTATAAAGTCGTATATGAAGCTATGCTGGAACTCTTCAACGAGGGCAAACCGGTAGATCCCGTGACACTCCAGAACAGGCTGCAGGAAAAAGACGTGCCGCCTGAGATCAGCAGCATGGAATTCGTACGCGATGTGATTTCTGCTGTTCCGACTTCTGCAAACGTGAAGTACTATGCGGGGATCGTGAAGGATAAGGCAATGCTCCGCAGGCTGATCAAAGTCAATGAGGAAATTTCCAATGCCTGTTACCTGAATAACGATAAGGTAGAGGATATTATGGAGGATGCGGAGAAGCGTATGTTTGAGCTTCTTCAGAAGAGGAACAGCGGGGAGTTTGTGCCGATCCGTCAGGTCGTGCTGAATGCGCTTGATACGATTGAGAAGGCATCCAGGACTAAGGGAAGTGTGACCGGGCTTCCGACAGGTTTTGTGGATCTTGACTATAAGACTTCCGGGTTTCAGCCGTCTGATTTCATCCTGGTCGCGGCGCGCCCGTCGATGGGAAAGACGGCATTTGTGCTGAATATTGCACAGTATATGGCATTTAAAAAAAATCTGACGGTAGCCATTTTCAGTCTGGAGATGTCCAGAGAACAGTTGGTGAACCGTCTGTTTTCTTTGGAATCAAGGGTGGATTCTCAGAGTATCCGTACCGGTAATCTGAAGGATGAAGACTGGGCTAAATTGATAGAAGGTGCCGGTGTCATCGGTAATTCCAACCTGATTATAGAGGATACTCCCGGTATCTCAATCTCTGAGATGCGTTCCAAATGCAGAAAGTTCAAGCTGGAACATAATCTGGGGATTATCATCATCGACTATCTGCAGCTCATGAGCGGCAGCGGGAGGAGTGATTCCAGACAGCAGGAGATTTCGGATATTTCACGTTCACTCAAATCGCTTGCCCGGGAACTGAGTGTTCCGGTTGTAGCACTTTCTCAGCTGAGCCGTGCGGTTGAAAAACGTGATGATAAACGGCCGATGCTGTCAGACCTTCGTGAATCGGGAGCCATTGAACAGGATGCCGATGTCGTAATGTTTATATATCGGGACGACTACTATAATAAAGACACTGAGAACCCGAATGTGGCGGAGATTATTATCGCCAAGCAGAGGAACGGCCCGATCGGGACGGTAAATCTGGTATGGATGCCGGAATACACACGCTTTGTTAACTGGAAGAAGTAAGATGATCGTTTACACTCGAATCCGGATGTGCACGGCTGCCATGGGACAGGCATGTCGGAATCCGTCGATGTCTTTTCATTGCAATTGTAGCCCTGAATGCTATAATAAAATTGAAGCTTAAGCATAAAGGGGTAAGTATATGAGTGAAACCAGATTTCTGATTTCTGAAGCGGCCAGGATGGTGGATGTGGAGACCCACGTGCTTCGTTACTGGGAGGAAGAACTTGCTCTTCCGATCGCAAGGAATGAAATGGGACATCGTTACTACACCAGAGAAGATATTCAGATTTTTCTGAGTATAAAGGAACTTAAGAAAAAGGGGTTTCAGTTAAAGACCATTAAGGAACTGGTACCGGGACTTCGGCGCGAATTGTATGCAAATGCGTCCAGGAAATCTGAAACAGATGCCAAAAAAGGGGTTATTGAGAAAGATTCGCAGAAAAAAGAGCCGGTAGTTGAGAAGAAGAAAATAGTTTCTGAACGAAAAGAAGAAAAAGAGCCCGATAAAAAACAGGAATTCTACCAGATTCTGGACCGTCTTCTGACGCAGATCAAGGATATGGATCATCAGGAAGACCGCTACAAGAGACTGGATGCGGCAATTCGCCACCATCAGTATTCAAGGCGAATGGTCGCTGCGACGAAAGAGCAGGGAAAGAAGCGAAAAAAGAAGTTTTCAAAACCGGGGAAAAGCTGATCAAATAAAAAACTGCCCAGACCTGTACGGCCGAGCAGTTTTTTATATGTGATTATTCGTTTGTGATAGCGTCTGTAGGACATGCACCCGCGCATGTTCCGCAGTCCACACATGTATTAGGATCGATTTCGTACTGAGTATCGCCCTGCGCGATAGCGCCTACCGGACATTCACTCTCACATGATCCGCAGCTTACGCATGCGTCAGTAATTACATATGCCATAACATTCATCCTCCTCTTATTTTACGATTCCCCATCTCTGGGTCTAAGCACATTTTAATATATCTTCTGAAATAATACAAGTATTAATTTCGAAACAATTTACCAGTGCTTTTTCTGAAGGTTTAGGTTGTTTTTCGGGTTAAAAGGTATTATAATGAGCTGTACAGACTGATGATAACCGATATGGTTGAATGATAAGGAGGAAATTTATCATGGCACAGATTAATAAAGATATGCTGATTGGCGAACTTCTTCAGATGAACCCAAATATTGCGGCAATTTTGATGAGAGCAGGTATGCATTGCGTCGGATGCCCGTCTGCACAGGGAGAAAGCCTGGCAGAAGCAGCTATGGTTCACGGAATGGATGCGGATCTTCTGGAAAGACAGATCAATGATTTTCTGGCAAATGCATAGAACACGGCGGGTCGATTGATATCGGCCCGTTTTTTATCGTATAGGAAACTTTGTTACCCATACGATAAAAACCCTCCCAAGGTACTGGACTCTGGCATCATTTCAGGGGTATTCCCATACAGCAGGAGAATTGGTCCCTTATGCAGGTTATTGACAAACAGGGGATATGCACTTATAATTTCTAATACAAATCTCAGGCCGGCTGTTCAGCCGGATATTTCCAATTGATAATCAGACAGTTTAAAAAGGCAGGTGATGAATATGCCTGAGGGGACTCGTGCGCAAAAAAATGATAATGTGAAAGAGCCAGAAACGGAGTGTACAATATGCAGGAAAGGACAATAACGGACATCTTAAAAAATAAAAAACAGATGATACGGAACATTGCCGAAAAACGCCGTCATATTTACGAGGATCTCAGGTTTCTCGAGAAACAGATGACTGCGGCAAATGAACAGGGTGAGCAGGAAACGTATGGCTGTGAGATCAAACAGCAGATCGGCAGAATGCAGGATACTCTGGGGGAATTAAAACGGGAGGAATGCCGTATTCTGATGGTCTGGGAAGCCTTTTATAAGCTGGATCATGCGATGTTCGAACTGATGAACCGGCTGTATGTCAGGAAAGAGACATGGTATACAGTGGAGAGTGAGCTTCATGTCAGCCACGAATATGTGAAGGCGAAAAGAAAGGAAGCACTGGGCATTATCAGGGAAGCATTGGAACAGGGAGAAGACCGGTACCATCTGGGACGGCCCTGAAGTACCCTAAAAGACCTCAGTCAACCTCTGGGCGGAGGCACACGAAACCGGTATACTGAATTCAGAAGTCAGGAACAGGGCTTCAATAAAATTAAGGAGGACGAAGTACATGAAAGATTTTTTAGGAGAATACGGTTTGATTATCGTAGCGGCTATCATCATCCTGTTGTTTGCAGCGGCGGCTACACCGGTAGGAGAATATATTCTCGGCGCCGTAAAAGCTACGATTACCAATTTCATTGAGAAATCCGGAGTGACCGGTGTTACGGTTCCGCCAGGATTCTAAGCGCCGGACGGAATGTCAGATCCACGGGGATCGAAGGGATGGTGCAGACTGTCCCTTAAAACAAACTGTGAAGGGGTTAAGCGATGGCAAGAATCAGTAACTGGCATTTGCCGGATGAGGCTTACGGAGCGCTGCTGCCATATATCCGGGATGATAATGTGACCGATATTAATTATAATGGCAGAGACATATGGGTGGATGATGTTACCAGGGGGCGCTATTTGGCAGATCTGACGATTAATAAAGAGTTCGAAAAGCAATTTGTGATGAGGATAAAGAATGCTGTTTCTGCAAACTTTAATCCGCAGGATAATATTCTGGAAGCGGAGACGGAAGATCTCAGAGTCTCTGTCATCCACGAAAGCGTTGCTCATACGGGAACCGCAATCTCAATCAGGAAGACACCGCCCATTCAGAGACTGACAGATGAACGGATGGCGAAGGAGGGCTACTGTTCTAAGGAGATTATCAACTTCTTAAAGAACTGCATTGCAGCACACTGCAACGTTGTCGTGTGCGGACTGACAGGTTCCGGAAAAACGGAACTGCTCAAATGGCTGACACGCTCGATACCGGCGCACGAACGGGTGATCACGATAGAAGATAATCTGGAAATCCACTATCGTGCAATTAATCCCGGCAAAGACTGTGTAGAGCTTAAAGTGCATGAGGAACTGTTTTCATACACTAAAGCCATCAAGGCGTGTCTGAGGCAATTTCCGCAGTGGATTCTGTTATCTGAGGCGCGATCTGTGGAGGTTAAACATCTGCTCGAAGCTTTTTCTACGGGACATCATGGACTGACTACAATGCATACGGATGATGTCAGGCATATTCCGGATCGCATCGAAAATATGATGCAGGACGCTCTGGCGGCTGCGCGAATGGAAAATGATATCTACAACTTTATTAATGTGGGCGTTTTGATCAGCAAAAAGACAAAGGAAGATGGGACAATCCATCGCTGCATTTCTCAGATCTGTTTATTCAACAGAGAATCCCAAAACAATGAAATCCAAATGCTGGTAGATGACGGAATCATCCTGAAACGTGCGATTCCTGGAAGCTTCTACAGAAAATTTTTCCGTGCAAAGATTCAGGACCCGTTTTCTGCATGTTAGAGGAGAGGAGGGAAAAATTTGAAAGAAAAGGAGCCGCACCGTAAGGTGCGGCGGCCAAAAGAAATGGTTGCCGAAATCAACCGATATGGATACAGGTTTTCGCTTTCCAGGTTCTGGAGACTTATCCTCCTGGCATTTGCTGCTACAGGAGGAGTCTGCCTCTGGTTTGAACTTCATCCTGCGCTTACAGCTGCAGTCCTGCTGAGTGTACTGATGTGTATGCCGAAAGTAATGCTATCTGTATATCACAGTCTTTATGAACAGAAAAGATTTGCGGATGTCAACAATTACCTTGAGCAAATGATGTTTTCTTTTCAGAAAAGGCCCAATATTTTATTCTGTTTAAAAGAGACAGCACTGGTCTTTCCGGAAGGAGACATGGGGGAACGGCTGCAGAGAGCCATTTCCTGTATACACAAAGGAGAGTCTGACAGAATGTATGAAGAGGCGTTTGAAATCATTGAGGAGGGATACGGGTGCGGCAGGGTGAATACACTCCACAGATTTCTGATAAAAGTAGAACTATATGGCGGAAATTATCAGATGACGCTTGAGATCCTGCTCGAGGACAGAAGAATGTGGATTGAACGTGTCTATGCGCTGCAGCAGGACAAAAAGCGTATGAAAAACAAGATTTTCATATCCGTTATTTTTTCATCAGTCATATGTTCGCTGATCACTTTCATTGTGCCCAGGGATTTCGATATTAAAGGCATGATGATCAGTCAGATAGTAACGTGTATTTTTTTGATTGCAGGAATCCTGATCGGCGCATCGGCTCAGAGTGCACTGAGCGGGACATGGTTTACCGAGATGAAAGAAAGCGATCCGGAGAAGGTCAGAGCGGATTATCAGACAGCGTTGTCCCCGGATTTAAAGCTGATGCAAAGCAGAGCAGTCCGGAAGACTGTCTGTATGCTGATCCTTGGCATGATTGGCTGGCGTATTACCAAACATGCCATTGTGCCGGCCGTATCCTTAGGGGCTGCAATCCTGATGCTGACAGGCCCCGGGAGAACAGTGGCCGGGGCGAGGCGGCGGACAGTCAGGGAGATACAAAAGGTATTTCCGGGATGGGTGATGGAACTGGTTCTTCTGCTGCAAACCAATAATGTATTTATGTCAGTGGAAGCGACCAGAGACCGTGCGCCTGTCATTTTACGGGAGCCTGTCCGGCAGCTGCTTTCTGAAATGCAGGCTGCACCGGGTTCTGTTTATCCGTATCTGCATTTCCTGGATGACTTTGATCTGCCGGATGTAAAGACGGCGATGCGTATGCTCTATGCCATGGATGAGACAGGAACGGGAAACGCGGAAATACAGATGAACGCACTGATCAAAAGAAATAATATTCTTTTGGATAAAGCGGAGAGGATACAGAATGAGGACAGGCTCGCAGGGACGGGAATGCTTGTATATCTGCCTATGGTCACCGGAACGGTAAAAATGATGGTGGATATGATTTTGCTGATTATTGTCCTGACTGTGAAGACTGGAAATTTAACCTGGTAAAGGAAGACGAAGGAGGACGATTAGTGAGAGAAGTATTGGATGAATATGGAAGCATGGTATCCGCGGCGATAATCGGATTGGTGATTGTGGAATTTTTTTACAGCGTCGCGCAGTGGATCGCGTAAGGAGGTAACAGAATGAAGGAGATATTTGGCGAGTACGGCATGCTGCTTCTGACAGCGGCGGTGGCTTTATGTGTGACTGTATTCGTACTGGGGAGCCTGCTGGGGGCGGACGGTGTGCTGAAAGCCCTGCTGGGCGCTTTTGCGGATGGCTTGCTGGGAGGCTGATCATGAAAACCACGGTAAAAGAATATGGAATGCTCACAGTTATCTTAATGATTGCGGGGTTGTGTTTCTTTGGGTTATATCATACTGTACTTCCATATCTGAAGGCGGCGGCGCCTGAAAAAGAGACGGCATCGAATCTCAGCGGGCCGATGCTTGAAGAGCTGACGTCTATGCACCAGCCGGTGATACTGACACGTCCCATTCACCTGAGAGTGGGAGAAAGGAAAACAGCATTTTCTTTTCTGGATACGCTGGTGAATTCACAGGGAAAAGCTGAGAGCCTGAATTTTGAAGAGTATCAGATGAGACAGGGGCGGTGTGTATATCGAAATGAAGAGAGCAGGGTTGTCATTGAGTGTGAAAAGATGAGCACAGATGGAATTCTGGACACTGATGCCGAACAGTTGTACCCTCTCAGCATTGAGTACAGGGACAGTTACAGCAGGAAAGTAAAAGAAAGAGCTATCGTGCTGGTGACGGCACATGGAGCGGGGTGAACGATGCGGACGAGTGTTGAGTTTTATATTATGACAGCATTGCTCTCGTTAATGGCGGTGATGGCTGCCGGCTATATCGGAAGCAGCCTGTATATTGCCGGCGCCAGAAATTTTCATGCTTCCTGCATCAGTGAAATTGAGGCATCAAATTATGCACCGAAAGTCATTCAGGCGCTGGAAGAAGACGCCAGACAAAAATACGGAGCCGGCAGGAAGGACTGCCTCGAAGTAAATGTATATGAAGTGGAGGGAAATAACCGGATAGCCCAGGTGACGTTGTCATATACATACGCAGTTCCGCTGCTGCAGCTGTCAAAGGACTATGAGATTACGGGGTATGCCAGATGAAAGGAGGATGTATTGCGGACGGTAGTAATAGCTGTGACGGCAGTGATACTGTTACTTCTCACGGGATTTACGGTTCTTGGGATCGGAGGACAGACGGTGAGGGCAAATGAACTGGAACGAAATACGGATACTGCACTGGAGCAGACGATGTATAACCTGAAAGTGAATCGGACATACGGATATCACAACGGGAAAGGGGGCCAGGCCTGGTCGGAGGAAGTATGTGCCGATTTTGTCCAGAATTTTCTGCTGATGCAGGAAAGCGATTCCGACGTTACAGTAAATATATTAAATGTGGATCCCGTGAGAGGGCTGCTGGATGTAGAGACGGAAACTGAATACCGGGGATTATCAGGCAGCCGTAAGGAAATTACCTGTAGAAGGACGGTATTGTTCGATGAATGGAAAAATATCAATAAAACCTACCATAAGGTGAGGTTTATGGTGGATGGAAACGTGGTGAGGAGTGTAAGTATTCACAGCGGCGTCCTGCTGGGAAGTGTTTTGGCGACGGCAGTCATACCGGAAAAAAAGGACATGATGTTTGAACGGTGGATACCGGATATCAGAATTGAGGGTGAACTGGAGAACTGCCCGGTAACCCAGGATTTGACACTTACAGCTGTTTTCATCTGATTGGGTTCACAAGGAACGAGGAGGATGGCTATGAGGAAGAAGATTTCTGCGCTATTTCTGGCGATTGTGCTGACAATTCTGCCGCCTGTACCGTACGCGGTCTGCGCGGATGCAAAGACAGATGCTGCTCAAGTGCACGGCGGGGAAGAGGGCAGGACTGAAGGGGAGACGGAAGACGGAGAAGAAGACCAGGCGGAAGATGCAGAGGAGATCCGGGAACCGGCGGCGGAATGGAGACTGTCAGACTCTGTAACAGCATATTGTGAAGACGGTGTGCTGACAATTTCCGGGCATGGAGCAGCTGTTCCTGACGGAGAATGGAGCGGATGGGGAGGAACGGTCAGGAACGTTTTCGTGGAAGAGGGCATTACAGAACTGGCATCATACCTGTTTGCCGATATGCAGGATCTGGAGGAAGTAAGTCTGCCGGAATCCCTGGAGTCTATAGGCAGTTATGTGTTTGAAGGGTGTCGGAAACTTCAGCATGCAGAATTGCCGAAGGCCATTCATGAAATACCGGAAGGAGCATTTCGAGGGTGTGTCTCGCTGGATACGATAGAACTGACCGGCAGCATTGATTCCATAGGCCCCGGGGCCTTTTATGGATGCAGGTCGCTGAAAAATACGGTGAATTTTGAGGATGCTGTGGTGGTTGAAAAAGGTTCGGATTTTATACGGGTGAAGGATCGGGAAGCCGTCACTGCAAAAATTCCATTTGATGGCGTGAGCATAGGAGATGAAGCCTTTTACGGATGTGAAAGCCTCAAGGCTGTTCTGCTCACGGGGGACAGCGGACTTAATACAGAAATATTCGGCTTAAAAGCGTATGGGGAAAAAGGCTTGCTGACGGTGTTCTGTTTTGAAGAAAATAAAGATGCGGCAGCCGCGGCGTTTTCCGAAACAAACGTTCAGATTGTCGTGATCCTGACGGAGGAAGAAACTGAGGAAACAGCGGAGACAGAAAAGGCGATTACCGATATAGCAGTAGATCCGTATTATGTTCTGATGGGATTTGCAGCAAGAGCTGCGGCGGACAACACGATTGCTTATCCGACGATGACGCCTGCGGCATATGCGAAGACGGACAGCCGATTTACCGTCATCAGACCCGAAAAGTTTACACTGAATGGGGAATATGAATTCTGTGCGCGGGTTCTCTACTCTGGAAAAGCATATGAAAAACAAGATTATACTACGAAGGTCACGGCGTTTGGACCGTGGGACAATAAGGAGATGGGCGATTGGGCGAAGCGAATTGCGGCAGGTAATGCGCAGCTGCAAAATGCATACAAAAACAGCGGAATACTTCATACAGCACGCATTACTGACGACAGCGGGAAAGGAAAATTCGGCGCATGGTACCGGAATGTCGGTACCTATAAAGGGAAGATTATCGATGCAAAAGCTGTTATTTCAAATTATACGTTATATAAGCAGGGTGCCGGACAGGGGCTTGGAATACTGGGGCTGTCGGAAGACCGCATTGGAATTTTTGCGAAAAACATCAGCAATGTCACACTGCGCATCGAATTTTATGAGCATGGCAGTACGACGAAAAAGGTTAACGTTAAGGGATTCGCGCTTCTGGATGACGTCGATTATGGACAGGGAGTTAAGGTGGAGAGTTCATACGACAATATATACGTGCTCAATGAATCAACATTTGCAGTATATAAGAATCAGTCAATGGTTTCGCCCGTTCTGATTGATAAGAGCGGTGTCAATAATACCGATTACTATCCGTTTGCACTGCAGGTGGAGTTTGATTCAAATGTATTTGAGTACAAATATCATAATGATCGGTACTTTTACAGAGACGGTCTCGCCAATGCTTATATTGATCCGGCTGCTTATGCAAAGGCGGGCTCATGGAATGCCTACTGGAAGAGCAGAGAACCATATTTTGTCGATAACCTGAATCCCGGGTATCAGGGGTTTTCAGCCAGAAGAATGGCTAAGACGTCACTTCCCGTGCCCGCCATGACGGTTACAGATCATGATGAGAAGGCGGTGCAGGAGAACACACTGGATTCTCTGAGTGAAACATATTTTTATACGATATCACAAAATATCCCCAGAGAAGAGCCTGACTATTATTACAGTGATTTTACGGTTAGAGATATTCTGCCAGAGTGCCTGGAATTTGTCAGCGCAAAGGTTGAGGATGATGCGGGGAAGGATGTGACATTTCGATTTCTGGTATCACATGATGATCAGAACGTGACCTTTCAGGTGAAATCACCCGCCTCAGCCATATTTTACGGGGTGACATATCATTTTAAGGTTCATGTCCGGGTTCGTCAGCCGATGGATTATGAAGTGTGGCTGAACAGCGAGACGGGTTATTATGATACGGAGAATCAGTCGGTATCTGTTTTGACCAGAGGAGGTGGATCTTCATCTAAAAAAAGCAATACCGTGAAAACGAGGTTCAGAGATGAAATCTCAATCAACTATCATTCAAATTATCGGTCAAAAGCGCAGGAACAGTTGACGGAAAAGACTTATCGAAACTTCCCTTACACGGTGAGAGGAAATGATGACAAGATCCATTTCACGGAAGGTGAGACGGCAGTATTTGCCGGGTGGGATCAGATACCGGAGGCGTTTGCCGAAAATGTCAGATTTCCGGACGCGAAACTGCCCATGGAAGTGGAGGATACAGCTAAGGTACTGGGGCAGCCGGACCTGTATGCCATCTGGGATTATGCTCCGGATGTCAGCAGAGAAAATGTGCCGGTATACTATGAAGGGGAATCAATCACAAAAGAAAAACTGACGAAAGAGGTGAAGGTCCGGGATCTGGAAGATAACCGGCGGGGTATTGAACTTCCGCTGGACATCAGGAAAATCCGCAGTGATGACGGTACATTAACCAGGAATTATCCTGAAGGGATGCAGGGCAAAGATGATTTTCATGTGTCCTTTGAGGAGCTGGGTAAAGTAAAGGAAGACGGCGATCAGACGCTGTGGGTGACATATCATACAATAGACAGTGCCGGAAATGAAACGAATAAAGAATTGAAGATACTGATTCGTTTCAATTATCCTCCGGAAATTGAGGCATCAGACCGCACCTATCTTTTGGATGAGGTTCGTAATGGAATGCTGACAGAGGAGCTTGTCCGGAGTTTCGCTTCGGCTGCGGATGTGGAGGACGATGAGGCAAAGGCGCTGGGACTGATGGTTGATGGAAAGCTGGTGGATATTAATGACAACCTCAGCGTTGTCGGATTTGATGGCGAGGCCTTTAAAACTCCGGGAGAGATTCTTGTTACCTACCATGTCCTGGACAGATTTGGAAAAGAGACATTTCGCAGCATCACCATTTCAGTGATTGACGGTGAGGCGGAAGCATTGCCGGATGCGGAAGGAGAAGTACGGTTTATCTCAGAAAAATATTATCTGATGGGACAGGATGAGGGGGGCCTTCACGAGGATTCCCGATGGTATACACAGCAGGATTACGTGGACCGGATTACGGAAGCATTTTCCAATACAAAGAGTGAAGGAGGCGAATGGAAAATTTTGCAGGGAAAATGGTGTTTTTCAAATGATAAAATTATGAGAGCAAAACAGTATATCAGAGAGATGGGAATCGGCAACAGCCAGACGGCTGACGGTCTGGAGGGTTTCCTGAAAGAATTTCCGCAGGAGGATGAATAGCGTCTGCCGGAAGACGGAAAGACCAATCTGATGCAGGTTGGTCTTTCAGCTTAATACCACAGAAGTTTAATCCGGTGTTTCTATAGAAGTGACAATGTCCATTTTTGAGATGGAATGTAACGGTATCACAGTTGCAAGGATACAGGACAGTACGGAGACTGCAGATGCTGTGAGGATGGCGGCAAATGGAATTGCAGACAGATGCAGGTGATCAGATGCGGCAGCTTCCACGAACAGTGTGCAGATATAGCCCAAGATTGATCCGGCAAAAGAAGCAGTGATTCCATAAAAGGCACCTTCCCACAAAAAAGTTTTGTAAAGGCTGCCTGCGCTCATTCCGATGGCCCTCTGCATACCGATCTCCGCCACTCGGGTGTGAATATTGCTGTAAACAGTATTAATAATATTTAAGATTCCGATAAGACCGATGAAAAGGATCAGACCCCAGCAGAGTAAATTGATCTGCTCAAAACTTTTTTCCATCTGGGCATCCGTTTGACGATAGGAGAGCCAGTGGCTTCCGGGATTCTGGCCACACCAGTCTTCCATCCAGGCTTCAAATACCTCAGCGTCTGAAGGATCACGCAGTACGGGATAAATTTCCGTGTAACTGGCCTGACCTGTCAGCTCGTTGTACAGATGATTGCGGACAATGATCTGGATACCGTTGGTAAAGCCTTCGTTGTTGACAGTAACCGGTTGATCGATAACCCCAATCACTCGAAGTTTTTTTCCGGCGATAGTGAAGATATCTCCTGCATGCAGCTCTGTGAGTTTCGCTGTCTGTCCCTCAAATGAAACAGAAATCGGATTTTTTATGAGACAGGCGGTTCCGGATAACAGATCAGATACATCCTGTTCCGTAAGATTACTCAGGCTGCCTGTAAGGCGGTCATCATCCAGTCCCGCAACCTGAAGAGTTTCACCTGGATTCAGGCGGAGACTTGTTTGAATGGGAAGCTGCCCAGATTTGTCCGGGGCATAGAGCTTTAACTTTGTCGTGAACAGGCTTTTCAGCAGCTTTTGACTTTTCATTTCCTCTACAGACGAGGGAGGAAATCCAACACTTTCACTTGTGACAGCATAATCGCCGAGATGGATTTCCTGTACTTTTCGGCTCGTATCCAACAGTCCGCGAAAACTTTGGAGAGCTACAAAGACAGTAATGCTCATGATAAGAGAAAGAATAGTTATACTTGTGCGTCCCGGGTTTCGTCTGAGATTCAACCGGGCGCAGTATGACTCAAAGCTCCAGATCCTTTTATGCTTTCGGATGCGCCGTCTGATTTTAACGGTCCGGCCAGCCATTGCCGCAGCCGGGGATACGCGGGAGGCGTATCTGGCGGCAGGGAATGCGGCGGAAACGGTGAACAGGAAAGTGATTACGGTGCTTACGGTAAGAGGGAGTGGTTTTCCAAAACTGTTTGTGGCGATTGCGGTGCTGAGTTCCTGTGTTCCGGTTACCAGGAACAGATCCGGATTCAGGATTCCTGTTGCGGCGATCAGGATTCCCTTTGCGGAGTACAGGCCTGCGAGAAGGCCACAGGGAATACCGATCACACATAACAGGAGGATTTCCAGAAACACCATTGCATACAACTGTTTGCGGTCACTGCCGATGGCACGAAGTATACCGTATTCACGGATGCGTTTGGTAACGGAAATTTTCATAATATTATAGATAACCAGTCCCCCCGCCAGCAGGACGAGTATTCCCACAAGAATACAGGCAGCCGTCATAAAGGTAAATCCGGAGTTCGTATCAGAGCTTCCGGATGCTTCATAAGGGACGCCGAGGGCGTCCAACAGCACCCAGTTGTATTGTATGTTTTCATCGGGAACATCCAGTTCGTCCGCAAGCTGATGGATGATCGGCTGAAAATTATCAGTGCTGTGGGTTTTGAAGTCAGTAGAGTACAGAAGATAACGTTTTGGCAGCAGGGACTTGGAAGTTCCCCTGCCAACGATCGCATCGACGGTTCCCGTCGCATATCCGGCATAATTGTCCTTAAGTATTCCGCACACAGTGAAGTCGGCAGAGTACTCGAAGGAAGGTTTTGTGTCCCTGAGCAGAGAGACACTCAGATTGAGCGTGATACGATCTCCAATTCTCAGGTTTTCACCTAAATACGGAAGCACGCTTTCCGGCAGTGCGATCTCATGTGCGGAAGTTGGAAGCCTTCCCTCACTGATCACGGAGGAAGTGGAATATACATTTGCCGATCCGTCCAGATATTCACGCAGAAAGAGTGTAAGACCACTGTTTTTCAGCGGGACGTTCCCCACGTTGATAAGACTGCCGGCATCATAAATGCGGCTGTCATTCGTTAATTTCAGCATCTGACTTCTGCTCAGCTGGTGGAATGAGGCATAACGGTCTCCGTTCAGGGAGGAGGCCTGACTGATGCGCATCGCCTGCAAGGTGCCGATGGACTGCCCGACTGCTGTTGTCATTACGGTCGACAGAAAGACGGCTGTTAGAATCAGGATGGAGGTTAACCTCTGTGCCTTCAGTTCTTTGAGTGCAAATCCGACGTATGTTTTCATAATGGCGTCACCTCCGAGAGTGTTCCGTCGATCATGGTGAATCTGCGTTCTGCCATGGACGCAATACGGGAGTCGTGAGTAATGATCACCAGCGTCTGATTTAACAATTG
This sequence comes from Ruminococcus gauvreauii, assembly GCF_025151995.1. Taxonomy (NCBI): domain Bacteria; kingdom Bacillati; phylum Bacillota; class Clostridia; order Eubacteriales; family Oscillospiraceae; genus Ruminococcus; species Ruminococcus gauvreauii. The sequence continues at coordinate 2,438,189 of NZ_CP102290.1, forward strand.
CCGCAGTCTGCACAGCATATCCAGCGCTTCTGCTCCGCTGCTGCTGTCAAGATTGCCGGTTGGCTCATCGGCGAAAATGACATCCGGACGTGCGATCAGGGCACGTGCGATAGCGACGCGCTGCTGCTGACCGCCGGACAGTTCGTGAGGCAGATGAGAAAGCCGGTTTTGGATCCCCAGAAGTTCCGATATCTGATGCAGATATGATTCATCCGGCTGCTTTTTATCAAGAAGCAGCGGCATTATGATATTTTCACGCGCCGTTAATACCGGAAGAAGATGAAACTGCTGAAAGATGAAGCCGATTTTCTGGCGGCGAAAAGCAGAAAGTTTCTTGTCACTGCCGCGGTGGATATCTGTGTTCTCATAAAAAACGCTGCCCGAGGTCGGACGGTCCAGCCCGCTGATGATATGGAGCAGTGTGCTTTTCCCGCTGCCGGAGGGGCCCATGATAGAAATAAAGTCTCCGGTGGCAATGCTCATATCTGCGTGGTCGAGGGCAGTTACCTGATTTGCGCCGCTGCCATAAATTTTAGTGATATTTTGTACCTTGATATCCATAAAAACTCTCCTTATTATTTTGATAAGGAGAGTATACAGGAACAATCTCAAAAAATTCTCAAACCTTATGGATATGAAACGTTGCAGTGACAAGTGCTCCGTGCATTGTATTTTCCATCCTCAGAGTCCCGCCGTGTTTTCGGCATAATACACTGCAAATGTAGAGCCCCATTCCGAAATGTTCAGGTTCTGTTCCCGTCTTCATAAAGGGGCGAACACCACATTTTAGCATGTCATCCGGAAAACCGCTGCCGTCATCGGATACCGAGAGGATCAGCTGGGTTTTGCTGACGGAACAAGATATACATATGTTTGAGGAGGCAAAACGGAGCGCATTCGCGGTGATGTTTTCGAAGACCTGAAACAAGATGGATTTGTCAAGACATATGTTACCATCGTATGCATCACTGCAGAACTGTATTTGTATATCTGCGCTGGAAGCGATGAGATGAACGGTATGTTTCAGTTCGGAGGAAAGAACGGACCAGCTGAACGTTTCCGTATGCAGAGGCAGCTGCTCCAGCTGCGGGATACTGCTCATCGTCTCCACATAGTGTGCGATTCTGTCGGTGTAATCTTCCATGCGTGCCAGAGTCTCCATGAGGGTATCTATAGACAGACTGTCTTTCAGTATGCATTTCCGGGCTAACTTTACCGATCCTTTTAATACCGTAACCGGGTTTCTCAGGTCATGTGAAAAGGCAGCGTTCAGCTGTCTGCGCTCCTCATTCTGCCGCCAGAGCTCCCGGGTACTTGACAGGAGAGCCTCCCTCATAGACTCAAAAGCGCGGCAGAGCTGCCCGAGCTCATCCGATGAGGAGCTGCGGATGGTGAAATCCAGATCGTTTGCCATGATGCGGTCTGCACTGTCTGTGAGGAGTGCTATGGGTTCTCTCAGTTTCATGCGATAGAACAATGAGGAAGTGAGAATCAGTGCAGTGACAAAGAATAAAACAGGCAGAATAAACTGAAGGGCTTCCAGTACACCGGCGAACTGAAGGGCGGATTCCGAAGGAGCGGGAAGCTCTGTCATGACTGCCGTGTGCGGATCGATCATAATTCCCTCAGGCGCGATAATGCCGCGTAATCTTATACACCCCCAGAAAGCAGCCACGGATAGTATGAAGGCGGCGATAATGCTGATAAACGTCAGGGTAAACAACGATTTTCTTAGGCTCATCTGCTTTATCCAATCCATTTATATCCAACCCCCCATACAGTTTCGATATATATGTGAAACGAGACGGAGGCGAACTTGGCCCGGATTTTCCGGATATGTTCCATGATCGTATCGCTGCTGCCGGATCCATCCATTCCCCATATACGTTCATAGATACGTTCACGGTCAAAAATCTGACCTGCGTTCAGGGATAGTAATTCTACGATCTCGAATTCTCTCTTTGATAACGAGACGGCGGTTCCGTTTATCGTAAGTATCCGTTTCGTATAATCGATAGTCATATCATTAAAAAAACGGAGAGTGGAATGCTCCGGTTTTCTGTTTTCACGCCGAATATGTGCCGCGACCCTTGCCCCCAGCTCGTCGATATCAAAGGGCTTAACGATGTAATCATCCGCACCTGCCTGAAATCCTCTGATTTTATCTGCTGTATCATCGCGGGCAGTCAGAAAAAGAATCGGACAGGAAATGTGTGTACGGAGGCGTTCGCAGACTGTGAGGCCGTCCAGTTCGGGCATTGTGATGTCAAGAAGAATCAAATCGGGCTGACAGGAAGCCTTCTGCAGTGCTTCCGCGCCGCTGTACGCTGTATAGACCAGATACGAGGACATTTCAAAATAACTTCTGAGCATATCGACGACACCTCTTTCATCATCTACAAGTAAGAGTTTTTTGCACAAAATGTTCATCTCCTTTAATGCTGTATATTTCATTTTCTCATATAAATCTCAAATGTTTCTCAAGAAAAAAACGGCATAGCACGTAGCTATACCGTTTTTCATTTCTCTTAAAGCTGAACCAGTTGTTGTAATGCTGTATTTTTAATGATCGTTTCGCCGTGTTCCAGCAGATATGCCTCACCAGCTGCAGAAAATGCCTTCCCAATGCCGTATTCTGAAAGCATGTTGCAGATCTTATTGAATTCTTCCGGTGTACGGTCTGACTGGTGAAGAACCAGCGCAAATGTTTTTTGCTGGAGGTTCTTGTAAAGGGAATTTGTACCCTCGAAAAATCCATTTAAGGCGTGTGCCGCTTCGATTACATCGTCGAGTGACTGAAAACTGAACAGGCGAACCAGATTCACTGCGGGTTCGGAAGTCGGAGCTGTCTCTTCCTTGGTCTCTTTTTTCGCGGCTCGTCCTTTTAACTTCGCCTCACAAAGTTTTTGAAAAATGTCAATGATGTCATCGGCACCAGATACCTGAGGCGTCTCAGAAACATCCAGAGAAATCTCAGATGTCGGTGTGAATTTGGAAAAGCGTGTATCCAGCTCTTCAGGATCTTCGACTTTCGTTATGATCAGGACAATGCTGTCCGGAGTAACCGGAATTGCCTCAATCATAAGAGGAATATTATCTGCTTCAAATCCAAGCTCATTTTGAGCTTTCAGCATCATATCTCGAAATAGATTCTTGGCTTTATCGGTACCGTAAGCCAATTCACTAAGTTTAATTTCACGGTTGGCTAAATCATCACTGGTAAGCGTACAACGTATCTGGTTGTCGTTGATCTTTTCAATCTTCATACTATCACATCCTATCCATTCATGATGAATTCTATATCAAGGAAGGAAAAACCTGCATCGATATATTCTGCTCCTACTATATTATATACCACCCTATTAGAATATGTAAAGTGCTTAAGAAAACTTTCAGATTCTACATGAAAATTTATATAATGCCAAATCAGGCAGAGGATACCTTATCAGGAAACAGATGGTTGTACAAATGTATGAAAAGAAAATTATGGTCATGAATTTAAGTTATTCAATATATTCGTTATTTATGACTAAAAACATTAATTTGTAAATAATTTATACAAATTTACAGCAACATCTGCTTAGAAAGCATATTTAAACTACATAAAATAACATGATTCGCTACGGTTTGTCGATTTGGGAAAAATAAGTCTTGCAATGTCCTCCGAATTTAGTATAATGGTACTTAAGAAAAGATGGCATTACATCCCAATCTAAACGAACTCATATTTTAAATCAATTAATTTCAAAGGCGTGTCGCCGTATTACCCAATTATACCATAATTTTATGAACATAAACCCCGTCAGCAGGCACCGTTATTTTTTGATGTCATCTTTTCCAGAACCAGGGATTGGTTTGCAGATTAGCAGGAAAGGAGATGTGGCTGGCCTCAGATAAAGATAATATATCACGAGAAAGAGGAAGTGCCATACCATGGAAAATGGGAAAAAAGAAGAAAAAGAAGGATGAGGCCCTGCTCAATGAGCTGAAAGCATATCAGGCTCAAGGGGTTTTGCTGATGCTGGACGGAAGGCCAAGTACGCCGAAGGCTATTATGAAAGCACACGGCATCGCGGAAGATGGGGCGTATATGCGCGATTATGTACAGGACGAAGAAGGGAGAGTGGAAACCTTACAGTTTGACTTGATTACGAAGAAATAGGATGCTGCACCCGAAGCAAAGTACTGAGTCCCCGCTCTGCACGGCTGGCGCTTCGGGTGCGCGACTTACAAGCAAGCTTGACGCAGCTTTTTGCACCAATTCCCCCGCCGTCCTGAACAGTTACATGAAATTAATCTTAAAATGTCGAAATAGGTAATGACGAACAAAAGATATATTGTTATAATGTAACTTATGAGCAGGAAAGGGAAGCCGAACGAAGCTCTTGAGATACTTACGCGTAAGGGACGAAGTGCCTGAAGCGGAAGGAATGAGCAGGAAAGGGAAACGGGAACGAAACCTGCGTGAGGGGATAAAAATAAACAGCGGGAGGTATGACGGAATGAAAAAAAAGGCAGCTCCGATACTGGTTGTCATTCTGTTGATAATTTTGGTAGCGGCAGCCGGTGTGTTGTCATTTGTCATCAAGAGGTTTACACCGAGCAATGAGAAGATGGACGGCAGTGAATATTTTGGACTGGAACAGGATACGGATGTGGCACTTGTGGTAAACCGGGAAGTGCTGGAGGATGCAGGGAAATTTATCGATGGAAACATCTATATACAGGACGCCACGGTGAGTAAATATATAAACCAGAGGTTTTACTGGGATGCAAATAACAAGGTCATGCTTTATACGCTTCCTGAAGAAGTGATCACACTGACACCGGACATTACGGAATATCTGGTTGCCGGGGAAACACAAAAGGAAGAGGTTCCGATGATCAGATCGGAAGGTGATGTTTTTTATGTTTCTCTTGAGTTTCTGAAAAAATACAGTGATATGTCCTGCGAGGCATATGAGGATCCGGCAAGGGTCGTGATCAGTACAGAAGCCGGCAGCGTACAGATGGTTGATGCGTCTTCCGATTATGAGATACGGCAGAAGGGCGGCATAAAAAGCCCGATCCTGACGGAGGGAAAGAAGGGAGATGCCCTGTATTACCTGGAGTCGATGGAGAACTGGACAAAAGTGTCTACGAGTGACGGATATACCGGCTATATCCGAAATGAAGATATTTCCGGAGTGCGGGAAGAAGAGTCCGCTGTAAAGACTCAGGGATTGGAATACACCAGCATCCGGAAAGATTACAAGATCAATCTGGGATGGCACATGATGATGAACCGTGAAGGCAATCAGGAACTTGCGTCTAAGATTGAAGGCTGTACCGGACTCAATACAATTTCACCGACGTGGTATACCTTTGCGGATGATAAAGGAAAACTACAGTCTCTGGCTAGCCCGGCATATGTGAAGCAGGCGCATGAGGCCGGGATCGAGGTCTGGGGACTGATTGAAAATATTAATACTGAAGTCAGTACGCTCGATGTTCTCTCTGTCACAGAAAACCGGACGAAAATCATACAGCAGCTGATGAAATCGGCTAAGTGGACGGGAATGGACGGTATCAACGTGGACTTTGAAAGCATAACGGAAGACAGTGCGCCGCACTATGTGCAGTTTATCAGGGAGCTTTCTGTTGCGTGCCGAAAAGCACAGCTTGTACTGTCTGTGGACAACCCCGTTCCGCAGCCATACAATGAATTTTACAACCTGAAAGAACAGGGGATCATGGCGGATTACGTAATTATTATGGGATATGATGAGCATTATTCAGGTTCGGAGGAAGCGGGATCCGTTGCTTCCCTGCCTTTTGTGAAAGATGGAATTGAACAGACACTGAAAGAGGTACCGAAAGAGAAAGTGATCAATGCCATACCATTTTATACGAGATTGTGGACTCAGCCGTATGGATCCAGCAACATTACCAGCGAGACAATGGGAATGGATACAGCTGCCGCTTATGTGAGGGAGCATCAGATGGAGACATACTGGGACGGTGAAGCCGGACAGAATGTAGCTGAGCTTCAGGGAGATGATGCATTGTATCAGATCTGGCTGGAAGATGACCAGTCAGTCGAGGAAAAAATGAAACTGATTCAGTCATATGACCTGGCAGGTGTCGCGTCATGGCAGCTCGGATACCAGAACAACAGTGTGTGGGCTGTGATCAGCAAATACCTGCAGTAGACAGAAAGGGGAAACGCATGAGTGAAAATGAATTGTTTAAGACAACATTAATGGGGGGATATGACAAGGACGACGTGATGGAACAGATGAGGAAGATGAAGGAGACTCACACAGGGGAAATTACCCGTCTTGCGAAGGAAATTCAAAAGAAAAACAGCAGGATCGAAGAACTGACAGAGCGTCTCGTCTCAAAAGAAGAACAGAAAGAACAGCTGGAACGCAATATTAAGAACAAATATCAAAAGTATATCGATCATTATGAAAGCATATCGAGACTGGTACTGGAATCACAGATCCGGGCCGAGAACATCATCAAGGATGCACAGAAGAAGGCGGACGATATTGTACGTCAGGCAGAGAAAGAAGCACAGAAGCGAATCGACACGGTGCAGTCGGAAGTAGACAGGCGCCTCGCAGACGGGCAGAGCAAATACATAGCGGTGCAGGAAGAGATGAATGCGATCGTTGAACTGATTAACCAGGCACAGCAGCGGTTTATGGCCTCCTATAAAGAGGTTCACAGCATTATCAGCACGATGCCGGAATCCCTTCGGAATTTTGAGGATGATATAACGAATGATCTGGAAGTTGATATCAGGGAACAGGATCCGGAGCTGGAGGCGGCAGGAAAATCCATGCGTGAGATTGAACGCAAGATCAGAAAAGACCTTGATCTCGAGGACAGTCTGGATGATGCAGACGATCTGACAGAGGAAGATCTGGAGAAATTTCTATACAAACACGGGATTATCCGTAAGGATAAAATGGATGAATAAAAAGGCAGGTCATTGTCCTTTCCCTTAACGTTAAGTTGAGGGGGCGGGCGATGACCTGCTTTGATATTTTAGTTCCCGGATGAAGCTTTTGCCACGAAATAACGGAAGGTTGAGCCGCCGAAGTCATATTCTTTTTCCAGTGCGAAATGTTCATGAAACCAGGAGGCAGCCCGGGGGGCAAACGACTCCATTTTTTCGATGGTAGCCTGTCCGGTAAAGACCCCGGTGACCTCTTTTTCCTGAATATCCTGTATCACGTAATCCGCAACCTGAGGGCGGACTGATAAATCCGTAAAATCCAGAGTAAAGCAGTTTGTTGACCAGCCGAGCAGGCTGTAGATCTCTGAGACGGATACGCCGAAACCGTAGGTGTGGGGAGGTATCTCAGAGGCAATCGTATCGGCGAACTCCTGGAGTTCTGCCATATCATGATAATTTTTCTTAATATCACTGTTGTATGCGTATTGTACCGTTGTGCCAAGTGTCAGCACGAGCAGGACAGACAGGGATAAGGCGCAAAAACTGATTTTCCCAAGCTGTGCAAAAGAATGTTCAAAAAGCTTCGAAAAAGAAAATTTCCTCAGCTGCGGCAGCGTGCATGCAGCCAGTATGCACAGGAAGAGAACGGCCTGCAGATGACAGACATCCAGGTTGTGGTAGGCAGGGCGGTTCATAAAATACGTGAGCTGTCCAAGTGAGATTACGGACAGAAAAAAACTGAATGCCGGAAGTACCGGGGGGGTCGAGGGGGCATAAGTGTGAAAGCATCTCATGGAGGAGATGCCCCAGGCAGCTGCAATAAAAAAGAGCAGCAGCACACCCATGTAAGCGGCAGGATACAGGGGGAGATCCAGGTGAAGAAGGTCTGTCATGTAGGAGGCGGACATCAGCGGAAACAGAAACTCCCGGAGGGAATTTACCGATGAATCCTGCATGATATTATACAGGTTTACGAGACCGTAAGCCCCGAAGAAAACAGCGGCGATGGCAGCACAGTGAAATGCAGCGGTTTTTATAAATGATAACGGTCCCTGTTTTTTCAGTACAAAATACCGGAGTATCCAAAGCGCTGCCCATGCGGCGGCACAGATCATGCCGCTCTCTGTGTTCCAGACGACCCCGGCCAGGCATAACACGTATCCGAGAACGCAGGTCAGGCGGTTCATCCTGTTCAGGCGCAGACAGAAAGCGCCGTACAACAGCAGGACAGCCGGAAACAGGATTCGGTGCGGCCACACCTGCCAGTAATAGCCTCCTCTCATGGACAGGATGGGGAGAGTCATCGCGATACAGCCCAGAATACGGATAACGGTGTTTTCGACCATCAGGTGCAGCGTTAAAAATGAGCATAGAAAACATAATCCGCCGATCAATGCTGTGATCAGCATGAAATCCAGGAAATTTCCTCCCAGAACCTTCAGCGGAAGCTTATAAAAAAGGGCGTAATGACCGTAAATGCTGGTCGTGTACTCGGTGTATGCACTTCCGTGAAATACATTGTAGATGGAATTGAAATATGCGTGGCCGTGAGCGGTATCGGCGGCCTGGCCCCGTCCGAAAATATTCGGTGTGTAGAATGTATAGGTGATCAGCATGGTCAGCCCGCTGTAAAACAAACCAAGAATCCAGGTACGGACGGATATCTCCCGAAAACGCCAAATGCTGAAAAACACGAGACATGCGGTTACAGTCAGGACAATGACGAGCAGCAGAGGCAGGTTATGCCAGACGTATTTGTATGACACACCTCCGGTGAGGTTTCCTTCCATTAAAAAAGAAACTGTTAAAAAGAGCAGTGTTCCGATTGCGAACAGAGTAAAACATATACAGCGCACCGCACGGTACTGTAAAAAGCCGCATGTTCGAAAGCGGAATATGCGGTAAAAGAGCAGGAACGAAAGACAAAATAAAATGACCGTTCCCGCAAAAACAATTAAATTGATATTGCCTGCAGACAAAATAAAGGCTGAGAGTGCCGGTATCTTCAGACAGGCAGTAAAGAACACTGCTGAAGTCAGTGCGGCCAGAATACCTGAAAACAAGCGGTTCTCCTCTGACTGGTTCATGGTTAATCCTCCCCTTATGGTAATGAATGTTAATCGGTAACTGTTCAGGACGGCGCATCTTCTTGATCGAAAAAGCCGTCCTGAACTGTTACGTTAATTCTATCATCTGCAGAAAAAATGCTTTTGTCAAGTTATTTTTGGCATTTGGGAAACTTTAGGTTCAGGTAGAATGATTGTATGTGGATGAGTCATATATTAGGAAGAAGATATGATGGCAGGTGTCTATGGATAGAAAAAAATGGAAACCCGTTGTAGACATTATGTTGGGATGTCTGCTGCTGGTGGGCGTGTACTATTTATCGCGGGAAGGGGCGCGGCTGGTCACGCAGGAACTGCAGGGACGTCAGACTGTAGTGATCGATGCCGGTCACGGCGGCGATGACCCGGGAAAAGTGGGAATCAGTAACGAACTGGAAAAGGAACTGAATCTGGAGATCGCCAAAAAAGTGGAGAAACTGCTTCAGCAGTCGGGGTACCAGGTGATCATGACTCGCACGAAAGATGAAATGCTGTGCAGCAGGGGAAGTCAGAATAAAAAGGCGGAGGACTTAAAGAAACGATGTCAGATCATAAATGAAAGTTCTGCGGACTGTGCAGTCAGCATTCACCAGAACAGTTATTCGGATGAGGCGGTGAAGGGCGCGCAGGTCTTCTATTTTGAACATTCCGAAGATGGAAGGAAGCTGGCATCTGTACTCCAGAGCGCGCTTGTGGATGGCCTTGACCCTCAAAACCACAGAAAGGAAAAGGGTAACGTCACGTATTACCTGCTAAAAAAGACGGAGGTTCCGATCGTGATCGTTGAATGCGGTTTTCTGAGCAATTCGGAGGAGGCAAAAAAGCTGAAGACGGAGGAATACCAGGATAAAGTTGCAGCAGCAGTAACGAAGGGCGTCAAAGAATATCTGGGCGGTTCCTGAGTTTTCCTAAAATGAGAGTTCCATTTTACAAAATTCAATGCTATAATAAAATGGATTGTGTAAAGATTTATTACAAGAGGAAAATTATGGAAACTAAAATTGTAAAGGTGGACCGGAAACATCCTCAGGCAGATATCATGAGGGAGGCCGGACGGATTTTAAAGGACGGCGGCCTGGTGGCATTTCCGACGGAGACCGTTTACGGACTGGGAGGCAATGCACTTGACGTGAACGCATCTCATAAGATCTATGCTGCCAAGGGACGACCGTCGGATAACCCACTGATCATTCATATAGCGGATATGGAAGACCTGCCCGTATTAGTGACTGAGATACCGCCGGAGGCGAAACGTCTTGCGGATGCATACTGGCCCGGTCCCCTGACGATGATATTTCCCAAGAGTGAATGTGTGCCGTATGAGACGACAGGAGGACTTGACAGTGTCGCGGTCAGAATGCCGAATCACAGCGTTGCGCAGATTCTGATCAGGGAGGCAGGCGGCTATGTGGCCGCGCCCAGCGCAAACACATCGGGGAGACCCAGCCCTACGCTGGCAGAGCACGTGATCGAAGATCTGAACGGGAAGATAGATATGATTATTGACGGGGGAAGTGTGGGTATCGGCCTGGAGTCCACGATCGTGGATTTTACGGAGGAGATACCGACGATTCTGCGTCCGGGCTATATAAATGAAGAGATGCTTAGGGGGATTCTTGGGGAAGTCAGGATGGATCAGGGACTGATCGCCGAAGATATGGATATCCGCCCAAAGGCTCCCGGTATGAAATACAGACATTACGCGCCCAGGGGATCGCTCGTGATCGTGGAGGGCAGGCAGGAAGATGTGACGGCGGCAATTCAGAAAATGGCAGATGAAAAAATCAGCCAGGGGTATGCTGTCGGGATCATAGGAACGGATGAGACGGCTGGAGCTTATCGGTCAGGACTTATCAAGAGTATCGGGGCACGCGAAGATGAGGCAGGGATTGCGCGTCATCTTTACCGGGTGCTGCGTGAATTTGATGACAGCGACGTTGCATATATCTATTCGGAGTCGTTCCGCACCCCCCAAATGGGACAGGCTATTATGAACCGTCTGCTGAAGGCGGCAGGACACCAGATGATAGAGGTTTGAGGAGCAGTACAGTGAAGCGTTTTAACAAACTGATCTTCGTAGATGAAGATGATAACAGCAGAGCGCCGATGGCAAAGATCATTATGAAAAGCAAATTCCTTCTGGGACCGCTGGATATTGAATCCAGAGGTCTCGTTGTGCTGTTTCCGGAACCGATGAACCAGAAGGCAGAGGCGGTGCTGATCAGCAACGGCTACAGTGTGACGGCCCATGAGGCAAGACAGCTGCAGCAGGAAGATCTGGGAGAGGATGTCCTGGTACTTACGATGGAAGATGCACAGAAGGAAAAAATCTGGGAAAACTATGAGCATGCACATCATGTATATACGCTGACTGAGTATATCAGCCTGCGGGGTGAACTCCCTCCCCTTTACGGGGAGCCATTAAAGGAATACGGAAAATGTTATGAGACGCTGGAAGCCCTGATCGGAGGAATCGTAGTCCGGCTGAATGAAGAGGAACAGCAGGGGCAGTAGGAGAGGACACATTATGGGGACAAAAAGAGAAGACTATATAACCTGGGATGAATATTTTATGGGCGTTGCGATCTTGTCCGGGATGAGATCAAAAGATCCCAACACACAGGTCGGTGCCTGTATCGTAAGCGCGGATAATAAGATTCTGTCGATGGGATACAACGGTTTTCCCACCGGATGTTCGGATGATGAATTTCCGTGGACAAGAGAGGGCGCACCGCTTGACAATAAATACCTATACACCACGCACAGCGAACTGAATGCAATCCTGAATTACCGCGGCGGCAGCCTGGAGGGGTCAAAGCTTTACGTCTCGCTGTTTCCGTGCAACGAGTGTGCGAAGGCTATCATACAGGCGGGTATCAAGACGGTCATCTATGACTGCGATAAATATGCAGGTTCAGATTCCGTTGTGGCGTCCAAGAGGATGCTGGACGCTGCCGGAGTGCGTTATTATCAATACAACAGAACAAACCGGGAAATCACATTCCGTGTTTAATATCTTAATTTAGATTCAGGTAAAAAGGAGAAATTATGGCTAAGGAAAAGAAACTGGTAGAGGCAATTACTTCCATGGAGGAAGATTTTGCGCAGTGGTATACCGATATTGTTAAAAAGGCAGAGCTGATTGATTATACAAGTGTAAAAGGCTGTATGGTGATCAAACCGGCTGGTTATGCGATCTGGGAAAATATTCAGCATGAGCTTGACCGGCGCTTTAAGGAGACGGGGGTCGAGAATGTCTATCTTCCGATGTTCATTCCGGAAAGCCTGCTTCAAAAAGAGAAAGACCATGTGGAGGGATTTGCCCCCGAGGTTGCGTGGGTGACACACGGAGGACTGGAGCCGCTTCAGGAGCGTCTCTGCGTCAGACCGACCTCTGAGACACTGTTCTGCGATCTGTACGCCAAGGATGTCCATTCTCACAGGGATCTTCCGAAGCTGTACAATCAGTGGTGTTCTGTTGTGCGCTGGGAAAAGACGACGAGACCGTTTCTGCGCTCCAGGGAATTCCTGTGGCAGGAGGGCCATACTGCACATGCCACAGCGGAGGAGGCAGAGGAACGTACGATCATGATGCTGAACGTGTATGCAGACTTCTGCGAGGAGGTGCTGGCGATCCCTGTCATCAAGGGAAGAAAGACCGACAAGGAGAAATTTGCGGGAGCAGAGGCGACATATACGATAGAATCCCTGATGCATGATGGAAAGGCACTGCAGTCCGGAACCAGCCATAACTTCGGGGACGGGTTTGCCAAAGCTTTCGGTATCCAGTATGCGGATAAGGACAATCAGCTGAAATACGTACATCAGACCTCATGGGGCATGACGACCCGCATGATCGGGGCCATCATTATGGTGCATGGGGACAACAGCGGACTGGTTCTGCCTCCGCGCATTGCGCCTGTGCAGGCGATGGTGATTCCGATCCAGCAGAAAAAAGAGGGTGTACTTGATATGGCGGACAAAGTCTGCAGCAGCCTGAAGGCAGCGGGTATACGTGCGCGTCTGGACGACTCGGATAAGAGCCCGGGCTGGAAATTCTCAGAGCAGGAAATGAGAGGAATCCCAGTGCGTATTGAGCTGGGACCGAAGGATATAGAAAATGGACAGGCTGTGCTGGTTCGCCGGGATACGAGAGAAAAGACCGTGGTGGCGCTTGATGAGGCTGCGGCAAAGGCGCAGGAACTGCTCTCTGCGATTCAGACAGATATGCTTGACAGAGCCAGGACACACCGTGATTCCCACACCTATGTGGCACGGGACTATGATACCTTCCGGAAGACGATCGAAGAGAAGCCGGGATTTGTCAAGGCCATGTGGTGCGGCTGTCAGGAATGTGAAGAAAAGATCAAAGAAGATACACAGGCAACATCCAGATGTATACCTTTTGAGCAGGAACAGATCGCTGATACCTGTGTCTGCTGCGGAAAACCGGCGGCAAAGATGGTGTACTGGGGAAAAGCATATTAACCTAAAGGAGATTGCGTATGAGACTGAGGCTGCCGCCGCCGGTTTGGCTGATCATTGACAAACTCACACAGAATGGATATGAGGCATATGCTGTCGGAGGGTGTGTGAGGGACAGTGTGCTGGACCGCTCACCGGACGACTGGGATATTACTACGTCAGCGACCCCCAAACAGGTAAAAGAACTGTTTTGTCATACCGTGGATACCGGGCTGGCGCACGGTACCGTAACCGTCCTCATCTCAGGGGAAGGCTTTGAGGTGACCACATACCGTATTGACGGAAAGTATGAGGATGGCCGTCATCCGAAGGATGTGACTTTTACCCCAAACCTGTCGGAGGACTTGAAACGCCGGGATTTTACGATCAATGCGATGGCGTACAGCCCGGCTGCCGGACTGGTCGATAAATTCGGCGGCATGCAGGATCTGCAGAGACATAGAATTCGCTGTGTGGGTGAACCCGCACAGCGTTTCAATGAGGATGCCCTGCGCATCCTGAGGGCGGTCCGGTTCTCGGCCCAGCTGGGATTTAAGATTGAGGATAATACCAGAAAAGCAATTCAGGAGCTGGCTCCTACACTGTCAAGAATCAGTGCGGAGAGGATTCAGACAGAGCTCGTGAAGCTGCTGATGTCGCCGCGGCCCGCCATGATCCGTGAGGCATATGAGACGAATATCACAGCAGTCATACTGCCGGAGTTTGATGCGATGATGCATACCTCTCAGAATAATCCCCATCATATGTTTTCGGTGGGGGAACACACATTGGAAACACTGCGTTACGCTGAGGAGGACAGGATACTGAGAATCGCAGCGCTGCTGCACGATGTCGGAAAACCTGCAGTGAGGACCACGGATGAAAAGGGCATTGACCACTTTAACGGTCATCATAAGGCTGGGGCAAAACTGACAAGAAACATCCTGAAGCGCCTGAAATTTGACAATGAGACGACCGATCAGGTGGAGCGGCTCGTATACTGGCATGATACAAGAACGCAGCCGGAAGAGCGTCTTGTCAGACGCGCGGTGTACCGTATCGGCGAGGACCTGTTTCCGCGCCTTCTGAAGCTGCAGTATGCCGATACAATGGCGCAGAGCGGCTGGTACAGGCAGGAGAAGTTAAGACGCCTGGAAGAGGTCGGCATGCTGTTTGAAAAAATCATATCTGATCAGCAGTGTATATCCCTGAAGACGTTAAAGCTGTCGGGAGGGGACCTTATAGCGCTTGGCATGAAACCGGGACCGGAGATCGGCATTGTCTTGCAGGAAGCGCTTGAACAGGCACTTGATGATCCTTCACGAAACACGAGAGAGTATATGCTGGCATTTGCAGAGAAGAGAACGGCAGGCAGATAAAAATACGGGAATGAACGCCTGGCGCAGAGTGCTCCGACATAAATTGTATATTTTTTACCCCTTCAACATAAGATAGAAAGAGCTTATGGTGAGGGGGTTTATTATGTACGATTATGGGTTAAGTGTAATGGAACAGTATGGACTGACGGTAAAGTCATCGTACCGGGGGCGCGGGGCGCTGATCTGTGAAACACAGCGCGGGCTTAAGATCGTGAAAGAGTACCGTGGATCGGAAAAGAAACTGGAGGCTCAGAGAAAACTTCAGCTGCACATCCTGGAGAGCGGGGAAACGAGAGTGGACTGTGTGCTGGAAAATGAGGAAGGAAAGCTGGTATCCAGCGACAGGGACGGTATTCCTTATGTGGTAAGAGAATGGTTTACGGGGAGAGAATGCGATACAAAATCCGCAAGTGATATTCTTGAAGGGGTGAAGGCGCTGGCCCGGTTACATAGTGTGATGCAAATGCCGCTGGAGGAGAATTACCGGAAGGAGTCTCTCCTGGATGAATGTACACGGCATAATCGGGAGATTAGGAAAATAGGCAATTTTATCCGAAAGAAGAATTCAAGAACAGATTTTGAAATGCAGCTTCTGCGCTGCATGGACAGCTTTCTGAAACAGGGGGAGACGGCAGTGGAACAGCTGGAACGCTCCGGATATCAGGAGCTGTACCGGACGGCGATGGAAAGGGGCAGCGTCTGCCACGGTGAGTGCAATCAGCACAATATAATATGGACGGGCGGTCGCCCCACACTGATCAATTATGAAAAATGGAACTATGATGTCCAGATAGCGGACCTGTATCAGTTTATGAGAAAAATACTGGAGAAACATAACTGGGATACCGGGCTTGGAAAAAGCATGCTCAATGGATATCACAGCGTTAAACCGCTTTCTGAGGAGGAAGTGCTCAATCTGAAGATCAGGCTTTCTTATCCCTGGAAATTCTGGAAACTGGTCAATTACTATGCAAATAATCACAAAGCCTGGATATCCGGACGCAATTCGGAAAAACTGCAGCTCGTGATGCGGCAGCAGAAGGCATGGTCAGAATTTCTAAAAACCTGTTTTTCTGATTTCCTTTTTTCGTCAGATACGCTATAATAGGAGAAAAGAAGCTGGTAGGAGGTACCTTTATGAACTATAAGGAAACATATGAATTGTGGGTGAATTCACCTTACTTTGACGAAGAAACCAAGGCAGAGCTGAAAAGTATTGCAGATGATGAACAGGAAATCAAAGAACGTTTTTATAAGGACCTTGAATTTGGTACGGCCGGTCTCCGCGGTGTGATCGGTGCAGGGACCAACCGTATGAATAGTTACGTCGTAAGAAAGACCACGCAGGGGCTTGCCAACTATATTGCCGGGCTGAATGCGAAAGACCAGGGGGTGGCCATTGCATTTGATTCCAGGCGGATGTCTCCCGAATTTGCAAATGAAGCAGCGCTGTGTCTGGCAGCGAACGGAATCAAAGCCTATATTTTTGAATCGCTGCGTCCGACTCCGGAACTCTCCTATGCAGTTCGTAAGCTTGGATGTATCGCCGGTATCAATATCACAGCCAGCCATAACCCGCCGGAATATAATGGATATAAAGTATACTGGGAGGACGGTGCCCAGATCACACCGCCTCATGATTCCGGAATCATGGATGAAGTACAGAAAGTCACGGATTACAATGACGTGAAGACGATGGACAAAGATGCAGCTCAAAAATCTGGTATGTACGTTGTCATCGGCCGGGAAGTTGACGATGCTTATATGGAGGAACTGAAAAGTCAGGTGCTTCATATGGATGCGATCCGCGAGACTGCAAAGGATCTGAAGATCGTGTACAGCCCGCTTCATGGCACCGGAAATATTCCGGCACGCCGTGTCCTTCAGGAGCTTGGTTTCGAGCATGTGTACGTCGTAAAAGAGCAGGAGCTTCCGGATGGGGAATTCCCGACTGTCAGCTACCCGAATCCTGAGGCGGAAGAGGCGTTTGCCCTTGGATTAAAGCTTGCGAAGGAAGTGGATGCAGATCTGGTACTTGCAACAGACCCGGATGCTGACCGTCTTGGTGTTTATGTGAAAGACCGGGAAGGGGAATATCACACATTGACAGGGAACATGTCCGGCTGTCTTCTTGCGGATTATGAGATCGGACAGAAAAAAGCCCTGAGAGGCCTGCCGGATGACGGAGCGCTGATTAAAACTATCGTAACGACGAATATGGCGGATGCGATTGCCAAATACTATGGTGTGAAATTAATCGAGGTTCTGACCGGATTTAAATTTATCGGACAGCAGATTCTGGGCTTTGAACAAAATAAGAATGGGACATACCTCTTCGGTTTTGAGGAGAGCTACGGATGCCTGATCGGAACCCATGCGAGAGATAAAGATGCCATCGTTGCAACAATGGCACTGTGTGAGGCGGCAGCCTACTATAAGACTCAGGGCAAAACCCTCTGGGACGCAATGATCGACATGTATGAACGCTACGGTTATTATAAGGATGATATTAAGTCTATCACTCTGAAGGGGATCGAAGGTCTGGAAAAGATCCAGGAAATCTTAAGCGGGCTTCGGGAAAATCCTCCTGTTAAAATCGGAGATTACGATGTTCTGTCCGTGAGGGATTATCAGAAAGACACGATTACGGATACGGCAACCGGCGAAGTGCAGCCGACCGGACTGCCGAAGTCCAATGTTCTGTACTATGACCTGACGGACGATGCATGGGTCTGCGTACGGCCATCGGGGACAGAGCCGAAGGTTAAATTCTATTATGGTATCAAAGGAACATCTCTGACGGATGCTGACGCGAAATCAGATGCCCTTGGCAAAGAAGTGCTCGCCATGATCGACCGTATGATGTAATCGGAGGATTTCATGGAGAAGATATATTCATTTGAAGAACTGACAGAGATCATTGCAAGACTGCGAAGTCCCGAAGGATGCCCGTGGGACCGCGAGCAGACGCATGAGAGTCTCAGGACGTGCATGGTCGAGGAGGCCTACGAGGTGGTTGACGGGATACGCATCCTCTCGGAGACAGGATCGTGGGACAACCTCTGTGAGGAGCTGGGGGATGTACTGCTGCAGGTACTGATGCACAGCCTGATCGCGGAGGAAGAAGGGCTGTTTGGGCTTAATGATGTGATTCAGGGAATCAGTGAAAAGATGATCCGCAGGCATCCGCATGTGTTCGGGGATCAGACGGCAGGTGATTCCGAACAGGTTCTGGTGAATTGGGAGGAGATCAAAAAACAGGAAAAGAAGGATCAGGCTGAGGGTTCGCAGCTGCGTGCAGTACCCCACAGTCTGCCGGCTTTGATCCGCACATCCAAGGTTCTGAAAAAGATAGAGAACCTTGGCGGTGACTGTCCCAGCGAGAGTGACAGCATACGCAGCGCCCGCAGGTGTCTGGACGTGCTGGAGAGCGGCGGCGGTGAGGACGATGCAGAGGTAATCGGCCGGCTGCTCGGCGAAATCTGCAACGTATCCAGAAAGCGTAAAGTCCATGCGGAGCAGGCGCTTGCAGATTATCTGGAAGGGACGATTAAAAAAGCAGAATTCCTTGACAAACCCATGTAAACGTTATATAAATATTGAGTAGGGT
Source organism: Ruminococcus gauvreauii (assembly GCF_025151995.1). Taxonomy (NCBI): domain Bacteria; kingdom Bacillati; phylum Bacillota; class Clostridia; order Eubacteriales; family Oscillospiraceae; genus Ruminococcus; species Ruminococcus gauvreauii. The sequence goes on from NZ_CP102290.1 coordinate 2,456,693, forward strand.
TTATCCGATTTTGTTTGATTGATACAAAAGGATCATAAAACCGTAAGAAATGAGAATAGAAGATTTCAGAGGAGGAATACTCATGAACAAGACAGAATTAATTGCAGCTATGGCTGACCAGGCAGAATTATCCAAAAAAGATGCAGAAGCTGCACTGAAAGCATTCGTAGATGTGATCGCAGCAGAGTTAAAGAAGGGTGAAAAAGTTCAGCTGGTTGGTTTCGGCACTTTTGAAGTGGCCGAAAGAGCTGCAAGAGAGGGCAGAAATCCTCAGACAGGAAAAACAATGAAGATTGAAGCTTCGAAGGCACCTAAATTTAAAGCGGGAAAAGCTTTAAAAGATATGGTGAACGAAAAATAATTTAAGTAACCATCGGAGGGACAAGCAATTGTCTCTCCTTTTTTTGACGGAAATGAAATACGGAGGTAAGAATATATGAGACTGGATAAGTTTCTGAAGGTATCACGCCTGATCAAACGGCGTACGGTGGCAAATGAAGCGTGTGATGCGGGCAGGGTTCTCGTGAACGGCAATCCGGCAAAGGCATCGGTCAAGGTAAAATCAGGAGATATCCTGGAAATACAGTTTGGCTCTAAGACAGTAAAAGTGGAGGTGCTGGATGTGAAGGAGACGGTTAAAAAAGAAGAGGCGGAAAGTCTTTACCGCTATCTGTAGGTTCGCCGTGCGTACCGGTGATGTTTTCAGCCGGAGGCATAACGGAAAGCAAACCCCCATATAATGAAAAAGAGACGTGTATGGGGAGAATGATATGGAGGAGGCAACGCGCAAGGAACACGGGCTTACGCTGGATGGACGGAGAGCCGGTAAGATTACCGGTGTCGTAGATGTGGTATCTTTTGATCCGGAGATGATCCTGCTGGAGACATCTCAGGGGATGCTGACGATCAAGGGCCAGGAGCTGCATGTGAGCCGCCTGTATCTGGAAAAGGGAGAAGTAGACGTAGAGGGTCTTTTCCAGAGCATGGTTTATTCGGATGATGGAAATTATGGGCGCAGGCAGAAGGGCAGTCTGGTCAAAAGACTGTTCAAATAAAGCATGAGCGCATATATGAGCAGCGAGCTGCTGCTGTTTGCAAAATCCCTCTGGTACGGAGCTGTTATGCTGTTAGGGTATGATTTCTTTCGTATTATACGTCGCGTCATACATCACCGGCCGGTTTGGGTCATTACAGAGGATCTCTGCTATTGGATTGGCAGCGGATTCTTTTTATTTTCCAGGATATACCAGGAAAATAACGGGGTTCTGCGCGGATATTTCTTTGTAGGGATCCTGCTCGGCATGGTGTTATATCATTATACGCTCAGCGGCTGCCTGGTGCGTTTTACAGCGCTCTTTTTGAATAAAATAAAAGAATTTTTTCGAATGCTGACAAAGAAGATAATATTTTTGATAAAAAGGTTGAAATTTTTGGTATTACGATGTAAAATTTCTTTATCTAGGTTATTATGTAGATTATTGCGAAAGTCGTGAGGTCATATGAGTTCAAAAAAAAGTTCAGCAAAAATGAGAGCAAAGCGCAGCCAGAGGTATAATAAAATAACAATGGTTGGCATCAGTATCGTCGTATGCATGCTGTTAGTCGTGTTGTTCGTCCAGGGTCAGTCCGTGAAGGAGAGGATTTCAGCAAATACTCAGAAACAGGATGAACTTGCTCAACAGATAGAAGATGAGAATAAACGTACAGAAGATATTGAAAACATGCAGGAATACATGCAGAGTGATGAATATATTGAGAAGATAGCCAAGGAAAAGATCGGTCTGGTGAAAGAAAACGAAATTATTTTTAAAGAGGCAGATTAGAATTTTTTGTCTAAAATTTCTTTGGACTGCCAGTGTGTATTTGACAAGTTTCTTATAATAAAGCATCTATAATAAATCTCTGAGAGTATATATATGATAAGGGGGTTTATGCCAGATGCAGGATTTAATCATTGCCATGCTCGCGATCAGTGCGATACTGATACTTCGGGACATGGCAAAAATTGTCTTTTGGGGGAGAAAAAAGGAAGATCCCGTCTACGACTGTCATCCGCAGAAGGAACGGATGGAACAGTATGCACAGTCATTGCAGAAACTGGCAGACACGTTTTATCAGATGCCGTGCCGGAGGGAGCGCCTGAGCAACAGCGAGATAGAAGGGATCTTCGCAAAAATGCAGGATAAACTCTGCAGCAGATGTCCGAAAAAGGAAATCTGCTGGAGGCAGCAAAGCATAATGACGTGTCAGAAGGTGTGTGACATGCTCTGCCTGATCGAGGAGGGCAATGCGGAGAAAATTTTAAGGGCACAGGGAGACTGGTATGCAGACTGCCTGAATGCAGGCAAATTCGTGGAATACCTGCAGGATGAATTCCAGAACGCAAGGCAGAATCTGATATGGAATAACCGACAGATAGAAAACAGGGTTGCAGTTGCAGAGCAGTTAAACGAAGTTGCACATACGATTCAGAAAGTTGCGGCAGATTTGTATGATATTGCAGCAGTCTCCGGAGATATGGAGCAGCGGGTCAAAAAGATCATGCAGAAGCGGCACGTGCTTGTAAAGCAGATATGGATGATGGAAAAGCCGGATGAGAAGATGAAACTCTTTCTGACAATGCGGGTCAGAGGAGGACAGTGCATCGCAGTCAGTGAAGTGGCTTCCATACTGTCGGAGATGTACGACCGCAGACTCGTCCCGGCAAGGGACAGCCGGGCCATCGTGAACAGCGATGTGCGTACGGTATTGTTTGTGGAAGACACGAATTATAAAGTGCTATATGGTGTGGCCAAGGTCACAAAGGAAAATGAAACAGTGTCCGGTGATAATTATGTCTGCACACAGGGAGAAGAACAGTTTGTCATGTGCCTGTCGGATGGAATGGGGTCAGGGCTGGAGGCGTGCCAGGAGAGCGAGGCGGTAGTGGAGATTCTGGAACAGTTTCTCACAACCGGATTTTCGCGGGAGACGGCCGCGCGTATGCTGAACTCGGCGCTTGTGCTGCAGCGCAGGGATGGAATGTACTCGACCGTCGACATCTGTGCATTGAATCTTTACACCGGAGTATGTGAGTTTTTAAAAGCGGGAGCTGCCACGACATTTATCAAACGTGACCAGTGGGTGGAGGCGATCTCATCGACGACGCTTGCCGCGGGACTGCTGCAGCAGATGGATTTTGAGACGACTACGAAAAAGATGTATGACGGGGATTATCTGATTATGGTAACAGACGGGGTGCTGGATGCACTTCCGAAAGAGAGGGAAGAGGAGACGATGAAGGAGATCATTCTGCAGGTACATAGCACGCAGCCCAGAGAAGTAGGGCGCAATATCATGGAAAAAGTCATGGGATACTGTGGTTACCGCGCAGGGGATGATATGACAGTGCTTGTGGCGGGTGTCTGGAGAAAATAGGAGAAAAAATATGCAAAAGAGGGTTCTGGATTTCATACGGCAGCATCATATGATAAGTGACGGAGACCGGATCGTGGCGGGGGTCTCCGGGGGGGCGGATTCCGTCTGCCTGTTTTATATATTATGCAGACTGCAGGAACAGATACCGTTTACGTTTGCGGTGGTGCACGTCAACCACATGCTCCGGGGCGAAGAAGCTGAAGCGGATGAGAGATTTGTACAGGACCTGTGCCAAAGGCACGAGATCACGTGCAGGGTATTCAGGGAAGACGTTGCCGGGATTGCCGGACGGGAGAAGATGTCTCTGGAAGAGGCGGGCCGCCGTGTGCGTTATGAGGCATTCGAAAGATTTTCAAGCGAGTGGGGGGCGAATAAAACGGCTCTGGCACATCACCAGAATGATTGTGCGGAGACCATGCTGTATCATCTTGCGCGCGGAACGGGGATCCGTGGACTCTGCAGCCTGCGTCCGGTCCGAAATTCTGTGATCCGCCCACTTTTGTGTATGAACCGCGCCGAAATTGAGCAGTATTTAAAAGAAGAGAAGATAGAATACCGTACAGACAGTACGAATATGGATGAAGAATATACGAGAAATAAAATCAGGCACCGGGTAATGCCGTATCTGACGGAAGAGATCAATCCGCGTACGGTGGAGCATATGGCCGCAGCTGCACAGAGTCTGGAAGAAGTTCAGGACTATCTCGACGAAATGACGGAGATGCTGATGGAGAAGTATGTACAGAAGTCAGGGGACAGTCTTCTGGCTGATAATCAGCTGGCTCATGAACCGCTTCTTCTTCAGAAGTGTGTACTGCAAAAATGCCTGGAACAGTCTGCGGGGACAAAAAAGGATTTTACCAGAGTACATCTGGATGAAATCTGCGCATTGTTTACCAGGGAGACCGGAAAATGCCTGCACCTTCCCTATAGTCTTGTCGTCACAAGGACATATCGGGGACTGGCATTTCGCGGAGCTGATATCCGGGAACAGTCGGGGACACTCCCGGTATTTTTCAGCAGCAGGCTGATGATTCCCGGAGAAACACAGATTAAAACATGGACGGTGCAATGTGAGATATTGAGAAATTCCATGCAAAGAATTCCACAAAAAACATATACGAAATGGTTGGATTATGATAGAATAAAAGATACTTTGGTAATTCGGACCAGGCTTCCGGGAGATTATATCAGGATCAATGAGGAAGGCGGCAGGAAGAAGATCAAAGATTATTTTATCGACCTCAAGATTCCGCGGGAAGAACGGGATAAGATTCTTCTGCTGGCAGCAGGGTCGGAGGTCTTATGGGTGGTGGGCCACCGGATCAGCCAGGCATGCATGGTTCGTGATACGACGGAATGCATTTTACGGATACAGATAAAAGGAGGAAATATTCATGAGTGATAAGATCAGCGTGCTCCTGAGTGAGGAGCAGGTGCTGACAGGAATTCTAAAAGCGGCGGAACAGATTAATCATGATTATGCCGGAAAAAGTATTCACTTAATCTGTGTTTTGAAAGGCAGTGTGTTTTTTACCTGTGAACTCGCAAAACATCTTACCATTCCAGTGACGATGGATTTTATGACGGTGTCGAGCTATGGAGATGCTACGGAGTCAAGCGGTGTGGTAACTATTAAAAAAGATCTGGATGAATCGATTGAAGGCAGAGATGTGCTGATCATTGAAGATATCGTTGATTCCGGAAGAACATTAAGCCGTCTGGCGGCAGAGCTGGAAACCCGTAATCCCAGCAGTCTGCGTCTGTGTACGCTATTGGATAAGCCCGAGCGGCGGGTGACGGATGTGACAGTGGATTATGTATGTTTTGAAATTCCGGATGAATTCGTAGTAGGATTTGGGCTTGATTCTGCACAGATGTACAGGAATCTTCCCTATATCGGTGTTCTGGAACCTGAAAAGTCAAACACCCCGCAGTAAGGTACGGGGCATCAAATTTGTAGCACAGCGAGCAGCGGGGTATCTGACCCTCGCGACAGTCGCCAAGGTAAAGCTTGCTTGACTTTGGCTCGTTGCTCGCAGGAATAACGTCTGAAAGGAGATTCAAGCAGTGAACAGACAATCAAGAGGATTACTGCTGTATTTTATTGTAGCGGTCATACTGGTCGGCAGTTTTATGTATCTGTCGGGAAGAATGCAGCAATCCGAGGAATATACTAATAAGGAGTACGAGGCAGCGCTTGATGGCGGTCAGATTTCTTCTGTAGGCATTGTCCAGAACAAGCAGATCCCGACAGGACAACTGGATGTGGTTCTGAAAGACGGGAGCAGGAAGCAGCTGAATGTCAGTAATGTCAATGAGATTCAGGAAGAGCTGAAAGAAAAAAATATTGAATATCACGTATATGATGTGCCGAAGGACAATACGTTCCTGACAACGATCCTTCCGATCCTGGTGTCGGTCGGGCTGGTGTTGGTGCTGATGATGTTTATGACGCGATCCATGAACGGAGGCGGCGGAAGCAATGCCAAGATGATGAATTTTGGAAAGAGCCGTGCCAGAATGTCCACCGAGAGTGATAAGAAGATAACCTTTAAAGAGGTAGCTGGGCTGGAGGAGGAAAAAGAGGATCTGGTGGAAATCGTGGATTTTCTGAAGGAGCCTCAGAAATACGTAAAGGTCGGAGCGAGGATTCCGAAAGGCGTGCTGCTCGTCGGACCTCCGGGGACCGGTAAAACGCTGATGGCGAAGGCTGTTGCGGGTGAGGCAGGAGTTCCGTTTTTCAGCATTTCCGGTTCGGATTTCGTTGAGATGTTCGTTGGTGTCGGCGCATCACGTGTTCGGGACCTGTTTGAAGAGGGAAAGAAGCACAGTCCGTGCATTATTTTTATTGATGAGATCGATGCCGTTGCCAGAAGAAGGGGAACCGGAATGGGAGGAGGCCACGATGAGCGTGAGCAGACTCTGAATCAGCTTCTGGTAGAGATGGACGGATTTGGTGTCAACGAGGGTATCATTGTGATGGCGGCGACCAACCGCGTGGATATTCTGGACCCGGCAATCCTGCGTCCCGGTCGTTTTGACCGCCGTGTCGTAGTGGGCGCCCCGGATGTCAGGGGACGCGAGGAGATTCTGAAAGTGCATGCCAATGGAAAACCACTAGGTGATGATGTGGATTTCAAACAGATCGCACAGACAACGGCAGGATTCACAGGGGCAGAGCTTGAGAATCTGCTGAATGAGGCGGCGATCCTGGCGGCGAAAGAAGACCGGCCATACCTGATGCAGAAGGACATCAAAGATGCATTTATCAAGGTGGGAATCGGAACCGAAAAGAAAAGTAAAGTCATCTCAGAGAAAGAAAAACGGATTACAGCCTATCATGAGGCGGGGCATGCGATTCTCTGTTACGTGCTGCCGGACATTGATCCGGTCTATACAATCTCTATCATACCGACAGGAATGGGTGCAGCCGGATACACTATGCGGCTCCCGGAGAAAGACGAACTCTTTAATACCCGGGGGGAGATGATGGAGAATATTCAGGTATGCCTGGGCGGACGGATTGCCGAGGAAATTATATTCGATGATATTACAACAGGCGCTTCTCAGGACATTAAGCAGGCGACTTCCATTGCAAAAGCGATGGTGACGAAATACGGGATGTCATCCGAGGTCGGCCTGGTCGCTTACGGGGATGACCAGGACGAGGTATTTATCGGACGTGACCTCGCGCATACGCGCGGTTTCAGCGAGAGCGTGGCTTCTACTATCGACAGAGAGGTAAAACGGCTCATCGACACCTGTTACGAAAAGGCAAAACAGATCATACTGGAGCATGAAGAGGTGCTTCACAGTTGTACAAATCTGTTGCTTGAAAAAGAAAAAATAGGGCGCGAAGAGTTTGAGTCCTTATTTGAAAGAGCAGAAACTGTATAATATGCATAAAAAATACCTGAAAATTTTGTGAGGTTTGTGCACACTTTTACGCAGACATGCGCTATAATACAAAATGTAACAACCCCCCAATACATTATATAGTTTTTGCTACACCCCAAAAGAAGAAATACCTTCTCTTAAAAGACAGCGATCGGAAAGCTGTCTTTTTTGTTTTAGGAGAAAAATGGGAGATCTGGCAGTATGATGATGAAAAACTGAACAAATTTGAACAAAAGTCACAAGTTTGTTGAATTACGGTCTGGGATAGGATAAAATAGAAATAAAACGTAACAGTTACAATAAAACTAAAAATAGAAGGGTAGTTATTTTATGGATTTACAATTTTATCGTGAGCTGGAGAACCGCCTGAATTATATTCATAAGATGAAACCGCTATTGAGCAAGGAGGCACTGCACAGTGATGAGTCTGAGTATTATCAGTTTCCAAGCGGCGCCTCTGCCGGCGACAGAGTCACCGTACGCCTTCGCACGAAAAAGAGCAATGCGGATGCTGTGTATCTGATCAGCGGTTCACTCCGAAAAGAAATGTTCGTTGCAATGACAAAAGACGGATTCGACTATTACGAAACACAGGTAGTGCTGGGAGAGGAAACCATGCATTACTATTTTGAAATCCAAGCGGGAAAACTGACCTGTTATTATAATGAACTGGGTGTGACAAAAGATTTGAACGAACTGTATTCGTTTGGCATTGTCCCTGGATTTAAGACACCGGAATGGGCAAAAGGTGCGGTGATGTATCAGATCTTTGTCGATCGTTTTTATAACGGAGATAAGTCCAATGATGTTCTGAGCGGAGAATATTCTTACATCGGAGAACAGGTATTACAGGAGACAGAGTGGGGAAAGCCGCCACAGGCCATGGATGTCAGAACGTTTTACGGCGGAGACCTGCAGGGAGTGATCGACAAGCTGGATTATCTTCAGGAACTGGGGATTGAGGTTTTGTATCTGAATCCTATTTTTGTCTCGCCTTCGAATCACAAGTATGATATTCAGGACTATGATTATGTAGATCCTCATTATGGAAAAATCGTATCAGACACTGGTGATTTGCTGGAATCCGGAGACCTGGAGAATACCCATGCCACCAGGTATATCAACCGGGTGACGGGGCTTGATAATCTGGAAGCCAGCAACCAGCTGTTTATCAAACTGGTCGAAGAGTTACATAGGCGCGGGATGAAGCTGATTCTGGACGGTGTGTTCAATCACTGCGGTTCATTTAACAAATGGCTGGACCGTGAACGCATCTATGAAAATGATGAGCATTATCAAAAAGGCGCTTATGTAGACTACAACAGCCCGTATCAGACCTTCTTTAAATTTAACAATGAGCATGCATGGCCGTACAATGAGTTTTATGACGGCTGGTGGGGACACGATACGCTGCCGAAACTGAATTATGAGAGATCCCCCATGCTCGAGGCGTATATTATGTATATCGCTAAAAAATGGGTATCACCGCCTTATAATGCAGATGGCTGGAGACTTGATGTGGCCGCTGACCTGGGACACAGCGCGGAATATAACCATCAGTTCTGGAAGAAATTCCGGAGAGCTGTGAAGGATGCCAATCCGGATGCTCTGATCCTGGCTGAGCACTACGGTGATGCGAAGGAATGGCTGGAGGGCGATGAATGGGATACTGTCATGAACTACGATGCGTTCATGGAGCCGGTATCCTGGTTTCTGACGGGGATGGAAAAACACAGTGACCAGTTCAGGCCTGATCTGCTCGGAAACGGTGAATCTTTTACAATGGCGATGAAATATCATATGTCCCGGTTTTATGGGCCATCGCTGCACGTGGCAATGAATGAGCTGGATAATCATGATCACTCGCGTTTCCTGACCAGAACCAATCAAAAAGTGGGAAGAGTGGCTCACCTTGGTTCAGCCGCGGCAGAAGAAGGTGTTAATAAAGCGGTACTGAGGGAGGCCGTCGTCATACAGATGACGTGGCCGGGGGCTCCGACACTGTATTATGGCGATGAGGCCGGTGTCTGTGGCTTTACAGATCCGGATAACCGCAGGACATATCCGTGGGGATCTGAGGATATAGAATTGCTGGAGTTTTACAGACAGGCGATCGCAATGCACAAGCAGTATCCGGTGCTGCGAAAGGGTTCCCTGCGTCAGCTGATGTATGGATATAATATTATGGCATATGGTCGCTTCTCGCCTGATGAGCAGATTGCAGTCATCATAAATAACCGTGAAGAGGAGACGGATGTGGAAGTACCGGTTTGGGAACTGGGGATGGACTGTATCCATGATAAAGTGATGGAACAGGTCTTTTATACGGATGCGGAAGGTTTCCGCAAGGAAAAGAAATCCTATCCGGTGGTAGCCGGTATTCTGAGTATCACGATGCCTCCGCGCGGAGCTGTTGTACTCTACCGAAAAGAATGACGATGGTCAGAAAGAAGACCTTGCATTTCGTGCAGAAATGTGGTATAAAATATCTTGTCAGAGCGTATCCTGCGCTCTGACAAAGAAATGGATGGATTCCCGAGTGGCCAAAGGGGGCAGACTGTAAATCTGTTGGCAACGCCTTCGAAGGTTCGAATCCTTCTCCATCCACTGAGAGAAAGGAACAAATCTTTTTGGCTCAAAACCAAAGCGGTTCGAATCCTTCTCCATCCACGCCGAAAGCAACTTAGCGAACGCAAGCCGCAGTGGCGGAACTGGCAGACGCACAGGACTTAAAATCCTGCGAGGGTTAAACTTCGTACCGGTTCGATTCCGGTCTGCGGCATTAGCGAAAAGTAGAGGAAACGTTGCATTTACAGCGTTCCCTTTATTTTTTTCTTAAATGGATTGAGGATTTGCCAGGCGCAGCAAAGACAGATACCATTGGTCAGGCTGCATGTATAAATCATATTACAATATTTTTTGTCTGGAGAAGGTTCTGTTCCAACTCAGGCGTGATTTTCTTGCGTACTTTTCAGAGATATGTTAAGATAAATGCATATAAATTATATCCGGCGTCAAATGCCGGTGTCTATGGCCATTCGGTCAAATGTTCCAATTAATGATAATTATAAAATATCAAATGCATGAAGGGATTGCCAGCGTAAAAGAGTTTTTGGTATAATGATGTCAAGCATGAATGTGCATTTGAAGAAAGGGAGTGTGCGTGCGGGCGAGAGATGTATTGACAAAAGAATATCTAAGTGACAGCAGTCGGTTTGCCGATCTGATGAATGTCTTTTATTTTGGGGGACAGCCGGTGATCCGGCCGGAGGATGTGCAGGAGATGAGCAGCGAGGTAACTGTCATCCGGAAGCATGCAGATGAGTTATTAACAACTTTTGGATTCCGTGATGTTTTGCGAAAGGTTGCGTGTGGAACGCAGTTTGTTGTTATGGGAATCGAGGAACAGAGCGAGGTGCATTATGCCATGCCGGTGCGGGTCATGGAGTATGATACCGCGGAGTACGGGCGTCAGGTTCGGGAAAAGAAAAAACTGCACAGAGAACAGAAAGATCTGCGCGGGTCAGAATTTTTATCTGGTTTTTCGCGAAAGGACCGGCTGCTGCCAACCATAACGCTGGTGCTTTATTTCGGAGAACGGTGGGATGGGGCGAGAAGTCTGCATGAACTGCTGGATTTTACAGAATGGGCCGATCATCTTAGAAAGATAGTGGCGGATTATCCGCTGCATATACTGGAAGTGCTGAAGTATCCGAATATCAACCTGTTTCAGACGGATCTGGGACTGGTCTTTGGGTTCTTACAAAATGCAAAGAAGAAGGACAGCCTGAAAGAATTTATAAGTATTCATAAAAACCAATTTGCAGATCTAAGGGAAGATGCGTATGATGTGATTGCTGAGCTGGCAAATGCTGCCGAACTTGGAGTACAGAAAAAGGAGTATCTGAATGAGAACGGAGGGATTGATATGTGTCAGGCGATTCAGGAAATGATTGAAGAGGGCAGAAATGAGGGTTCTAAAATGAAAGCATATAAGACCGCAGAGAATCTGTTTACCAAAGGGTTTTCAGCAGAAGAAACAGCACTGCTGGTAGAGGAAAATCCGGAGACAATTGCCGCGTGGTATAAGGAATTTGCCAGCATGCTGTAATTTATTAAGAGACGCCAGGGGTGTCGGAAGAGACATCCCTGATGATGATTGTACAGACGATAGGAAGAATCTTAAAAAACATAAACTGGAGGATGAGAAGCGGCAAGATAAATGTTACTATTCACAGCCCACCACCCACATGCGCATTCGTCGCCTCTTTGAGGCTCCAGTCTCGCTCCTTACGGAGCTAAGACTGCTTATGTGGGTGGAGTTCCTGCTTCGCAGGCTTGATATGGATGTACAGTCATCCTCTTACATGCAAGCATGACGAGTCTGTCTATATATCCATATCAGCTGTGAATAGTAACAGATAAATAAAAATATTTTCAATCAGGTCTTGACATCACTTAATATAATAGTTAATATAAATAATATATAAAATAAAAATCTATAAGGAGGAGTCAAAAATGAGTGAAAACATTCTTGTACTGACGGGCAGTCCCAGGAGGGGCGGCAACAGTGATACGCTGGCTGATGCTTTTATCAGGGGGGCAGAAAAAAACAAAAATAAGATAACAAAGATAAATCTTGCAGAAAAGAAGATCAGCGGATGCAGGGCATGCAACGGCTGTTGGGTCAGCAGGGGAAACTGCGTTGTAGACGATGACATGAAGGAACTGGAGCCGCTTCTGGAGAGCGCTGATGTGCTTGTGGTCGCGACGCCGATCTACTGGTCCATGGTTCCTGCGCAGGTGAAGGCTCCGCTTGACCGGCTTTATGAGTATGACCCTGTTCATGGCGGCAAACATTTACATATTAAGGAGGCTATCCTTCTGACATGCGGGGAGACGGATGATGCGGAGGATTTTATGATGATCAAGACGTTTTTCAATATGATCGCTGACTTCAATGGGATGAAGGTACGTGATATCATTGCAGTCCCTGGCGTCAATATGAAGGGGGATATCAACGGAAATGATGCGCTTGTTCAGGCGGAAAAACTGGGGCTTTCTATTGGAGCATAAGGTGACGCAATATCAAAACACAATATGGAGTAGTACATGGCCAAGGGCGGATTTGAATTTATTTCAAAATTCGTCCTTTTTAATTGCGCACATATCTGTAAAAACTTGATGATTTATTGAGGTAAATCGTGTGTCACTTCTCATTTTTGGTAAAAGTGCACAAAAAAATATATATTGAAATAGTTATAATAAGTGTTGACACAAATAGGGGCGAGATGTTATTATCATTACAACAAAACATAATATAACACATATAATAATACTTAGATAATCAATGTGATGATGCCGGGATCAACAGGAAACATCATAAGATTTCATTAAGAAGGAGAAGATTATGAGCAGAAACGAGGAAATTTTTAAAGAAGCTGAGCAATATCTTGTAAGCGGAGCATCCGCAGGACAGAGGTACAATGGCGTACTTAACATGCCGCTTTACATGGATCATGCAGACGGAGCCTATCTTTATGATGTGGATGGGAACAAATACATAGATTATCATGGAGGTTCAGGTGCTGCACTGTTCGGGCATAATCATCCGAAGATCAAAGAGGCGGTTGAGAAGTCTGTTGAGAGAGGATTTTTCATGAACTACGATACGGAGGAGACGGTTGAGCTGGCGAAACTGGTTCGTGAAGTCTTCCCGGGCTGTGAAAAGATCAGACTTGCAAACACTGGTTCTGAGGCTACACAGGGTGCGATCCGCCTGGCAAGAGGCTATACGGGAAGAAACCTTGTGCTGAAATTCGAAGGTCATTTCCATGGTATGCACGAGAATATCTGGTTCAACCATAACGATGTGAGAGCAGAGCTGGGGGACGGGATTGTTGAGACGGTTCCGGATTCCCAGGGATTTCAGCTGAATGCGAAAGACAGTGTTGTGGTTGTGAAATTCAATGATCTGGATGCGCTTGAGGCAGCTGTTAAAAAATACAGGGACCAGATTGCATGCCTGATCATGGAACCGATCAGCTTCAACTGCGGATGCCTCGAGACGCGCCCGGGATTCCTTAAGAGTGTTCGCGATATCTGCACACGGGAGGAAATCCTGCTTATCTTTGACGAGGTTATCTGCGGACTGAGAATGAGACCGGGTTCGGCTCAGAAGCGCTACAATGTGATCCCTGATCTGACCACAACGGCGAAGGCGATCGGCGGAGGGATCCCTATCGCAATTGTAGGCGGAAAAGCTGAGATCATGGACCATTTCAGTCCAAAGGGACCGGTTGTTATGTCCGGGACGTATACAGGCGCACTCATGTCCGTTATGGCATCTGTGGCATGTATTAAAACTGCCATGGAGCCGGGATTCTATGATCACATCGAAGCGTTGGGTGACAGATTGTTTAACGGAATCGATGACCTGTTCAGGAAATACGGTCTGAAAGGCCATGTACGCGGCGTCGGTGCCCGGTTTGCCATTTACTTTGGCATCGATAACCCGGATGACGACTATGATTTTCGTAAGGTTGCAGCAGAGTTTGACCGTGATACAGATCGGAGATTTGTCACGGAAGCAGTTAAGAGCGGTCTGTGGTTCCATGACACATCGACAAAGATCACGCCTGCACACCGTGCGCTGATGTCCGCGCATTCCATGCAGGATATGGACGATACACTGGAGAGAATGGATCAGATATTCAGGACGCTGTAAGCTATGAAAAAAATTCTGGGAATTGATACAGGCGGTACATATACGGATTCCGTAGTACTTGAAGCAGGTACAAAAAATTTGCTCTATAAGTCTAAAACGCTGACTACGAAGCATAACCTCAGACACTGTATCGAAACGTGTTTCGAGCAGATTCCTTCAGAGTTTTTGCAGGATATCTCCATGGTCTGCCTGTCCACGACGCTGGCGACCAATGCGATAGTTGAAAACCATGGCTGCAGGGAAGGGTTGATCCTCATCGGAAAAAGACCGAAAGGGATGATGCCCACTGACCGATATGCGATTGTTGAAGGTCTTTACGATATTATGGGAAGAATGAGGCGTCCGCTTAATAAAGAGGAGATTATCAGGACCATTGAAAAGTTTCGTGATAAGGTTGACGCAATTGCCATATCGGGATATGCCAGCATCCGAAATCCTGCACATGAAGTTTATGTAGCAGAGATGGTAAGGGAAAGATTGAATATTCCGGTTGTCTGTGCACATGAATTGACATCTACACTCGGTTACTATGAACGCACGGTCACTGCAGATCTGAATGCGAGGTTGATACCACTTGTATGTGCGTTAATGGATGCTGTCAGGCATGTCATGGAGCGCCTCTCGATAGACGCGCCGCTTATGATCGTAAAAGGCGATGGGAGCCTGATGACAGATGCATGTGCCAGAAGCAAGCCGATCGAAACGATTCTGTCCGGGCCGGCAGCCAGTGTCATGGGAGGCATTTACCTCTCGGGCCTGGAGGATGCGTTTGTGATGGATATCGGAGGGACAACTACAGATATCGCAAATGTCGTTCGCGGAAAGCTGGCGGTCCGGGATGAAGGTGCAAAAGTAGGCAAATGGTATACGCACGTCAGGGCGGCAGAAGTATTTACGGCGGGACTGGGCGGGGACAGCCGGATATGCATGGACGGAAATAAAAAGATTCAGATCGGGCCGGAAAAGTCGATTCCTTACTGCATGGCATCGGAGAAGTATCCGGAACTGCTGTGTGAACTGGGCGAAATCTATGTCAGCGATGCCTATCGTTATTTTCGTCATCACGATGAGGAGGCATATGTACTGATCAGGAAATACAGAAAGCTTGCCTACACAAAGGATGAAGAGATCATCATAGAAATTTTGCGGTCAGCGCCTCACACACTCTATTACCTGGAACATCATATTCATGTACAGAATCTTAAAGGGATTATCTCAGAGCTGCTGCAGGAGGGTGTGATCGGACGTATCTCGCTCACGCCGACGGACGTGCTGCATTGTTCCGGGGCATATCAAAAATGGCCGTCGAGGATTTCTGAACTGGCTACGGCGATAGCGGCGGATCAGATGGGAGTGTCACTGGAGGAGTACATTCGTGCTGTTCATGGGAAAATAACACAGATGCTGAACTGTGATGCGATTCAGGCGGCAATGTACTTTGACCGCCAGGGCTTTGACATACAGAATGATCCTGCGGCGGATTATTTTATCAATTATCTGCATTTCGAGAACAGATCAGCAGTACTTACAGCTTCCTATCACCTGGAAAAACCCATTGTTGCGATAGGAGCCTCGGCAGCTGCGTGGACGAAGGACCTGTCCGGGAAGATGGACACGGAGGTTATCATTCCGGAGCACGCGGAAGTAGCAAATGCTGTAGGGGCGGCAGTCGGAAAATCAGTGGAAAAGATTGAAATCCTGATTCGTCAGGACAGCGTAAGCGGAGATTACATCGTATATTCACCGGTCAACAGGCGCTGTTTTAAGACGCTGGATGATGCAGCCGGGTATGCCAGGAGAAGCGGAAACGAATGCATCGAGAGGCTGGCAGAGAGCAGAAACTTTGATGTCAGTGTTCAGGAAGAAGACATGGAAATTGAGGATGTCACTAATGGCAGCAGGACGTTTGTCGAGCGGGTTGTGACGGTCAGGGCTAATTTCCACAACTGCGTATAAGATTTGAAAACAAATTCATTCATACATCACATGTACAGGGAGGCGACAAATGACAAACAGTATTTTAATTCCGACACACGAAAACTGGCACAAGGAAACCAAATCAGTTCTGCTGCCGACTGGAATCCGTATGGCGTATATGGAATGCGGAAATCCGCAGGGGAAACCGCTGGTCATGATTCACGGGTTCTCAGATTCCAGCAGGATCTGGCGTTCTGTGATGCAGGAGATGGGGGACAATTACCATTTTTATGCAGTGGACCTGCGGGGGTTCGGATTAAGCGATAAACCGGAACAAAGAGTCTATACCATAACTGAGCATGCTTTTGACATTGCAGCATGGATGGAACGGCTGGAGCTTGGCAAGGTACTGCTGATCGGACATTCCATGGGGTCCATCGTGGCACAGACCGTAGCTGCTTTCTATCCTGAACGGGTATGCGGCCTGGCGCTTCTGTCAACGTTTTGCCATATGCATGAGACACCTGAACAGGTCAGGGAAGTCAGGGAATTCTACGACGGGCTGGATATCCAGCATACATCAGATGATGAACTTCAGAAAATGTTTGTGCCGGATCCCTCAAAGCTTGCCGATGCATCCTTTCTGCCGGGATATCTGTCGACACTGCGGGGAATCAGGGGCAGGGGACTGACTGCCGCATGGTTCGGAATGTCCCTTGCGGACAACCGGAATTTCCTGCAGTTCATCAAAGCGCCGGTTCTGATCTGCTGGGGAAGCCGGGATGACATATTTACGAAAGAGTATCAGGATGAGATGCTTGTGTATCTGCCAGAAGCAGAGTTTGAGGTCTTTGAAGGGATCTCCCACGATATTCCGACGGAGGTGCCGCGGCGTACAGCCAATGCAGTTCACACTTTTTTTGCAACTGTCAATCATCAGACGATCGTCAAAGGAGGAAATGATGAAGAGAAGAATTTTAAATGAAAGATTAGCAGCCATTGTAGCGAGCATTCGCCACGGAGAAATGTTGTTTATCGCCGATTCCGGAAGCGGAACGTGTCAAAAGGCATTATATCCGCTGGATCCGGATGTGGAATATCTGGATGTGGAGGTGGTCACCGGTTCTCCGCGTTTTGAGGATATCGTAAGAACACTTGCGGAGGCGGGAGACTTTGAGGGAGCGATTATCGCCGAGGATATGCCGGATCAGAACCCTGCTGATTATGGAGTTCTGGTTGAACTTTTTGGAAAAGAAAAGGTGAGGGAAATCAATTATGCTCCGGATTACTACGATTTGAGGAACCGGTGCAAAGCGGTTGTGCAGACTGGTGATGTGGGGATCCATGCACAGGCTGTGCTGATTGCAGGATATCCGAGTGCAGATATCGATATCGAGGTCCTGCTGGGCCGGAAAAAGTTTACGACAGTGCCGAAGAAAGACAGAACATAGGAGGCGGCTATGGAAAAGATAAAAACCAGGCTCTCCCTGAAGTCCAAGGCCGGATATATGTTCGGAGGTGCAGCCCAGACCACGATTGTCACGCTGATCAATGTAGTGCTGACCTATTTCTACACCAATGTCATGGGACTCAATATTGCAAAAGTAGCCCTTATTATGTTGATCAGCCGATTCTTTGACGGTGCCAGCGATGTTGTTGCAGGTGCCATCATAGACAGGACCCGGTCAAAATACGGGAAGGCGCGTCCGTGGCTGCTGCGCATGGCAATCCCTCATCTGGTCGGCCTTATCGCCATGTTTACTGTTCCGCCTTCCTCGGAGATGTTTCAGCTGGTATACATATTTATTGCATACAACTTTGCCAACACTGTCGTAAATACAATGGCAGGACTGGCGCTCAGTTCGCTGAATTCCCTGATGACCCGTGACAGCAATGAACGCGGACAGCTGAATGCCTTCCGCCAGTTCGGCGCTCCGATCATGGAACTTGCAATCTCAGCGATCACGATTCCGGCAGCCAATTATCTGGGAGGGGATCAGAAGGCCTGGATCATCGTTATCACCTGCTTTTCAGTAATTGCTACGCTTTGTTATCTGCTCTGTTTCCTCTGGTCTAAAGAGACAGCGCCGGAGGAGCGGGGCGTTTCCGGGGAAGCGGTTCCGGTGGGAAAAGCGTTTCAGGCGGTGCTGAAGAATAAGTACTGGTTCATTTGCCTGATTGTCTGGATCATGTGTACTTTTTACCTTACCATCTCCGGCACGAACCTCTCGTATTACTGTCAGTATCTTATGGGAAATGTGGAATATATGAGCATTCTGACAACGGCAGAAAAACTGGCGACCATTATTCTGACAGCGGTGGCAGTTCCCTTACTGCTGAGGAGGACTGGCAAGAGAAATATGATGCTGATCGGTTCCTGTGTGGTGGCAGCAGGACATGCACTGGCCTTTATTGCACCGCTGAACCTGACGCTGGCAGTTGCAGCTGCGGTGCTGCGGGGTTCGGGAATCGCTCTTTGCTTTGCCGTTCTTTTTGCAATGATAGCAGATTGTGTGGAGTATGGGCAGTGGAAGACTTCACTCAGAACGGAGGGGATCATCTTCTGTGCCGCGACTGTGGGACAAAAATTCGGTCAGGGGATTGCCAGTGCCATTGTCGGCGGACTTCTGAACGGTGCCGGATACGACGGCACACTGGCAGTGCAGAGTCCGGCTGCTGAAGGCATGATAACCAATATCTATCTGTTCACACCGATTCTGTGCTTTGGAATCATTGCAGTATTCATGCTGTTTTATAAACTGGATGTGGAAATGCCGGGGATCATGAGAGACCTGGAGGCGCGTAAAGAAAAAGCCGCTTGACGAAGAAGGAGGTATCTATATGGATCAGGCATTAAAAGAGTATATTGCCAGTCTGAAGCCGGAAGGATTTCCGGATGGAAATGCACTTGTAAAAGAAGGAATGGAGATGGCGAAGGACATTCCGTGGAACAAGTCCAGATTCCTGAAGGAATACGGATACGAGAGTCATCTGGAGTACAGAAAGAAAAATCTGGCGGAGGGAAAGCAGACATACCAGCTGCTGATGGGACTTTCGACGCTGGACGAAGAACTCGAGGGAATTAAGAAGATTCACGAGTTCGCAAAAAGAACCGGGTTTGAAGTGCGTTCCATGCAGTCAATCCCCAGTTCACTGGTGGGCCTTGCGCCCGAATACTGGGAGGGTGCGCCGAAACCGACCAGTTACATGATGGAAAAAGAGGAGGACTGGACCGCCCATACGGACGCCGCTCCGGTTGATATCTGCTGGCAGGACTGGCACCTGGCAAGTCCTAACAACCTGAATCAGACGAAATATGCACTGAAGGCAGGCACATCCAGACTGGGCTGCTTCTCGACATTTACATGGGACTATCCGGGCTATCATGATGAGAAACAGAGATTTTCTGATATGATGCGCACAATGGGCATCCTTGCGGCAAAGAAGGACGAGGGAATGGACTGCATCACTTATCCGGAGGACGGTCTGCCGGGCTATTTTATGGATATTGTATCTTACGTTGGCTATGAGATGGTGGAACACTATATCATAGAGGATCTGTGCGGTGCGAGAATGTCTTTTTCTTATGGCGGACTGCTCTCAGAAATCCTGCCGAGAATGTCGTTTGCACTTGCAATGGAGAAGCTGTACGGAACGCCGGAGCATCCGTTTGTGACATACTATAATGGTTCTACAAACGAACAGTGGGACCACGATCTGGAAGCGAACTACGGGCTTGGTGCCTCGGAGATGCTGATCCAGGCGGTCATCAACCTGAAATATAATATGCCGGTTGTCATCAACCCTGTATCCATCACGGAGGCTCAACGCGTTCCAACGCTGAATGAGCTGTTCAACATCGTAAAATGCGGCATCGGCGCGGAGCGCAAGGCAAAAGAGTGGCTGTCGATCATCGACTTCTCGAAATTTGAAGATCTAAGAGATCTTCTGATTGAACAGGGAACCATTTTCTATAATAATGTAATGGAAGGGTTCAAAGAGGCGGGCGTCAATGTGGAGGATCCACTGGAGATGGTCATGGTCCTGCGTCATTTTGATCCGGCGAAATTCGAGCGGGTTTTTCATCCCAGCATGGAGCGGTATGGTTACTTCGTGCCGTATGTTCCGACGGTGCTTGGACGTGAAACGGTAGAGAAGGAAAAAGAAATTGTAGCAGAGCTGAAGGAAAAGGGATATGAAAATGCGGTCAAAGGAAAGAAAATCATCTGCGCATCCGCCGACGGACATAGCTATGGACTGCAGCTGATCGATACCGTATGGCGGGAAATGAATGCGGATGTTGTCAATGCAGGGACCAATATGGAGGCGGCATTTGTGCTGGACCTGGCGGACGAGGAGGATGCGGATGTCATCATTGTAAGTGTACACTGCGGGCAGAGCCTTGATTATGCGAAACTTGTCTCTGAGATATCCCAAAAGCGCAATAAAAAATACAACGTCGTGATGGGTGGTATGCTGAACGCGATGCTGCCAGGTTACACGGAGCCGGTTGACGTAGCTGATCTGATCAATGAAATCGGAGTTTTTGCAACCAATGATTTTGAAAAACAGATTAACTATATTGCAGAAAAATAAGGAAAAAGCAAAGGAGAGAATCAAATGGCATCTTTTAATGTAAAAAGCCAGACGCCGCAGGAGGCGTACAACGCCAGAAAAATCAAAATGGCACTCAGCGGAATGAAAATAGCGCTTCTGCTGCCGATCTCAGCGATCATTCAGAACATTTTCAACTCATCCGTAACGGATACCGTGTCGGGTCAGCTCTCTGATAAGGTTATTGTCAGTATTATGATCTCCATCGTACTTCTGGGGATCGGAGATATCTTCGCAGGCATCTTTACCTTTATTTATAATGTGGTGAAGGGGAAAGGCCTGAAGGAATATAAGAGAACAGCATCTATGAAGGTTTCATGGATGATGCTTCTGGCAGCAGCGTTTGCAGGACCGCTTGCC
This sequence comes from Ruminococcus gauvreauii, assembly GCF_025151995.1. Taxonomy (NCBI): domain Bacteria; kingdom Bacillati; phylum Bacillota; class Clostridia; order Eubacteriales; family Oscillospiraceae; genus Ruminococcus; species Ruminococcus gauvreauii. Next base: position 2,477,628 of record NZ_CP102290.1, read on the forward strand.
ACAGGCTGCTGGATGGCGGCGACGCCGTTCTGCGGACTGACGACGGTAGCGATCGTGACCAGCCTGGGTCCGATCCTGACAGCAATATTCGGACGTTTTTTCCTTCACGAAAAGCTGAATGCACGTATTTATCTTGGCATTATCATCGTAATTGCGGGCGCGATCGTTGCAGGATATTCGGGGGCATCGGGTGCGGGGAGCAACTTTATACTCGGTATCATCCTGGCATTCATGGCACCCATTGGATTCGCCGCTGAGGGACAGTTCTCCACATTTGTGGGAGACATCATTGATCCGAATGTGGGCTGCGGATTCTTCCGATGCTTCGGCTCTGGTGTCATCGGACTGATCTGTATGGCAATATTGGCTGCAGCTACAGGGAATATCGCGGCGTACGGTCTGATCTTTAAAATCGTATTCACAAGCCCGATGACACTCCTCTTCGTAGCGATGATGGGACTCCTTGGGGCGATTAACTATAATTCCGCTTATCTCGCCTTCAACAGAACAGGTCCGTCCAGAACACTGGCGATCGACAGTTCAAGGCCTGTATGGAGCATTATCTTTGGATATCTGTTTGCAATCCTTGGAGTACAGGATTATTCTGTAACGGCTCTTGCTGTTGCAGGCGCGGTGATCGTAGTGGTAGGACTGTTCCTTGTGATCGGCAAACCGTCGGAACTGGTCAATCTGAGAAATGTAGAGTAGATACAAAAAAGGAGGAACGATTATGCAGCTGCCATTAAAGACAAGGATTTTACAGTATGCACTTCTGAAAGAAGAAGATTTTACGGTCGATGATATCATGAAGGGCATTGAAAACGAGTACAAAGGCGAGCGCCTTTTTAACAAAAAACTGATCGAGGAATATTTTCAGTCGTTTGTGGGAATTGGATTCTTTGAGGAGTCGAGACTTGAATTCGACAACAACGGAGAACTTATTACATATTGCAAAACAACGGATTACGCGAAAGACAGATGTAAAATGTTGATGTAATAACAGTCTCCTTATACATATACTCCTTATATACTTCTAAGAAGGGTGCTGCCTGTTAGCTGAGCTATCGGGCGGCACCTTTGCCTGTTACTGATAATCCCGCTGTAAAATGTACGCAAAAAACATTGACAAACACAAAATAATATATATAATTAAAATATAAAGTAAAAGTACTAAAATAAATCAAATGAAACGGATCAATGGATTTAGAAGGAGTCTGGAGCATGAGATTGAAAAGCGTATCAGAACTAAAAAATTTAAATACAGAGCGAATTCGCCGGGCAATACAGGAAAAGAGGATCTTTACGAAATCAATGATCTTCAGAGAAACATCACTCAGTATGGCGACCTGCGGCAATACGATCAATGATATGCTTGAAGACAATGAAGTCATACAGGTAGATCGGGAAGAGCTGCAGATGGGACGTCCGGTAGCACGGTTTACTTACAACAGGGATTATCTGCATGTGATGGGAGTCTCGATTTTTACAGAAAACCATAAATACACGGCAAAGATCGTGATCACTGACGCACTGGGCGGCACACTGAGGCGCAGACGCTGTGATTATCAGGAGTTTGAATATGCAGACCTGCTGCAGCTTTTATCAGAGGAACTGCGGACGGATCCGTTTATTAAAGGCATTGAAATCGGTGTTCCGGGGGTCATCAATGAGGATATGCTCGAAAAGTGTGATATTCAGTCTCTGGCAGGACTTCAACTGTGCCGCATGCTGGAAGAGGAGCTGCATGTTACGGTACAGGTGAAGAACGATATGGATTACATGGCATACGGGGCCTATCACACCAGATCTGATAACAGAGGGAACCTGGCAGCGCTTTATTTTCCCCGTGACGGTAAGGGGATCGTTGGCTGCGGATTTGTCATTGACGGAAAAGTATTAAAAGGTTTTTCTAATTTTGCCGGTGAACTGTATGTGATTCCGGAAGCTTTTGGAATTTCCCGGCAGCAGCAGGCAAATGCGTGGAAGTGCAGAGAAAATTTTCTAAAATATGCAGCGGCTATGATACTGACGGTCGTCGCCAGTATGAACCCGGAGGAAATCATTATCATGGGAAGTGATGTACAGGACGGGGAACTGTCATGGATTAAAAACTATTGTGCCGGTATCATACCGGAGAAACATATGGTCAATATCAGTATAGACGGTGAATATGAAGAAACCTACAGCAAAGGCCTGATCAAATCAGCGCTGAACAGGCTTCTGTTTCCGGTTTCTGAAGTTTAAGATTGATAATCAGAAGAAAGTAAGTTATAATAACACATATAAATAGTGTTATTATTAATTGATGAAATGTAGGTGAAGGAAAAGAAAATGGTATCTTGGAGCACACCGGATCTTAAACTTTACAATAAGGAGCTGATTCGGAAGGAAATTCAGAATAATGAAACATGCAGGAAATCACAGATCGCACAGCTGACATCACTGAGTATCGGTACATGCAACACGGCGATCAACGAAATGCTGAGAGACAATGAGATCATCAAGGTCGATCAGGAAGAACTGATCATGGGGCGCCCGGCAGACAGATTCTGTTATAATAAGGACTATTTTCATGTGATGGGCATGTACTTAAGCGGAGAGCACAGATGCAATCGGATCGAATATGCTGTTGCAGATGCACTTGGAAATGAGAACGTGCATGAATCCATCGAGACAGAGGCTATCACGTATGGCGTGATCGAGAAGATTGTGGATGAGATGCTCGCAGCAGACCCCCTGATCGAGAGTCTTTCGATTGGAATACCCGGAATCACAAGCGGGGGAGTCGTGGAACGGTGTGATATTTCGACGATCGTCGGAGTGGATCTGGAAGGTCAGCTTCGCAGAAAGTTTCATATCGATGTGGAAGTGCGCAATGACATGGATTTTATCGCGTATGGAGCCTATCATACGATTTACAATGGTTCAGCCAATATGGCGGCTGTGTTTTTTCCGTCCGAGAGTGAAGGTACGGTTGGCTGCGGGTTTGTGGTTAACGGAAAAGTACTGAGAGGCTACACAAAGTTTTCAGGAGAAGTTTCCTATATTCTGGAGGGATTTGGCATTTCCAGAAAGCAGCAGGCGAAGTACTGGGGGGACCGGGATATTTTCCTGGTCTACGCAGCGCAGATTGTCCTGATCATCATCGCCACATTGGATCCGGAGGAGATCGTGCTGACAGGCAACGGGATTCACCAGGATGAAGTACCGGCAATCGTTGAGTTCTGCAGTAAGATCGTATCCGACAGTCATATCCCTAAGATCATTGCTACCAGCGACTATGCGGATAATTACATTAAAGGACTGGTCAGGGCATCCATCAACAGAATCTCTTTTCCGATTTCCGAGCCGCTTTAATTACAGAGTATTTAGAATAAAAGCAATGCAGTTTTGAAAAAAGCTGCATTGCTTTTGCATAATTAATATAATACTTATAATAAATGTTGAATGATAAGCTGGAGCACAGGGAGGTATTTATGTCTGAATTTATTAAAATTCGAGGAGCAAGAGAGAATAATCTGAAGAATATCAGTCTGGACATTCCAAAAGGAAAGATTGTCGCCTTTGCCGGTGTGTCCGGTTCGGGAAAAACATCGATTGTTTTTGATACCATCGCATCGGAATCCATGAGGCAGCTCTATGAGACATTTCCGCTGTACGTAAGGAACAAAATGCCATACTATCAGGCGCCAAAGGCGGATGAGATACGCAATCTGACCACGGCAATCGTAATAGATCAGAAGACATACAGCGGGGATGTGCGGTCGACGGCGGGCACGATGACTGATATCAGCCCGATGCTGCGGATCCTCTTTTCACGATATGCCGACCATTCCGCGGGAGCATCCAGCGCGTATTCCTTCAATGATCCGTCTGGCATGTGCCCCGTGTGTTCAGGGCTTGGCAGAACCGTCCGGTTCAATATGGACAGAGTGCTGGACATGAAAAAATCGCTGAACGAAGGGGCAATTCAACTGCCGGGATTCCAGATCGGCACCTATCAGTGGCAGATGTATGCGAACAGCGGAAGGTTTGACCCTGATAAATCGTTAGAGGACTATACGGAAGAAGAAATGGACTTTTTTCTCCACGGATCGGACCTGATCGTTGAGATCAAAAATACGACCGGCAAAGTCTGGGACAGCTCTTATAATCTGACTTATGAGGGTCTGCTGGACCGCATTGACCGCCTGTATCTGAAAAAAACCCAAAAGACAGTCGGAAAAGCAACAATGAACCTGATCCATGATTTCACGGATGAGTGCGAGTGTCCCTGCTGTCATGGAAGGAGATTAAAACCAGAGGCGCTGGAGAGTAAGATTGAAGGATACAGTATCTGGGATATGGGACAGATGGAGGTTACAGAACTGATCGCTGTCCTCCAGAATATCGCAGATCCCGGGACCAAAAGGGCGGCAAAGAAGCTGGTTGCCCGGCTGAAGGATATCGAGAATATCGGACTGGGGTATCTGAATCTGAACCGCGCCGGCAGTACACTGTCGGGTGGTGAGGCGCAGAGACTGAAGATCGTCAGGCATCTGGGAAGCGGCCTCGTGGGCATTACTTATATTTTCGATGAGCCGAGTGCGGGTCTGCATCCAAGGGATATCGTCAGACTGAACGCACTGCTTTTGCAGCTGCGGGACCGTGGAAATACGGTGCTTGTTGTGGAGCACAATAAGGCGGTCATCGATATTGCGGATGAAATCGTTGAGGTGGGGCCGAAGGCCGGACGCGACGGGGGCAGCATTATTTTTCAGGGGCCTTTGGAAGCCTTAATGAAAGCAGACACGCCGACCGGACTCTGGTTCCGCGAGCCTATGGCTATAAACCGAAATCCAAGGAAAAGCCGGAGTTTCCTGAAACTAAGAGACTGTAAGGTAAATAATCTGAAGCATCTCAGTGTAGATATTCCTGCTCAGGCACTGACGGCGGTCACAGGCATTGCCGGATCGGGGAAAAGTTCACTGCTATGCGGCGAGCTGCCCGGGCAGTATCCGGGCACAGTGTATATCAGCCAGTCGCCGATCGGGGTTAACAGCCGGTCTAACCCGGCGAGTTATATCGGCATTATGGATGATATTCGCAGGGAATTTGCCAAAGCAAGCGGCAAAGGCGCCGGATGGTTCAGCTTTAATTCCAGGGGAGCGTGCCCGGCCTGCGGGGGAAAGGGAATCGTTATGACGGAGATGGCGTTCATGGATCCGGTCACTGTTGCCTGCGAGGCATGCGGGGGTAAGAGATATAATGATGAAGCGCTATCCCATAGATATTGCGGTAAGACAATTGCCGAGGTGCTGGATATGACGGTTGCAGATGCGATGGAATTCTTCAGGACGCCGAAGATCACCGCAAAGCTGCGCACACTGAGCGAAGTAGGGCTTGATTATCTGACCCTGGGGCAGCCGACATCGACTTTGTCCGGAGGGGAATGCCAGAGAATCAAGCTGGCGGCACATCTGAAGAATAAAAATGGCATCTATGTCATGGATGAGCCCGCAGCAGGCCTGCACGGCGCGGATATCCGGCTGCTGATGCGGCTGCTGAACCGTCTGGTTGAGAACGGGAACACAGTCATTGTGGCAGAGCATAAATACGATGTAATCTGTCAGGCTGACTGGATCATTGATATGGGACCGTCAGGCGGAAAAAGGGGCGGTGAGATCATATTTGAGGGAACTGTCACGGATTTGCTGCACTGCGAAAACTCGTATACGGCAAAATACATGAAAAAAGAAATCTTAAAGCCCTAAAGTTATTATAAGTCTTAAAATAATTCTTGACAAATACTTATTATAATATATAATATAAGTATAAGAAAAATAAACCAATCAAGTAAAAGGAGAGTAGAGAAGTGGCAGAGAAATATAATCCGTTTGACAATGTCCTGGCAGCAGTTGACAATGCAGCATCGATTCTTGGATACAAGGAGAAAGAGTACGCGGCTTTAAAGCATCCGGAAAGAGAGCTGAAGGTTTCCATCCCCATGGTGATGGATGACGGAAACGTCCGTGTATTTGACGCGTACCGTGTACAGCACTCCACATCCAGAGGTCCTGCAAAAGGAGGAATCCGTTTCCACCAGAATGTAAACCAGGATGAGGTGAAAGCACTCGCGGCATGGATGTCATTCAAGTGTGCAGTCGTTAATGTACCTTATGGCGGCGGCAAGGGAGGAGTCGTAGTTCAGCCGAACGAACTGTCTGAGCATGAGCTGCATGAGCTGACAAGGAAATATACGACAGCGATTGCTCCGATTATCGGACCGGAAGAAGATATCCCGGCACCGGATGTGGGAACAACGCCGCAGATCATGGCATGGTTCATGGATACATACAGCTCCCTCCAGGGACACAGTGTACTGAACTGCGTGACAGGAAAGCCGATTGGTCTCGGGGGAATCCTCGGAAGAGGGGATGCTACGGGACGCGGGGTTATGATCACTGTGAAAAATATCCTGAATAAAATGAACAAACCGCTCCAGGGTGCAAAAGTTGCAATCCAGGGGATGGGGAATGTGGGAAGCGCGACGGCCAGATTTCTCTCCGCTGAGGGAATGAAGGTAGTGGCAGTCAGCGATGTGTCGTGCGGGCTTTACAAAGCAGACGGGCTTAACATCCCGGCAATCCTTGAGTACCTGAGTAAAGACAGAAAAAATCTGCTGAAGGATTACACAGAAGAAGGAGCAAAGATCATCGACAACGGAGAACTGCTGGAGACAGAGGTTGACGTGCTGATACCGGCGGCCATGGAGAATATGATCAATGAGGATAATGCAGACAGAATTAAAGCTCCGGTTATCGTGGAGGCAGCGAACGGCCCGGTAACCAAAGAGGCAGATGAGATTCTTGAAAAAATGGGAATCACCGTCGTGCCGGATATCCTGGCAAATGCCGGCGGAGTTGTCGTTTCCTATTTTGAATGGGTACAGAATACACAGGCATTCTGCTGGACGGAGGATCAGGTGATCTATCAGCTGAAGTCGATGATGGATGATGCATTTGAGAGCGTATGGAGTATTGCAAAAGACAATAATGTGACACTGAGGACAGGGGCTTATCTGATCGCAGTGAAAAGAGTTGTAGAGGCACAGAACGGACGCGGACTCTATGTCTGACGACGGATCGTCATAAAGCATGTCACTTCCGGGCCTGGCGTGGGTGCAGGTTCGGGAGCGTACAATAGATCTGAAAATTGAAAATGAACAGTCATAAAAACAGATGGAGGAAATAAGTATGGAAATGAGAGACATTATTGACATCTCGACAAACGAGGTAGTCGGACAGGCACCGTGGTACAACGGGGAAGAGCTGGCGAAGATGGTGGATGTGGCATTCGACGCGCAGCCGGACTGGGAGCGTGCACCGCTCTTTGAGAGAGGCCAGATCCTTTACCGGTACTGTGACCTGATCGATGAGAACAGGGATGAGATCGCAAGGCTGGCATCGCTGGAGATGGGAAAACCGATCCTTCAGTCCAGGGCGGAGACCACTTATGCCGCAGAGATCGGACGCGCCAACATCGAACACGGAAAACATCTCTACGGTGAAGTCCTGCAGGACAGCTCCGAGGGATATGAGAACGACGTGGTCATGGTCCGCCGGGAGGCGCTCGGCGTTGTCGTCGTGATGCTGCCGTTCAACTACCCTGCAGAGCTGACCCTCCAGAAAGTGGCGCCGGCGCTGCTGATGGGAAATGCGGTCATCATGAAGGCTTCCGACAAGGCACAGCTGTGCGTGAAGAAGCTGGTAGACCTGGCACATGAGGCGGGGGTACCGAAAGACGTGCTGTTCTACTGCTGCGGAGACCTTGAGGACTGCAGGAAGAACCTGCTGAGGAACAAGAAGGTCAACTGCCTGGCACTGACGGGAAGCACGGCCGCAGGTGCAGAGATCATGAAGGATGCGGCAGAGGACATCAAAGATGTTGTGCTGGAGCTTGGCGGAAACGACCCGCTGATCGTGACGGAGGAATGTGCAGACGATCCGGAGATGCTGGCAAAAGCGATCGAATGCCTCGGATGGGGACGGATCATCGAGAACAACGGACAGGTATGCGCCTCCCCGAAACGTACCCTGGTACATAGACGTGCGCATGACGCATTCGTAAAAGCGCTGGTGAAATTCGTGAGTTCCCTGAAGAGGGGCCATGCGACAGACCCTGAGGCACAGCTGACAAGACTGGTGACAGAGGAAGCAGCACAGAGAGTGGTGGAGCAGGTCCAGCATACGGTAGACCAGGGGGCGACACTGGTGTACGGAGGGAAACGCGACGGTGCAGCGATGGATGTGACCATCCTGGACAACGTGACGGCGGACATGGACATCGCGACCGACATGGAAGTATTCGGCCCGGTAGTGCCGATCATCACGTTCGATACGGACGAAGAGGCGGTTGCGATCGCGAACGCATCGAAATACGGCCTGAGCGCATCTGTGATCACAAGTGATATGAAGAAAAGCTTCTATTACACGGAGGCGATCGAGGCATCGGCGGTATGGGTGAACGGTTCATCTGCACTGCGCCACAACGACCAGCCGTTCGGGGGAACGAAGAGTACGGGAATCGGAAACGAAGGAGGCGGTTACTCCTGTGAGGAATTCAGCCGCCTGAAGACGTACGGGTTCTGCGGGGTATCCCCGAAGAAGCGCCTGTTTGACCACGGCGACGGAATGGGAGACTTCCTCGGAAACATCCGCAAGATGGTTCTGGAAGAGCTTGACTGATACTTGATCCGAAAAACATGATAATAAAAGATCAAAGCTTACCCAGTGACTGTGATTGGGCAGGCTTTTTTCTGTATGACGGACAATAAATGGGGAAACAAGGGAGAGGGCATATGAGCTGTGCAACAGAGGATATCAACAGACTGCTTCTTTGCGAAGAATGCTTTACCAATATTGTATGGCAGGTTACGGAGCAGGCGGAGTTTTGGCAGGCCCTGTCCGGTCTGATTGAAACTGCGGCAGAAGAAGGAAAGAAAATTTTGTATATGCGTTTCTCAGAGAGATCCGAACTCCCGGAAATATCTGACCGGGTGGCAACGGTACATATTCCGTTGACGCACCAGTTTGAAGCTTTTACAGCAGCTGTTTACCGGACAATCCGCCGGCAGGGAGAAAACGTGCTGTATATTCTGGATCCGCTTTCTGAGCTGCAGTCTGTGTGGAATACGGATTTGATGATGAAGAACTTTTTCTGTGTGATTTCTTCTGCTGTGCGGCAGAAGAAAGGAATGGCTTTCTATATGCTGACACGCGGCAGGCATTCTTCTCGTACTGTATCAGAAATCAGAAGAATGACGGATATTATGCTTGACCTGTATTCAGATTTCCGGCACTTATACCTGCGTCCGCAGAAAACAGGTGAATATACCTCAGGTACTATCTTTATGCCCCATATATATGACGCGGAAAAAAGAAGGTTTTACCCTGTCAGAGACGGAATACTGGCAAGCCATTTTCAAAGGGCGCTGAATTTTGGAAGCGGGAGAGGACATACAACGGATATTGATTCCTGGGATCGGTTCTTTGAAGATGCGCGGCGTGACTTTGAGAGCGGGCACGAGATTACAGAAGCGTGCAGTCGTATGTGCAGCATTATGATGAGCAGGGAACCTCATATGCAAAAACTGGTCCGGGAAAATTATGAGCCGGAAGATTATTTTTTTGTCAGTGAGCATATGATCGGAACAGGATTAATCGGAGGAAAGGCCTGCGGCATGCTCACAGCCAGAAAGCTGATTGAAAATAAACGGCCGGATATTTATGAAAGGCTGGAGCCGCATGATTCTTTCTTCATCGGAGCGGATGTCTTCTATTCCTATATTGTGGAGAATCATCTGTGGGAGCTTCACATGCGTCAAAAGGATCCGGAGCATTATTTCGAACTGGGAGAGCAGCTTGCCGGGAAGTTGAAGCATGGCAGTTTTTCCAGGGGTTTTGAAGAGGAAATATGCAGAATGCTCGAATACTATGGGCAGTCCCCGGTCATTGTGCGTTCCAGCAGCTTGCTGGAAGACGGTTTTGGCAATGCGTTTGCGGGTAAATATGAGTCTGTTTTCTGCGCCAATGCGGGAAGCATGGAGGAACGGCTGCAGGAATTTGAAAATGCCGTCCGGGTCGTGTATGCCAGCACCATGAGCCGGTCTGCACTGGATTACCGGCTGAGGCGCGGTCTCGATCGAAAGGATGAGCAGATGGCACTGTTGGTACAGCGGGTCTTCGGCTCGCATTACGGTGACTACTTTATGCCGTGTGCTGCCGGAGTTGGCTACTCCTACAGCGCATACCGTTTTCTGGAGACACTCAATCCCGGGGCAGGGATGCTTCGGCTCGTTATGGGGCTCGGAACTTCGGCGGTGGATCGGACAGAGGGCTCCTATCCGAGACTGGTCAGTCTGGATAAACCTTCGGCGCTTGCATATAAAGATTCATCTGAACATCACAGCCATTCACAGAGAAGCGTGGAAGTGATCGACAAAAGTACGAAAGCGCTGGAAAGGATTCTGCAGGACCAGATCGAGGATGTACTTCCGGAATATATGAAACGGATTCTGCTGGAGCATGATACAGACGCGGAACGTATGATGAGGGAAAGAGGAATAAACCGCAATATTACATTTATTTCCTGCAGAGGGGTTGTACAGAATGCAGGGCTTATGAAGGATATGAAGGATCTTCTTGAGGTTCTGCAGCAGGGGTACGGTCAGGCGGTCGATATTGAGTTCACCGTTAATCTGTCAGAAGAGGGTGAATATATCATCAATCTGCTCCAGTGCCGTCCGCTTCAGGCCTTTGGAGACCAGGGCCAGGCAGGCGCCGGGCGGGATTTCACAGAAGAAGAGATCCTGCTGGACTGCCGCCATACGTCTATGGGGAATTCACAGCAGACGGCGGTTGATGCCATTGTATACGTTGATCCTGTAAAGTATTACAGGATGCCGTATTATGAGAAAGCGAAAGTGGCAAGGATTATTGGCAGTGTAAACTGGCATTACCGTGACAGCGGAAAAAAGCTGCTTCTGATGGTGCCCGGGCGAATCGGAACTTCTTCACCGGAACTGGGTGTGCCAACTGTATTCTCGGACATCAGCGGGTTTTGTGCGATTTTTGAACTGGCAGAGTCAAAAGCGGGATATCAGCCGGAGCTTTCCTACGGAAGCCATATTTTTCAAGATCTGGTGGAAAATGAGATCTTGTATACGGCGGTATTTGAAGACGGCAGGACGGCAGTATTCCATCCGGACCGTTTAGTCACAATGAAAAACCAGATTCAGAAAATCGTGCCGGACATCGGCAGTTACCAAGACATTGTCGGACTGTATCTGACAGGAAGGTCAAACTGTACGCTATATCACGATATGTCATGTGAGAGGACAGTTTTGTGTATGGACCCTCAGAAACGAATCAGTATGTAAGATCGGAGACGGAATATGAAGTGGAATCAGGATAAACCGGTAGTGTTGATGACAGAAGAAGAAGTACTGGAGAGCTTTTTGAAAATAGGACGGCGAAAGACAGATATCGTTCAGGCGGTATTAAAGCAGAAAAACGGTCTGACAGATATTCTGGAGCATATACAGACAGAGTCTGACTGGCGCAGCATACGCGCATATCTGCACCTGTTTGATGAGTATGACAATCTGCTGACAAAAGAGGAGTCAGGCATCGTCCTTGACTGTCTGTTTTCTCTGCTGGCGCACAGAAACGGAGCGGTCCGCCGCATGGCTGCGGGAAGTGCGGGGCGTCTGCTGGCAAAGGCAGGGGCGGATACCTGGAAAAATTTCCTTCACAGGATGATGTTTCCAGGACAGGAATTCTCTGAGAAGAGAAGACGATGGATTGGTTTCGCGATGAAGATTGTCTTTGAATCACTGCTGGAAGAAGCCGGAGAACTGGAGAGAAGAACCGTGCTGAACGTATATGCCGGATACTTTAAATCCCTTCGCTGGGAAACCCTGACATGTCTGGCGCTGATTTATGGAGCGGCTGATATTTCTTATAATGAGTGGAGCAATCCCGAGTGCGGGCTGATCGAAGGATTCCTGAGAAAATTTCTTTCATCCGGTGAATCGGAGATCAGGATCGCCTGTCTGTGGCTGATACAAAACTGGCTGAATGACGGATGGATGCCGCGGGAAGATATGAGATATTTTATGAAGAAACTGCCGGTAAAGTTGAAGTCGGATTACTGCGAAAATTACATGCTGTATAAAGTACGGAAACTTTTAGGCTGTGCAGCAGTCTGTTATGAAAAAGAAGACCGGCAGCATATTATCATGGAAAATCAAAGACTGGAGAACCCGTGGCTGTGTAAGCTGGTCAATCTGATGATCCTGAGAGAGGAGATGATGGATGGAACGGTACAGTCATCGGCAGAGCGCTATCTGTACGCATGTCATATGCTGAACATTCTTCGATCCAGCAACCATGCAGTCGTGCGTCAGCAGGCGGGAAATGATCTGACAGATATGATACCGGAACTTGAAATATGGCAGAGAAGTGATATCATTCAGGAACTCATAAAAGCAGTTGAACTGCGCGAGGAGTCGGCTTCCAACGATATCCCTGCCGTGCTTGGAAGGGTTTATCCCCTTCTGTCTGCTGATGAGCAGAGAAAGATGCTGCATCGTCTGAAAGAACTCACAGAAAGTACGCATACGGATGTTGTGAACACGGTTCTGGAAAGTGTCGGTGCAATATTGGAGCGCTGTCCGGCTCAGACTAAAGATGACAGCGGCGTGGAATACGGGTACGCAGTGCAGGAACTGACGGGTATTCTGTGCAGCAAAATGGCCTGTTATAAGCCGGAGATCGCACAGGAGGCATTTACCCTCGCGGCGGATTATCTGTTTGCGGGAAAGGAAACGGAATCAGCGCAGAAATGTGAATATATGAGGCTGATGGGACACAGGATGCTGGTATATATCAACAGAGATACCTTTTGCGAGGATGATTTATATCATGCGTCTTCGTTGAGGCAGATAACCAGTTATATCGCAGAATATGTATCCTGCAGCAGAGCAGCTTGCAGCCAAGACAAAAAGATTGCGTTTTTTACAGATACCTTTGAGCCGTTTACAGAGGGCCACAAGGCAATGATCCGCACAGTTGCGGAGATGGGGTTTGATGTGTTTCTGAATGTGCATGCCTTTTCGTGGAAGAAAAAGAGCCGGCCGTCAGCGATTCGGCGGCAGATGATTCTGATGGCTGTCGCAGATTTACCAAATGTATATCTGTTTCCGGAAGAAATTCCTGTAAATATAAGCAATCCGGATGATCTTGGAAAACTGCGCAAAGTGTTTTGCGGACAGGAAGTTTATCTGATGGGGATAAGCGATGTCCTGGTGCGGCATGAGGCTTATACCGGTATTCCTTCGGCAGCGTCGGTACACTCATTTCCACATATCATTTTCGAACAGAGCAATGTAAAAGTACAGATGAGCCGGGAGGAGACAGCACATCTGACAGACAGGGAAATTATCCATATGAAGCTGCCGGCATATTATGACGGCATGGTGGATATATTTGCCGATAAAAAATATGCGGAAAATCTGTACAGCATCGAAGCAGTCTCCAAGAAAACGGCGCGGACAAAGCTAATTGATACAAAAAGGGTGTTTCTCTCAAAACTGAATCCGGGGCATGAACTGGTGCCGGAACTTTCGGGTACGGTGAAACTTGATCCGGAGAGGGATACCGATCAGGCGGTTCTGCTGCTGGACGGACGAAAAGAAGGCAGAATCTGCGGAGGTGTAGTATTTCATGTGCTTGATACGATGAACTTGTACCAGGAGTGTCTGGATATTCATCTCGCATCCTTTATCAGGAAGCGCCTGTCCGGCAATATCATCTGTATTACCAAAATATTCGGAACAGAGAACCTCATAGAAAACAACGGCATGACAGCACTGACGGAAATGCTGGCCAGCTGCCAGGCAGAGGGCTATTCTTACGCGATATGTCTGGAAGATATTCCAAATGCAGGTCTGCTGAACGCAAACGGGTTTGTCAAAACAGTGGAATATCCCAATTGCCGCATGGTGGATATGCGCAGGCCGATGGTGATGATATATGATAACTATGCATATATCCGTGAACCGTTTTCGGATGATGCAGTACTCCAAAAAACGCTCTGGAATTGCAGGGTCCGGCTTCAGGAGGCTATGCGGGATTTATATCCGGGAAACCTGATTTTAAATTTTGATTCCGACATTTTGAATCACAGACTTGTGCAGCTGATCAAAAAGGCGAATTCCGTTTCTGATATCAGAGAAAACGGGGAAGTATGCGGTCCTAAACTGTGCGTGCCGTTTGGAAAGATTCTGAAGAGTGAAATCATTCCGAATACCGTTACGAAGGAACTTTGTACAGAAAAACGATACAATGAGGATCTGAGCGATTTTGAAATCCATGAATTTCCGCATCATGCATCGCTGAGGACACAGGTACGGACGCTGCATTCTTTCGGGAGACCGGTCATATTGGTAGATGATCTGTTTCATAAAGGGTATCGCAGGGATAAGATCAATGAGATTCTGAAAGAAGAGCAGGTCGAGGTCAGTGACTTCATTGTGGGAATCTTATCCGGACGCGGGCAGGATATGGCCTGGGAAAGGGGAGAAAGAATCCGATCGGCATATTTTATTCCCAATATGAGGGCCTGGGTCATGGCATCGGATCTGTATCCGTTTATCGGAGGCGACAGCATCCGAACAACGTCAGCCGGTAATCTCTATGCGGTGGAACTTGCCTCCGTCAATCCGGTGCTGCCATATCAGATACCATCATATTTTGAGGATACGACTCCGGGTGCACTGTATCATTTATCACAGACCTGCCTTGAAAATGCGAAAGAGATTTATACAGTGCTGGAAAATATCTATGATAAAAAGAATCACAGGAAGCTGACACTGCATAGGATATGCGAAGTCATGGCGGAGCCCAGATATCCGGTCAGCATTGTACAGGATATGCACAGAGCGGATGCATCGGTCTCTGAGCTGCTGAGATGTGAGCAGGAGAAATTGAAACGGCTTCGTGGAATCGTGGTATTTGGGAAATGACTCTTTTAATATAATTGTTATAAAAAGTTTCGGAAAAAGTATTGACAATATTTATTATATGTGTTATAAAAAGTATATGAGATAGCTGAGGAGATAAACAAACGATAACAGCAAATAAAACAAATGGAGGACATGAACATGGAAATGAGAGACATTATTGACATCTCGACGAACGAGGTAGTCGGACAGGCACCGTGGTACAACGGGGAAGAGCTGGCGAAGATGGTGGACGTGGCATTCGACGCACAGCCGGACTGGGAGCGTGCACCGCTCTTTGAGAGAGGCCAGATCCTTTACCGGTACTGTGACCTGATCGATGAGAACAGGGATGAGATCGCAAGGCTGGCATCGCTGGAGATGGGAAAACCGATCCTTCAGTCCAGGGCGGAGACCACTTATGCCGCAGAGATCGGACGCGCCAACATCGAACACGGAAAGCATCTCTACGGTGAAGTCCTGCAGGACAGCTCCGAGGGATATGAGAACGACGTGGTCATGGTCCGCCGGGAGGCGCTCGGCGTTGTCGTCGTGATGCTGCCGTTCAACTACCCTGCAGAGCTGACCCTCCAGAAAGTGGCGCCGGCGCTGCTGATGGGAAATGCGGTCATCATGAAGGCTTCCGACAAGGCACAGCTGTGCGTGAAGAAGCTGGTAGACCTGGCACATGAGGCGGGGGTACCGAAAGACGTGCTGTTCTACTGCTGCGGAGACCTTGAGGACTGCAGGAAGAACCTGCTGAGGAACAAGAAGGTCAACTGCCTGGCACTGACGGGAAGCACGGCCGCAGGTGCAGAGATCATGAAGGATGCGGCAGAGGACATCAAAGATGTTGTGCTGGAGCTTGGCGGAAACGACCCGCTGATCGTGACGGAGGAATGTGCAGACGATCCGGAGATGCTGGCAAAAGCGATCGAATGCCTCGGATGGGGACGGATCATCGAGAACAACGGACAGGTATGCGCCTCCCCGAAACGTACCCTGGTACATAGACGTGCGCATGACGCATTCGTAAAAGCGCTGGTGAAATTCGTGAGTTCCCTGAAGAGGGGCCATGCGACAGACCCTGAGGCACAGCTGACAAGACTGGTGACAGAGGAAGCAGCACAGAGAGTGGTGGAGCAGGTCCAGCATACGGTAGACCAGGGGGCGACACTGGTGTACGGAGGGAAACGCGACGGTGCAGCGATGGATGTGACCATCCTGGACAACGTGACGGCGGACATGGACATCGCGACCGACATGGAAGTATTCGGCCCGGTAGTGCCGATCATCACGTTCGATACGGACGAAGAGGCGGTTGCGATCGCGAACGCATCGAAATACGGCCTGAGTGCATCTGTGATCACAAGTGATATGAAGAAAAGCTTCTATTACACGGAGGCGATCGAGGCATCGGCGGTATGGGTGAACGGTTCATCTGCACTGCGCCACAACGACCAGCCGTTCGGGGGAACAAAGAGTACGGGAATCGGAAACGAAGGGGGCGGTTACTCCTGTGAGGAATTCAGCCGCCTGAAGACGTACGGGTTCTGCGGGGTATCCCCGAAGAAGCGCCTGTTTGACCACGGCGACGGAATGGGAGACTTCCTCGGAAACATCCGCAAGATGGTTCTGGAAGAACTGTAATACCTCCTCCCGGCCGGCTCCTTTGCTCAAGGCCGGCCGGGACATTTGAATTCACTTCTTTTATAAGACATAGGGTTGTTGCATCAGGCAGCAGCCCTTTGTCACGTTGTGCATCTGAATATAGGATAAGGAGAATACAATGAATCGAAAAGTACGAATCATACAGATTGGCTATGGAAAAATGGGATGCCGGATTGTTTCTTATATGATTGAGTCCGGGGCGGATATCATAGGTATCTTTGACGCGGATCCTCTGAAAACAGGAAGTTTTATTCCGGGATGCGACGACAAACTGAAGATCGAGCCGGTCGACGGAATCGAGGAGCGTATAAAACAGCTCCGACCCGATTGCGCCATTGTTGCCACGAAGAGTCTGATGAGGGATGTGAGGGATACCATTCTCAAATGTGTCGAATACGGTGTCAGTGTTGTGACTACCTGTGATGAGGCATTGTATCCGTGGACTTCTTCGCCTGCGATCACTAAGGAGATCGACCTGGCGGCAAAGGCACACGCCTGTACGGTTTCCAGCTCGGGATTTCCGGATCTGGCGTACTGCAGTATGATTGCGGCCACATGCGGTGCTGCTCATCGGATCACTGCAATCACGGGGCAGGCATCCTACAATGTAGATGATTATGGCATTGCCCTGGCGAGACATCACGGCGTGGGCCTCACGGAAGAAGAGTTTCATCGGGAAATCGGATCCCGCAATCATATCACTGACGTGGAACAGAGGCGTCTGATCAACAGCGGTGAGTTTACCGCGATTCCCATGTGGAATGCAAACTGCTGGCTCTGTGCAAAACTGGGGCTGACGATCAGGTCGCATCGACAGATTAATCTGCCGATCATTGCCGCAAAGGAGGTATATTCCTCCACGATGGTCAGGGTGATCAGGAAAGGTGAGACTCTTGGAATGTCAGCAAAGGCGGTCGCCGAGACAGAAGAAGGCATCCGCCTGGAAACGGAAAGTATCGGAAAGGTTTATGAGACCGGTGAGGAGGATACCAATGACTGGATGATACACGGTGACCCGGACATCAGAGTATCGAACGCCAATATTCATAACGAGGAGATGATATGTTCCCTTGTCGTCAGCCGGATCGTGGATACCCTGAACGGACCGTTTGGGTTCGTTACCAGCGACCACTTTCAACCGGCAACTTTTCTGCTGAACCCGATCAATACTTATATCAGGAATATGGATTGACCGCGCGTTTACATTTTGCTTACATATCAATGTGGCATTGACAATATCAGATGCTGTATAATGAAAGATAACTGCAGATCAAGCACCGGAGGTATATAGGTATGGCGAAGATACTTGTAATAGAAGACAGTGAATCCATTTCAAATCTGATATGTATGAACCTTTCCGTGGTGGGATATGAGGTCAGGCCTGCCTTAGAGGGCCATGCCGCGCTTGGGATGATTGAGAGCGGCGAGCATTTTGATCTTGCCCTGGTCGATATCATGCTGCCGGGAATAGACGGATTCGAGCTCATGGGGCCGCTTGCCGCCAGAAATATCCCCGTCATATATCTCACTGCCAAAAATGATATTGAATCCAAGGTCCGAGGATTAAAGGGCGGTGCGGAAGACTATATCGTAAAGCCGTTTGAAGTGCTGGAGCTTCTCGTGCGCGTCGAAAAAGTGCTGAAACGCCGTGGCAATGCAGATACGACGATTACCGCAGGCGAGCTGGAGATTAAGACAGAGGAGCGCGTGGTCGAACGAAATGGCAGGCCGGTCAGTCTCAAACCGCGGGAGTTTGACTTTCTGGTGCTGCTTGCAAAGAACAAAAATGTGGCGCTGTCCAGGGAAAAGATACTGGCAGAAGTGTGGGGAATGGATTATATGGGAGAGACGCGTACTGTGGATGTGCATATCGCTCAGCTTCGCAGGAAGACAGGACTCAATATTCTCAGTGTTCCGAAGATCGGATACCGATTGGAAGACCGCCCATGAAAATATCCAGGAAGGTTACCATGATTTCCGTAGCCATAACCACGGCGGGGATTATTCTCTGCTGCGCCATCCTGCTGATCACAACGTCCCGAAACCATGTCAGCGGTGCCGTAGACAGCGGGATTGCCGAACTGAAGATGCTGTGCAGCTCGTTTCATGCCGAGATGGATGTCGCCGTAAGTGATAACAGCATGTCGGAAACAGCAAAAAACAGCCTCGCTCTCTACGTATTCCGGAAATACACGAGTGTCTCGGTCAGCGGTGCACACTATATTTTGAGTAATGGAGAAGGGGTCATGTACAACGATTGCCCGATCGATCCCAGGTCTTCACTGCCCCATTTAAAAGAGAGTTATGAAGAAGGAGATGACAACCGGACAGTTCCGGATGAAGCGCTTCTCTGGCCCAGTGCGGTCGTGAGCTATGACGGACGTCAGTATCTCGCCGTAGGGCATTACAGCCGCACACTGGGAGACAGTCTCAACTACGAACATGAAATTTATCTCGTGCGGGATATCACCGGTGTATACCGCGGGATTGCAGGGCTGGCTGTCTGGTTTGCATTAATAGCTGCTGCCGCGATACTCATCTGCGGAGTGACGATAACCGTTTTGGTTCGCCGTACCATGCGCCCGCTTGGCGCACTCGGAAAGAATGCCGCCGCGCTGGCAGACGGACAGTATGATACCCGTATTCGGATCCGGGGGAAAGACGAGATCGCTGAGCTTGGTACCAGCTTCAATAGGATGGCGGATGCGATCTCTCTTCATATAAAAACTCTGGAGGGTACGTCAGAGCAGCAAAAACTGCTGCTGGCGGCACTGACGCATGAATTGAAGACACCTATGACTGCTGTCATCGGTTATTCTGAAACCCTGATGAAGGTCAGTCTGACCCCAGGACAAACGGCGGACGCTGTCGCCTATATTAACCGCGAGTGCCGCCGCATCGAGCGGTTATCGCAGAAAATGATGCGTCTCATCACATTGCAGGACGGTGAGCCGCCCAGGATTGAGAGGCAGCCCGTGTCAAAGCTGTACGATGCTGTAAGAGATACGCTGACAGCGGCAGCACAAAAAGAGGGCATCATGCTGACGCTGACAGGCGAAGAAAACATATTCTTTGACATGGATATCGATATGATGGCAAGTGTGCTCATTAATCTTTTTGATAACGCACGCAAGGCAGGAGCCGGACATATTTCCGTCGAGGCAGGTCTGACAGGGATTCTGGTACAGGACGACGGCAGAGGTATCCCGGCAGCGGAGATTGGAAAGGTTACACAGCCCTTTTACACAGCTGATCAGTCATACAGCCGGCCGGCTGGAGGGAGTGGTCTCGGACTCGCACTTTGTGAACTGATCCTTAAGAAGCATAAGGCACGGCTTCATATTGAAAGCCGTCAGGGGGCAGGCACTGCAGTCAGTATCATTTTTGAAAAATAACACTTTGATCATATACTGCTGAATACATGAAAACCCGGAGGATATTACAATAAGGCTGGTGTTACTGATAACAATAAAAAAACAGTTAGAAAGGAGCCGGTTTTATGAAACGAATCATATCAGTTGTATTAACGCTTGTCACTGTCCTGTCTCTTTCTGCGTGTCAGTCTGCGGCGGTGAAAGAAAGCGCTGCTAATACGGGCATCAAAGCATTGGAGAAGGAACTGGTGAAGGTGAATACCGCCGGGGAGGAAAAGCCTGCCGGCAGCAGATGGCAGGAGGAATTAGAGACAAAAGACGGGGCGGTCCGCATTCATGTGGATGCCGGGATTCATGTGCCGGATCAGCAGCAATTATCGGTTGTGTCGTGTGTGCCTCGCGGTTTTACTTTGGATGAGGTGAGACATGCGGTTGATTTATTTTTCGGCGATGCCGATCTTTATGACAATTCATTGAGCGATAAGGACTGGCTGGAGTCTGAAATTTCAACACAAAAAGCAAATCTGGAGTACCTGAAAGAAAATGGGGGGTATCCCGAAGAAAACGGCGGGGAAGGTCCGCAGCCCGCGCCGGTGGAGGACCTGGAAGAAGAAATTGCCTGGCTCGGGGATATGATCACCCAGCTGGAGGCAGATTACGAGACTGTATCAAAAGGCGAATCTCCAGTCACAGAAATTGAGATGAAGGATAACGGTTCCGGCGGTGAATCGGTCAATATCAGAGACGGACAGACGCCGCCGATGGAATTCTGCGCTTACAATGACCGCGATGCTGACAAGATCACAGGTGCGGGAATGGAATACGATGTGTCGGGGCACGATTTTTCATTTGCCCGGCCGCTGCAGGATATGGAACAGCTTGACATTTCCATGTCGAGGGAGGAGGCTGAACGTGCGGCTCTGCAGACTGCCCTGGACTGCGGCATATCCGAATGTGAAATTGTGGCGGCGGGGAAGACATCGGCAGATGGACGGGAGACTTATGTTTTTACACTGAGCAGGCTGATCGGCGGCGTACCGGGGCTGCCTGTCAGTGACTTTGTGGGAACAAAGGCGTTTGGCGGTGACGGCAGAGATGACGGGGAACCCTGGAGACAGGAAACCATTCAGGTGATGGTCAATGATCAGGGCGTGGTCGGTTTCAAATGGGAATGCCCGCCCAGGATGCTTGAGACGGTCAATGATGACGTGGCGGTGAAAACTTATGAGGAGATCATCGGGACTGCGCGTGTGATTCTGCCGCTGCAGGCGGAAGCGGAGGTCTCTGCTGATGAGGAACACAGGGAAGTTACCATAAGCGAAGTGACGCTTTCCATGATGCGGGTTGCCAGAGCAGGCGCGGGTGATGAGTATTATTATCTGCCGGTCTGGGATTTTATGGGATACTATGGAGAAAGCATAGATACGGATATTAGCGAAGATCACCCGGCTGCACTTAAGTCTTTCCTTACATTGAACGCAGTGGACGGCAGTGTGATAGACAGGGGGGCAGGTTATTGAAAATATTTTTTGTACAGACTGATCATGCAATACCTCTGTCGTATTCCGGTTTGTTATATGCAAAGTTTTTGATTGAATTTTTCAGTAAATAGTGGTATGTTAAATAAAAGCTAACATAAGGATTAAGAACATAAAAATTAGATAAGGATCACGGTCAGGTGCTTGCACCTGTTTAACTGGAATCCGGTGAGAATCCGGAACAGCCTATCTCTACTGTGTGGGGGACGAACGGGCAGTATGCCACTGGAGCGATAATTCTGGGAAGGCGCCTTAGTAGGACGAACCTGAGTCAGTATACAACAACGTGATCTGTGAAAAAGATATTCGTAAGCATGGCGAATAGAGTATAAAGAAGTGCAGGCCATCTCCCCGTAAGGGGAGATTTGTTGTTTCTTGAGGGAAGGTTAAACTCTCCGCGCAGCAACAATATCCGGCTGACGGCCAATATCAATCTATGATGAGAGGTTTACATAAGTTGATGCCGGGTTTTAAAACTGCACTTTTTAACTGGAGCCTTTGCCGGGCTCCTTTTTTAGTTGGCAGGAGATACCGGCGGAATTCCCCGTCAATCAAAAATACTCTGCAAGAATCCAGCGATTACTTACCTGAAATGACTGAAAAACGAACCGGACTCATGCCGTGCGCTGACAAAATCAACAGGGTAAAGGGAGTCCAAATGAAAAATGGTAAGAGAAATGACCGCAGGGAGAAACAAAACTACTGGAAGCCGGGAGAAACACTGACATCGAGAGACAGGGAGATGCTGCATGTGGTGCTGCAGATGTACCGCACACTCGGTTATACTCCGACAAAACAGGAGGTTCCGAATGCCGGGAGCCTGAAAAAACGCTTTCGGACCTGGAAACGGGTGATGGAGGCCGCAGGGCTGCCGTATCTGAATGACAGCGGACAGATGCGCAAGAAGCAGAAGGCGCTGGAGTGGAAAAATGGCATGGCGGGGCTGTGAAGGATATCGGTTATAGCGGGGCACTGCTCCGATATATAAAACATTCATATAAAACATTCTCGAAAGACGGAGGATGAAAGAGAAGGAGGACGACATGAAAAAGAACTTACAGCAGACGACAGAACAATACGGGCGGAGGAGCCCGAGGGCTTTCTACCGGACGATGACGGGAGTTTTGACCGCCGTTATGGTGGGCGGGGCTGCAGCCCCGGCGATTCCGGTGCTGGCGGATGAACAGGAATCCGCGTGTGCCCTGCAGTTCGGTGTGGACGGGATCGCAAACCCGACGCCCGGGGAAGAGGGTGCCGCCGCTTGGGACGGTGATTATGTTTACCTGGGGCAGTATCAGCAGACGCTGGATGAAGACACGGGGGAGTTCCTGACGGAGCCGATTAAATGGAAGGTGCTCGATACCGGCAGCTCCGCCAATCTGGACGCGGAGGAAAAGGGCGATGCCATGTATCTGCTGTCCGATCAGATCCTGGATATGTGCGACTACTATCTGGAAAAGCCCCAGGTCGCAACCTGGGAGGAGAGTTACTTAAAGGAATGGCTGAACACCACCTTTGCCGCCGCCGCGTTCACAGAACGGGAGTTGAGCATGCTGGCTGACACGTCAGGCGCGGGATATCAGGCGGGTTTGGATTTTGAGCTGGTGCCGGATGTCGGCGGGGTGAAAGTATTTGCGCCTTCCGGCAGCGAGCTGACAAATACCGCATACGGCTTTGAGACATCGACTAGACCTTCGGATTCGAGAAGGGTGCTGGTAACAGACTATGCGGCTTATCTGGGAGCGACCATACGGGATGGTTTTGGAAAGGCAACCCTGCGGTCCTCGCGAGGGACAAGGGCTCATTATTGGTCGCTTTCTACAGATGGAAGTGTGGGAATGGGAAGCGGGATAAACGGAGGCGCTATGCCGGCGGTGCAGCTGGAGATAGAGAAGATTCTGTTCTCGGAGCCGGCGCAGGAAGAGGGCGCATGGGAGCTGACATTTGAAGATGACAGTCAACAGGTGGAGATCCTCTCTGCCTCGTTCAAAAATAATACGGCGTCCATCAGCTTCGAGGGCGCTACCGTCGGTGAAGGCCAGCAGGTATCCGCCGTTATCACGGACAGTGAAGGGGCAGAGATTATAAGCTATGAGAAGGTGGCGGATACGTCAGAACATGCAGCCGGAAGCGGAACCATCGCGCTGCCGGAAGGCTTTGAGGAGAACGGATACAGGGTGCTGGTGTTCTCTGAGCAGGAGCAGGACGGCGTGCTTCCGGACTATGCGGGCAGCCCGCAGGAAGTGACGTTGACGAAAGAAGTCACGAAGGTAGAAGGGATCTCGCTGGATAAAACATCGCTGAGCTTCAACACGAAATGGGATAAGAAGCGCCTGACTGCCAGCCTGGCTCCGGCGGATGCGGATAATCAGCAGGTCATATGGACCACCAGCAATGCGAAGGTTGCACGGGTGGCGGCGGATGGCGAAGTGATGGCGGTCAACGACGGCACGGCGACCATAACGGCCACTTCTGCGGATGGAAACAAGAAGGCGACCTGTAAGGTGACGGTTAAAGGTTCGATGCCGGATTATTCGGTGCTGAGCAGGGTGACGCCGTGGGGATCCCAGACTTTGAAGGTCAGCTGGGAGAAAGGGTACAACGTAAACGGATACTGTATCTACCGCGCCACGTCACAAAACGGCGCCTACAAATATGTCGCACATATCGGAAACGGATCCACGACATCCTATATGGACACCCGGCTGACGTCGGGTACGACATACTACTATAAAGTGCGTGCATACCGCACCGTGAATGGGAAAAACGTGTTTGGCGGAATGTCGAAGCAGGTGATCAGCGCCAAACCGGTTCCGGCACCGGTGAAGAACATGAATGGAACAGGTGGAAGCAGGCAGGTGAAGCTGAACTGGAGCCAGGTAAACGGTGCCAGCGGCTATCAGGTGTACCGCAAGTTTTCGAAAAACGGCCCGTGGCATTACGTGGCACAGACCGGTAAGGGCACCGCGACTTCCTACACACACAAAGGACTGACAAGCGGCAAGACGTATTACTATAAGGTGCGGGCATACCGTACGGTGAACGGCGCCAAAATATATGGAGCATACTCCGCGGAAAAGGCGGTTAAGGCTAAATAAACCAATGCATAAAGGAGGACAAAATTATGCAAAGAGAAAGAAGAAACAAAAAACTTTGGGCAGTGATGCTCACACTGGTCATGGGACTGACCATGATGCTTTCGTCGGTGACGGCGTTTGCATCCACTACGGACGCGGCGGACAGCCTGGTGAGTTCAATTTACATGGATACTGACACACCGGCGAGCTATTCGTTCAACACGGTGACACCGGAGGAAGGGTCGGGCTATCCGGAGGATACGAAGTATTACTTCGATGCGATCCTGCCGACGACCTCCAATCTGGACAGTGTGAATGTGGAGGTGGAATTAAACAGCGCCGGCACGATCACCTTTAACGGAATAACAAAAGATAATACTGATTATGAAATGTTCACAGGCGTCGACCTGAACCAGGGCAAGACTCTGACGGTCACGGTTGGCAATGTTACCAGAACATACCGTGTGTGTGCCGTTATCACAGGCAACGTAAATGTAAAATTTGCTGTCCGCACAGATCAGGCGGAAGCATACGGAACGGCAAACAATGATGCTTCGATCAAACTGGCTGCACAGAATATCCGCGTTCCGCAGAATGACGCTACCGGATATCTGGAATTTTCAATGCCTGCAGGCTCTACAGTCATGGATGCACTGGAGTTCGTGACACAAGACACAGACAATGCATTTGGAGCATATTATGCAGCGATCAATCCGATCGGGGCGGCAAATAATTACATCTCCCGTATGGAGGTAACAAAAGACAGCATTCTCTATCCGTTGGGCGAGTTTACCTGTGGTTCTATGAGCGGCTGGATGTACTGGGCAAATGGCGAACTTCCGATGGTCGGCGCAGGAAATTATGTATTAAATGACAATGCGATCATCGACTGGAAATATATTGTAGATTACAGTACCGTTTGGGGCTAAGCATTGTAGAAAAATAGTCATAAAAGGCTGCGCACAGCCGGGATATCCGGCTGTGCGGCAGCCCTTTTGGGCATTAAAAGGAGAGCTAATGTGAAGAAAAGAAGAGGAAAGCAACGATTCACAGCCCTGCTGCTGGCGGCCTGTATGCTGGTAACGGCGGTGCCGGCATGGGCAGCGGAACTTCCGGAGACGGAAGTAATGACAGCGGAGGAAGAACAGCAGACTTATCGTATAGACTGTCAGCCTTATGTAAGTTACACGGCGGATGATATAGGCGACAGCTTATCTTATGGCTCCAGCACGATAGGCGCTTGGGCTTGTATGGAGGAGGGGGTAGACGCGGGGACTCCGGGTGCAATGCATTCGTTGCGGTTGAACGAAGGAGTAGAAGATCTTCTCCGAGCCAGAGTGATTGAAGTCCGTGCTGATGGGCTGGATGTGACTGAAGAACAAAAAGCTGAGCTGCTCGATGTGGCGCTGCACGGCGGCAGATTTACTTTCGAGATGCCGGAAAATGACGTGGAATTCAAGGTAGTTGCCTATTTCGATTCGGAGATCCAGCTGGGGAGTCAGGTGACGGGCGGCAGCATCGAGATTGACAATGAATACCCGATTACAGGAGAGCATGTGTCTATCCGGGCGGTTGCCGACGAAGGCTATCGGTTTGTACAGTGGAAATCGATTGGAAGCAGGTCGTGGAATATGGATCTGGCGAGTGAACTGGATCAGGCGGTGACGGAAGCCGAAAATGGATTCGTGCTGCCTCGGTTACTGCGTTCGGAGCATAACTGGAGGAAACCGGTTGTTCAGGTTGTCCCGGAGTTTGAAGAGATCCAGGATACTTCGTTTTCCGTGACCTTTCAGACGGAAGAGGGAAGCGGAGAGAATCCGCCTGCGCTGCAGCAGGTGAAAGGAGATACCTTCTCACTTCCGGATAACCCCTATACATTTGAAGGCCATGATTTCTTAGGCTGGTCAGACGGGGACAACATCTATCAGCCGGGGGACAGCTATACCATGCCTCACAAGAGTGTGGTGTTCACAGCACAGTGGAGAAGCAGTGCATTGCGGGATGTGTGGTTCAAGGCGGAGGAGGATACAGCTCCCCAGTCACTGGGGATCGATGCCAGACCGGAAGGCGATACGTTTGCATTGCCCGAGAACACATTCAAACATTCCGGGGAACTTGGTTATGATTTTGCGGGCTGGTCAGACGGAGAACATACCTACCAGCCGGGCGATACCTATACCATAGGTCCGGAGGATGTGGTTTTTACCGCTCAGTGGAAACGCTATTACAAATTCACAGTTGATCAGACTAATGAGAAATGGAGGGCGCGTTCTGAGCTTTTCCTGCTGCCACAGGACAATCAGGTGCTGCGGAAATTGAAGAATGAAAACCGGGCGCCGGTTGAACCGGTAGAAAACCTTACCTGGGGAATGACGTACTTTAATCAGCCGGAATTTTATCATGAATTCGCAGGTATCACCATCAATGGGATCAATTATACAAAAGACACGGTATTGGAAAGCACAGACTATTTTTCAGGCACTGTGAAGATCCATATCACTGGCAGCGACGTTCCGAATGAAGAGGGCTACGCATATGGATATGTGGAATTTTTAAATGGGGAATTCCGGGAAGACGTAAAACTCTTCGGCAATTTCGAGAAACAGCCGTTTAAAACGAACACGGCACAGATCAATGAGTTTTCTGTGGGAGATGCAAAGGGCAGCATCGAGGAAAACGAGATTCTGGTGCGTCTCGGTGATGAAGCAGATCTGACAAAAGTAACGCCCGACATTAAAATATCCGATGGAGCAGCCGTAGTCCCCGGCAGCGGCGAAACACAGGACTTCACCGATCCGGTGATCTATACCGTAACTTCAAGAAACGGCAAAGTATCAAGAAGCTATAAGGTGACGGTTGTCAAGCTTCGTGACGCGATCACGGAGGCGATGCCGTCTCAGATTACACAGGGAATCGCGTCCAACAAAGATTCGTCCGGAAAGATTCTTGGAAAAAATCTCTCCCAGGTGAGCTCTACCAACACGGACTGGGTGGCATTCGGCATGGGACGGTACGGTTATGTGCAGCCGGACGGAAGTGTGCAGATGCTGTATAAGGATGAGGAAGGAAGAGAGGCTTTCCTTGAGGCAATGAAAGCGTATATGGAAAAGATGTACGCGGAAAATGACGGCGTCCTGTCTAAAGACAAGGCAACGGAATGGCAGAGGGCAATTCTGGCAATTGCAGCGCTCGGGGGAGACCCGACAAATTTTGGCACCTATAACGGAGAACCGATTGATCTGGTAGCAGACGGGACATACAACTGTAAGATTGAACCCGGAAAACAGGGAGTTAATGGAGAGGCATTTGCACTGCTCGCCAAAAATACGCTGGACTATGAGATTCCTGACAGTGTACAGTATTCCGATGAATATCTGATTACCTCCATCTTAAGCAAGCAGCTCCGCGTGGATGGAAAATACGTGGGATGGGATGTCAGGCCGACGGCGACGGCGTCAGACCCTGATATGACGGGGATGATCATTCAGGCTTTGGCTCCTTATTACTGGGATGATATCGAATACACCTATGACAATGTGAAAACAGGTGAGTCCCGGACGGTGACGGTGCGTCAGGTTGTGGACGAGGCGCTGGATGCCCTGGGAGAACTCCAGACGGAGTATGGCGATTACATCTGTTACGGGGACCGCAATGTAGAGTCTACGGTACAGGTACTGGTGGCGATCACGTCGCTGGGAATCGATCCTCTGACCGACGAACGCTTCATAAAAAATGGCAATACACTCATCGATGGTATCCAGAGCTTCAGTCTTTCAGGCGGCGGATACGAGCACATGCTGGGGGGCGGCTGGAATTACATGGCGACAGACCAGGGGAATTATGGCATGGTAGCCGCATGGCGCTACTTCAACGGCATGCGCAGCCTCTACGACATGCGTCCGGAATTTACCGATGAGCAGAAAGCACAGATTCAGTCTGTCAAAGACACCATCGACGCGGCACTGGCGAAAAAAGGGCAGGATGACTACTATGAGGCGCTGGCGGCGGCAAAGCAGACATATGACGATGCGGTGGCAGGTTTTACGGATCCGACGCTGCGCAGCTATATTACGAACTATTGGGAACTGATGGATGCCATCCCGGATGAGAATGACAGGGCAGCTGAGGTTATCCAAAAGATCGATGCGATCGGCACCGTGACTCTTGAGAGTGAGGCGGCGATCAAAGAGGCGCGTGAGGCGTATGATGCACTCACGGAAGAGGAGCAGGCGCTGGTGACAAATAGCCGGACATTGGCAGACGCGGAAAAAGCGCTGGCGGATCTTCGGAAAGAGAAGCTGGAACAAGAGGCAAAGGCAGTAAAAGATATGATTGCATCCCTCGGCACGGTGACGCTGAAGGATGAGGCGGCGGTGCTAAAAGCACGCGATGCTTATGAGCGGTTATCTCCGCAGGCAAAGGAACTGGTAGACAATTACGGGGTACTGACAGATGCGGAGGCGGCGGTTCAGTCTTTGAAAGCGGAGCAGAATGCATTTGTATCCGGAAAGCCGTCCGTAAAGACACAGTCCCTCGGAATCAACAACCTCAAAGTCAGCTGGAACTCATATGAAAATGCCGACAGTTATGAGGTTTACCGAAAGGCTTCAGGAAAGACATTCCAGAAGATAGCCACGGTGAAAGGACTGACCTATACGGATAAGACGGCGGTGACCGGAAACACATATTATTATGCGGTTAAGGCGGTCAGCAAAAAATGGGGAAGTACGGTTTACAGTGATTATGTCACGAACGTGACAGGGAAAGTTCTGCCGGCGAGGGCAAAGATCACAAATGCACAGTCCATTGGATACAACAAGGCAAAGATCACCTGGGACAAGGTAAGCGGAGCCACAGGCTACCGCCTGTATTATAAGATAACGGCAAACGGATCATGGAAATATGTCACAGAGATCAATAACGGGAACACCACGTCCTTTGCTCAGTCCGGACTGACTTCCGGAAGGGATTACTACTATGTGGTACGTGCATACCGGACGGTTAATGGTATCAAGCATTTTGGCGCTGATTCTGAGGTAAAGAGTGTGCGGCCGGTACCGTGGATCGTGAAGATCTCGAAAGTGACAGCCGGAACCGGACAGGCAAAGGTCACCTGGGGTAAGATACCGGGAGCCACCGGCTACAGTCTGTACTATAAGACATCCAAAAACGGTGCATGGCAGTATGCTGCCCATATTGGAAACGGCAGCACGACATCTTACACGGACAAAGGGCTGAAGAAAGGGCAGACCGTATACTACCGGATGCGCGCATACCGGAAAGTAAGCGGTAAGCAGGTATTTGGCGGATATTCGGCAGAGAAATCTGTGAAGATAAAATAGCTATTGTATCTTATGAGGGAGGCATTGAAAAGCTTACGCGGGAAAACGAAAAACGCATGATAGATATGTGGAGGTGGAAGAATGAAACACCATTTTTGGCGTATAGATACGTGGTTTCTGATGTAAAGAAAGGCAAATATTATAATGTAGATGTGCATTACCTGTACAATCTGCAGGATGCATCTTATTCATACAGAGAGGATGGTTATTCGACTCGATAAATGAAAATACAAAAACACCGGTTTCGAAAAATATTTCGGACCGGTGTTTGCTTTGCATATAAAGGAGCAATGTTCCCTGCATCAGGTTTGGCGGAATTTCCGTTTATTCTCGTACATGTCCAGATCGGCTCTGTGGACGGCATCCTGAATACTCTGTGTGATATCCCCCTGACTCGTGTCAACATACGCGTAACCGCGCGCCAGAGACACCGGAAACGGGCTATTTATATTGTGTTCTTCGAGTGCAAGGTCAAGTTTTCTGCTGTAGGTCTCAGGGCTGCAGTCAGGGCCTTCCAGGATAACGATAAATTCATCACCGCCGATCCGGTAACAGTTTCCGAAGTCAGAAAATGTCTGCCGGATACACCTGGCGGCGCCCTTCAGCAGCACATCGCCCGCATTATGTCCGTGCTGGTCATTCGTCTCCTTCAGAAAGTTCACATCCATCATGACCAGCAGGATATTGCCGGAAGAGGGTGAACTCTGTTTCAGCAGTTCCAGCTTCTCAAGATAGGCGGCGTGATTTCCGATATGTGTAAGAGAATCCGTCATTGCAAGTTTTTGATATGTCTGTACCTTCATATTTTCCTGCAGCAGTTCCATGTATTTTTTCCAGGAAAGAAACACCAGTGTTCCGATGAAGATAAGCAGCCCCCAGCGAAAAAACCTGCGGCTGTTCTTAAAATAATCGAGATAAAAACTCAGCACCTCGATCACGACTGCGGCGGTCAGGATCATGATGGCTGCGAGAATGACTTTTGCGTAATAAGAGTGATTCATTTTTAAATCCCGAATCAGGAAATACAATAGCCAGACACACGTGATCCCTAAAAACAGGTGGCTGATGAACAACATCTGAGGAAAGTCGGCGATGCCGCAGACATATAAGACGGACTGAATGATAATGTTGAGCAGCATGAGACAGCAAAGGATCTTTCCGCCGCGTTCTCTGCTATGACAGAGTTCAGAAATAAACAGCAGCATAAACACAGGGTTCAGCATGAAGCTGTAAAATGACAATATACAGACAAACACGACATTGTGGGTGAAGAGTTCCGGAAGTGAGGAATCTGTCAGGAGCCAGACCGCGCAGGAGGCAGTGAAAAGCCCCAGATAAAGAAACAGCGTATAGTAGGGATTTCGTTCCTTCAGGCGGGAAATTGCACTGCTCAGGAACAGGATGCCTGCCACGGCTGCGAGTACTCCGAGGCATACGATCAGCCCAAGGTTCTGGCGAAGTGTGGAGACGATGAGCGCCTCTTTGCTTCCGAGATGCATGGTACTTACGTAAATGCCGGGTTTGCTGTAATTGTTGGTGAAACGGATCATAATTGTTTTCTGGCTGTCTGATGAAGTTAAGGCAACTCTGCACGGGGCATTTCCCAGAAGCTGGCCCAGAATGGGCTTCTGTTCGATGCCGTATTCAAATACGCGCATGCCGTCGATGAGCACTTCCACCGACTGATAGGAATTTTCAAAGACCAGCCAGGTGGTGCCGGAAATCTGAGGCAGGGTATTTTCGATGGTGAGTGCATTTTCAGAATTTGATCCTGCATTGACAGGAAGCGTAAGCTCACTGCCGTTTTCAGTGGTCCAGCCGGAATTAAAGGTCTGTACATCCGAACTTTCCCAGTCGGTCACTGAAAGTGTGGAACCAAAATATACGATGGCGAGTATTACAAAACAGACGGCAGCAGCGGGCAGGAACAGATAATAATGCCAGTTGGACTGTTTCGGATAAATCTTCTGGTTTGATTTCATAATGGTTTTTCTCCGACAATCTGAAAATTTCATACATTCAGTATAGCATAACAGGCTTGTCAGGGGAAATAACTTTCAAAAATCCTTTCCATGCGTTATAATAGAGAGGCAGCGAAAGAATGTCAGACAGAGTGACAGAGGTATTTATGAAGAAAAAGATATGCATAACCGCAGCGGCGGTACTCGGAGTTTTCGTGCTGGGTTTTGCAGCGCTTGTCACGTATCTTACGGTTAAGGAATATCAGCCGGATGATCAGGAGCGTGTAAAACGAAACGGAACGGGAACTGACACGATCAGAGAAGGGGACAGCCTGGGGGTGCTGACTTTTAACATCGGGTATGGTGCACTGGATAAAGCGCATGATTTCTTTATGGACGGTGGAAAGACCGTGAATGTTGAATCACGCAAAGTTGTACTCGACAATATGCAGGGAATCGCAGATACGATCTATGATGTAAAAGCGGATGTCGTATTCCTCCAGGAGGTTGACCGGGATTCCAAACGGTCTTATTACCTGGATGAGGCAGACTATCTGATGGAGGCAAATCCCGGATATGCGATGACATATGCGGCGAACTTCAGATGCAGTTATGTACCTTATCCGATTCCGACCATCGGGAAAGTGGAAGGCGGACTGACAACGCTCAGCCGG
This sequence comes from Ruminococcus gauvreauii, assembly GCF_025151995.1. Lineage (NCBI taxonomy): Bacteria > Bacillati > Bacillota > Clostridia > Eubacteriales > Oscillospiraceae > Ruminococcus > Ruminococcus gauvreauii. The sequence continues at coordinate 2,510,308 of NZ_CP102290.1, forward strand.
TATGACAGCCGGGAGAGTACGAGGATCGCGCTGCCCGCCTCCTTTAAATGGCCGGTACGTGTGGCACAGCTGAAGCGCTGCCTGCTGGTGGAACGTGTTCAGCTGGAGGACTCAGATCAAGAACTGGTGCTGGTGAATCTGCATCTGGAGGCTTACGATGACGGAGCCGGCAAAGAGGCGCAGACAAAAGTGCTGTTCGATTTTCTGCAGGGTGAATATGAAAAAGGAAATTACTGTATCGCCGGAGGAGACTTTAATCAGACATTTGACGGTTCCGGCGAAGAGGAATATCCTCTGATTAATGATAAATATTTTCAGCCGGGACGCATCGATACGTCGGCACTCGGTGAAGGGTGGAGCTTTGTAAATGATACGTCGGTTCCAACCTCGCGCCTGCTGAACGAACCGTATGATCCGAAGTCTGAAAACACACAGTATTATGTGATTGACGGTTTTATCCTGTCACCCAACGTAAGACTGGAAGGGGTGAAGACTCTGGAGCGGGGCTTTACGTATTCAGATCATAACCCTGTTATGGTGAAGGTGACATTGACACAGACAAAAGGCGGAGATGAAGAATGAAAAATCAACTGACAAAACAGGACATAAAAAAGATCCAGGAGGAAATCGAGCACCGGAAGCTCGTCGTTCGGAAAGAGGCTCTGGAGGCGGTGAAGGAAGCCCGTGCACACGGGGACTTGAGTGAAAACTTCGAGTACCATGCCGCAAAGAAGGATAAAAACCGCAACGAAAGCCGAATCCGGTATCTGGAACGTCTGCTGAAGACTTCAGAGATTGTCACGGACGATTCCAAAGAGGATGAGGTGGGGCTGAACAATACGGTGAAGCTGTACTTTGAAGACGATGATGAGACCGAGACGTATAAGCTTGTCACGTCCATTCGTGGGAACTCGCTGGATGGGAAGATCAGCACAGAATCTCCTATCGGGAGGGCGATTCTGGGACATAAAGCGGGAGAACGGGTCTTTGTAAAGGTAAATGAGACGGCCGGTTATTACGTTATCATACAGGAGATCGAAAAAACAAATGATGAAGATTCTGATAAGATAAGAAGTTTTTAGTGGGAGGAACGCCATGGCGGAATATCAGGATAATTATGAAAAAGTCCGTGAGGACTGGAAAAAGAAGGCAATAACCTGGAATTATGAGGAGCGGTATCGTGCTCTGGGGCTTCCGGGTTATTCGGAGCATGGAAAACTGCCCGTCATTTATTATGGAAGAAAATATGAGATCGACCGGGAAACCGGAAGCATCACGGATGCAGCGAATCCGGAACAGGTTCCTGATTTTTTTACACTGATGGATATCTACCATCTGTTTTATTATTCCAAAGAAAAACCGGTGCTCTCCGGGCAGTGGGTGGCATTTCAGGATGTGCCCCGTGCAAGCGTGTTCACAAAGGCATTTTTTGAGCAGACGGTGAATCCGTTCGCACGTGTGTTTGGCGGCAGGCTTGACCAGCTGCTGGAGGCGGGGGAAAAGCTGGGATTCGAGAGAATCCGCTATTCAGATGCGGGATTTCAGGCAATGGCATTTTCCTGCCTGCCGATCCGTTTTCTGTTCTGGGACGGAGATGAAGAATTTCCGGCAAAGGCAAACGTGTTGTTTGACGCCAACATAACAGATTTTATGCATGAGGAGACCGTTGTCATGGTTGCATCTGACGGCCTGAAGCGTTTGACTGAGGCTGCGGATCCGGGAAAAGAAGCACCGATGAACCGCTCGTACCGGGGATGGGTGAAAAAATGAGTATACAGCAGGGAGAGAACAAAAATGGCGATTGAAAAGGTAAGAGAATATTTCAGGCAGTATGGACTGGAGGAGAGAGTACAGGAGTTTGAGGTGTCATCCGCGACGGTTGAGCTGGCGGCGCAGGCGGTCGGATGTGAACCGAAAAGAATCGCAAAGACCCTTTCCTTCAAAGTGGACGACGGGTGTGTGCTGATCGTGACAGCCGGGGATGCGAAAATAGACAACGTCAAATATAAGGGCACCTTCCATACAAAAGCAAAAATGCTGTCATCGGAGGAAGTCGAAGATATGGTTGGGCACTCTGTCGGAGGCGTATGCCCATTTGCAGTCAACAGTGAAGTCCAGGTGTGCCTCGATGAATCACTGAGAAGGTTTGAGACAGTATTCCCTGCATGCGGGAGCAGCAGTAGCGCAATCGAACTCACCATTCCTGAACTTGAGAAATATTCAGGTTTTTCAAAGTGGGTGGATGTCTGCAAAAACTGGGAATAAGGCGGCAAGCAAGAATGTGAAAATCTGTCCGCAGCCCATCATAATTACCTGAAGATTCTGTGAAAATAAAAAGACATCTGTGCAATATTACGAAAGAATTGAGAAATAGGATTTGTTATGATATGATTAATGTATAAATCGGCGGACGATTTATATAGATCTGAACTTTGGAAGAGAGAAATCACAGTGAAGAGAGGAATTGGAGAATGAAGAAAGTAAGAATTGGTATTGTTGGGTTAGGAAGACTTGGACGTGCACATGCGAACAATCTGGCATTTGGCGTGCCGGCAGCTGAACTGGTTGCAGCCTGCTCCGTTGTTCCGGCGGAACTTGAGTATGCAAAAAACGAACTGGGTGTGGCTAAGACATACGCTGACTTTGGAGAAATGTGTCAGGATCCGGACATCGATGCAGTCGTGATCGTATCCCCGTCTACATTTCATCCGGAGCAGATTTCACTGGCATTAAAAGCCGGAAAACATATCTTCTGCGAGAAACCGCTTGCCGTTACACTCGACGAATGCTACGCAACAGAAAAAGAAGTAGAGCAGTACCCGGATCTCGTGTTTATGCTCGGCTTCATGCGCAGATATGATCCTTCCTATGCATATGCGAAGAAGAAAATCGATGAAGGCGCAATCGGCAAACCTTACCTCGTAAAAGCTACCGGAGTGGACCCGGATGCGGACGCAGAGAGCTTACTGGACAGCGGATACGTTCCGAAGAGCGGCGGCATCATGATGGATATGGCCAGCCATGATATCGACCTGATGCGCTGGTTCCTCGGTGATGATCCGGAAGAAGTATATGCGATCGGAAGCACGGTGAAACATCCGAGATTTGCTGAGCAGGGCGATGTTGAGACAGCATGCGCTACTTTCTCATTTAAGAATGGCGCCATGGGACAGCTTCATGTGGGAAGAGCTGCAGTACACGGCTATCATATTGAGACAGAGATCATCGGGACAGAGGGAAGCATCCGTGTGAGCCCGGTTCCGGCTAAGAATCTTGCAGTGATCTATGACAAACACGGTGTTGTTCAGGAATGTGTACGTAACTTCCCGGAACGTTTCCAGCAGGCATACGTGGAAGAGATGAAAGAATTCGTGGACTGTGTACAGAACGGAAAGAAACCTGGCGTTGTTGTACATGACGGAACTGCAGCTACACAGATCTGTGAAGCGGCACAGAAAGCACTGGTTACAAAAGGCGTTGTTAAAATCTGATATTTGTCAGAGAGGTATGGGAGTGTCTGATAAAGACGCTCCCATTTTTAAATTCGAAAAAAACACTCGGTTTATGTAATATATCTTGACAAATAACTTAGAATCATCTAAATTAATGATTAACACCATAGTATAAACTGAATAAGAACTGCGGTCAGGCACGGCGTGCCTGTTTAAACGGAACCCGGTGAGAATCCGGGACAGCCTATCTCTACTGTATGGGGGACGAACAAAGCAGGATGCCACTGGATGAAATCCGGGAAGGCGCTTTTAGTAGGATGAACCCGAGTCAGGATACAACAACGCAGTTTGTGAAAAAAGATTCGTAAGCAAGGCGGATTGAGAAGAGAATCCAGGACCTTTATTTGTTGTATGCAAAAAGGTCCCTTTTTAAAGGTAGAGCCTGTTACGGCTCTTTTTTTTGTGCAATTTCATTTTTTTCTGTGGTCAAAAAATAAGAGAAAAGGAGCAAATCTGTATGAAGAAGTTGAAAAGACAGGTCATCAGTATGATTTTGGCGGCACTGATGATCCTGACGTCTGTTCCGACTGCGGCATTTGGAGCGGTGGAAGACCTTCCGGTTCCCATAGCCGGAGATTTGGAAGAGACAGAGAACGGCGATGCCTCCGCGGAGGAACCATCGTCGGAGGACGAGCCCGAACCGGAGGAGAGTCTTCAGGAAGAGGGTGAACAGGAAGATGCTGTGCAGAAGACGGAGGAAGAGGTTCCGGAGGCTGCCGCAGACGGCCTGGAACATCAGACACCTGCTGCTGCGCAGGAAGTGACGGTGGGGGCAGGCAAGGCAAATGTGAGGATGTCGATGAAACAGGGGGATACATTCTTCTATCTTCCAAAGACCTCAGAGATCCCCTCCAATCTGGCAAAATCCTATGGATTTACATATGGACCGAATGTCAGCGAGGGAGACATCACACCTCTTGATGCCCTTGTGCAGATGCATATTGATCTGTATGATGTGACAAAAGAAAACATTGGCGATTATCTGGAGGTCAATTCTGCCGGGTTTATCACAAAGCTGAACGGCGTTTCAACCAGCAGTATCAGTTTCGCAGTCAACGGCGCCATGCCGCACGACGATGTGGAGACGGACTACGGCTACACCGGTTATTCTGCAAATGACTGCGTGCTCAGACAGGACGATGAGGTGGAGTTCTTTTTCTATCAGGACGACTACTACCTGGACAACTACGGCATGTTTTTTGCGGACGGCGAAAAGGTCAGCAGCATTGAGGCAGAGGCGGGGGAAGATATTTCACTGCAGCTAAAGGGATACTGCTATGCGTATTTTGGAAATTATGCGCAGAGCATGATCGACCAGCAGACAAAGGCTGTGGAGGATGCCCAGCTGATACTGATCACACCGGATGCGGCAGATCCAAAAGGGTATCTGGGGACCTCAGAGGCTGTCGAAGGCGCTGTAACGGATGCCGGGGGCAACGTTACCTTTCAGTTTGACACGGCGGGAACGTATTACGTCTCGGCGAAATGTGACGGAGAATATGATACGCCGCTGGTAGCCCCGTATCTGACGGTCACGGTGAAGGAGGCCGCCGATGTCACACTTCCGGAACTGGATGCAGAGTGGTACGATTACAGGAGCAGCCCGGATAATATGGCGATCACTCAGGCGCTTACGCCGACAGCCTCAACAGAGACTCATCTGAAATGGGGAAAGAAAATCGGTGCGGATTTTGGCTGGAAGGCAGTCAGCTCGCCGATTCTTGTCGACGGATACATGTACTGTTATTTTGACGGAAGCCTCCTCAAGATCAACAAAGAGACCGGGGATGTCGTCGCCACGGGAACGATGGCGGGAAGCAGCAACTTCTCCATTGTCCCTCCGACATACGGCGGCGGGATGATCTTTGTCGGCCTCTCGAATGGACGGATCCAGGCATTCAATGCAAGTACACTGGAGTCTCTCTGGGTGTACAAAGATGAGCTCGGCGGACAGCCGAATTCTCCGATCCGGTATTCCGATGGATATATCTATACAGGTTTCTGGAACAGTGAGACGAAGGATGCGAATTTTGTATGTGTCAAGGCGGACGCCAGGAAGACTGAGACCAAGACTGCTAAATGGACGCAGACAATTGCAGGAGGCGTATACTGGGCGGGAGCTTATGCAACTGACCAGTATGTACTTGTGGGCACGGATGACGGACAGAATAATTACACCAGCGATACGGCATCCCTGTATTCCTTTGACAAAGAGACAGGTGAGGTTATCAGCAGAGTCAGCGGATTCGTAGGTGATATCCGGACCGATATTGCTTACGATGCGGCGACAGACCGCGTATATTTTGCATCCAAAGGCGGGTATCTGTATTCGGCAAAAGTGTCGGAATCCGGTACGATTGATGAAAGTTCAGTGACTTCTTTTGCACTGGGAGGCATGAGTACCAGTACACCGCTGATCTATAACGGAAGGGTCTATATTGGTGTCAGTGGAGCGAGCAACTTCAGCCCTGACGGACATAGTATCAAAGTACTGGACCTCGCGGCCGACGGTACAGCAGCGGAAGCGTATACCATACCGCTGACTGCTTATCCGCAGAGTTCTGCACTGCTGACAACAGCGTACGAGAGTGACGGCTATGTGTATGCATATTTTACCGTCAATTCCAAAAACGGTGAGATCTATGTCGTAAAGGACAAACCAGGACTTACGGAAGCAGATCCGGGAAGCGGTGTCCTGTATACGCCTGAAGATGGCATGAAAAACTATTGCATCACCAGTGCGATCTGCGACAGCGAGGGAACAATCTACTATAAAAATGATTCCGGCTACATGATGGCACTGGAAAAAGCCGTCATGCCTACCATTGAGACGACGCTTGAGGACGGTATGGTTCAGCGCGGCAGCAAAAAGACGTTTGATGTCATTGCCCGGGATGGTGACGGAAATAAGATCGATGCTACGGTTAAATTTGACGGCAAGAACGTTGATTTTAACTGGAATGACGATGTAAAGACGAGTTATACGCTGAATTTTTCGGGGAAAGAAAACGGTGACCACACGGTAGAGATCACAGTGGCGGACGGCGCCGGAAGGACAGCGAAAAAGACATACACCATCAATTACCAGAAGGCTGAAAAGGGTGAGCTGATCGGCTATGCGACGATGGGAATCGAAGCCACGACGATCAACAGCGGATATATCATCGAGCCGGTAAAGATACCGGTGTATGAAGGCGACAATGCAGCACAGGCTCTGACCCGCCTGATCCTGGCAAATGGTTACGATTACAGCAATACAGGGACGGTGGACAGCGGTTTTTACCTGTCCTCAATTATCGGGGCAAATGCCAGAAATCCGAAATCAGCCACAAAAGATCTGATTTTAGATGCGTCTTTGAATGAGGACCTGAAAGACCTGGGTATTTCCTGGACAGAAGGGACAGAAGGCCAGCTGGGCGAGTTTGACTATGCACAGGGATCAGGCTGGATGTATTGTCTGAACAATGTGTTCCCAAATGTCGGATTTGCTGACAGCTATTTGTCGGACGGGGATGTGGTGCGCGTGCAGTTTACGGTTGCATATGGCTCTGATATCGGCGGCGGATACTCAACCGGCGGCGGGGACAGTGGAAAAGCGCGTGCCAATAAAGATGACCTGGCGGAACAGATTGCGGCTGTCAACAGCGCGCAGAACAGGGAGACTCTGCTTGGCGACGGTGCGATTAAGAGTGCGTATGATGACGCAAACGCGGTAATGCTGAATCTTCCGGCATCTCAGGAAGAGGTGAATGCGGCGTATGAGGCGCTTAAAAATGCAGTGTCAGGGGAAGCGCCGACCTCCATGGAAATGGATGAAAAGGAAATCACACTGGCTAATATGAGCAGTAAAAAATTGAACGTGACATATACGCCGGAGGATATAAAAGTACCGATCATGCTTACCTGGACGTCTTCAGACAGCAGTGTGGCAAAAGTAGCAGCGGATGGAACGGTAACTGCCGCGGGCGTTGGAAAAGCGACCATCACGGCAGAAGGCGCCGGCATGAAGGCGATCTGTGAGGTGACGGTCCCGGAAGTGACAATGACGGGGATTGCCTTCAGTGAAAGTAATGTTACCATCGCCAGAGCAGAGGAGAGAACACTTTCCGTATTGTATACTCCTGAGAATACAACGGATCCGCGCGATGAGAACTGGAGTTCTTCAGATCCGGCGATTGTTGCAGTACAGAGTGACGGAAGCATACTCGGTATCAGCGCGGGGACAGCGACAATTACCGTTACTGTTGGAGAATTTACAGCGAGCTGTGAAGTGACAGTTGCAGAAGTTCCGATTACTGGCATTGACCCTGGACAGAGCACAGACCTGAAGGTTCAGGTTGGAAAGACACTGGGATTGTCATATTCAGTTCTTCCTGAGAATACAACAGAGGATAAGACGGCAACGGCAATTTCTACCAATCCGAACATTGTACAGGTTACAAATAATAAGACCATCAAAGGCGTTTCAGAAGGTGAAGCCGATGTGATCGTGCGGATTGGAAAGGAGAGTATCTCCTATCATGTTTCGGTGGAAAAGATTAATGCTACGGATTTCAGTTTCAGCAATCCGCCGAAGACATTAAACATCAACAAAAGTGTAACTGCTTCTCTCAGTTTCCAGCCTGTAAATGCGCCGGATAACCGGGATGAGGTGCAGTGGAGCACCAGTGACCCGGCAGTGGTCAGCCTGGAAGGAACACAGGGATACCGGATGAAGATCACAGGAAATAGCGCCGGAACAGCGACGATAACAGCAGCGCTTGGCGATATCAGCCGTTCCTTTGATGTGACGGTCCTGGATATTCCGATTACCGGTATCACGCTGACAGAAGAAACCGTGGATGCTTATGTAGGAAAGTATAATTCCTCAGTGAGAGTGATCGTGTCTCCGTCCAATACTACGGCATCAACCTCTGTGAAATGGACAAGCAGTGATACCGGGATCCTGGAAGTGACGGGCTCTTCAATGTATGGGAGCTTTACTGCAAAGAAGGCGGGCACGGTAAATCTGACAGCAGAAGTGGGTGAATTCTCAGCTACCTGCGTTGTCAATGTCCACGAGGTGCCTGCTGTAGAGAGTATTGCACTTAATAAGGACAAACTGCAGCTGGGAATTGGAAAATCATCATCGCTGTCGGTGCAGGCAGCTCCGTCCACGTCGGATTATGACTCAAAACGACTGAAATGGAGCTCATCGGATGAAACGGTTGCAACCGTCAGCAGCTATGGCAGTGTAAAAGCAGTCGGCGAAGGGACGGCAACAATCACAGCAACGTATGACGAGCGTCTGACGGCGGTGTGTGAAGTGACGGCGGCAGTGATTCCGGTGGAGAGTGTATACTTCAAGGAGGAGAGCACAACAATACAGGGACTTGAAAAATCAGGCTGGCTGAGCTTCAGTACTTCTCCGGCTGATCATACGGATGTGCTGACGGTGAGCGCCGAGTCAAGTGACAGCAGCATCGTGACCGTAGAGTCGGCAAGCACATCAAGCGTAACCGTTAAGTCCAGGGGGGCAGGGTCAGCAGTCATCACGCTGACTGTCAAAACGAAGGACGGAAGCAGCCATACGGCTTCCACAGAAGTAATCGTAGATGAGAACTTTATCGAAGCAGTGGCGTTCCCGCAGGCGGTCTATGAGATTGCAAAAGGGGCGAACAAAAACTTTTTGTATGAGATTATAAAATGGCCGGCATCAGGAGATACGGGATCGATTACCTGGAACTCGAGCAATCAGGATGTGGCGACCGTCTCGAGCAGCGGAAGTGTAAAAGCTGTAGGCTTTGGTGAAACAACAATTACAGCAGAGCTGAAGAACAAAAACGTGTATTCCTGTAAAGTTGAGGTGCCAAACCCGGTTACGGACGTGACCATCAGTGCATCGAGAATCGGTATGCTGAAAGGAAGCAGCATCTCTCTGGATACTATTGATTTTACGCCTGCGGACGGCAATATGAGCAAGTTCAGCTGGGCGTCAAGCAATACGGACGTGCTGACAGTCAAAAATGGTATCGTAAAGGCAGTTGGAGTTGGAAGCGCAAGCATCTATGGAACAGCAGGAAACGCCTTTGCGACCTGTGAAATTACTGTGACGCTCTCCGGGGATGAGGTGGCAGGAATTGAGGTCATAGGACTGATCGATCAGATCGGAGAGGTGACGCTTGACAGTGAGGATGTAATTAAAACAGCCCGTACAGCCTACAACAAACTGACCAGAATGCAGAAAGCATATGTAGAGAATGATCAGAAGCTGTTTGATGCAGAGGATAAGTTGTATGAACTGCAGGAAGTGATGAGAAGTCCGGTAACATTAAGTTCTGTAAAGTCAGTAAATTATAATACGGTGAATGTTACCTGGAAATCCGTAAACGGTGCAGAAGGGTATCAGGTATACCGAAAGACAGCAGGAGGAAGTTACAAAGAGATCGCAGCTGTGAGCGGACGCGAAACAACGGCATACAGAGACACCGGACTGACTACGGGAACGGTTTATACTTACACTGTGCGTGCCGTGTATACGCTTGGAGGTGAGAAACAGCTTGGAGATTATGTGAAATCAGGAATCACAGGCAAAGCGATGCCGGAGAAAACAGTGATTTCCAAAGTTCAGTCCTGGGGGTCTCAGACATTGAAACTTACCTGGGAAAAGGTGAGCGGAGCCAGCGGATATCAGATCTATCACAGGACCTCCAAAAGCGGCCCGTGGAAATACGTCACACAGATTGCAAATGGAAATACAACGTCCTATATGCATTACAATCTGATATGCGGAAATACGTATGACTATGTGGTACGTGCATATCGTACGGTGAAAAACACGAAATACATTGGTGCGAACAGCGATATACTGAGCGGAAAACCAGTACCGGCACAGGTGAAAAATGTAACGGTCAGAAAAGCTTCCTCTACCAGCCTGAAGATCAGCTGGAGCAAGGTGAACGGAGCCAGCGGATATCAGATCTACCGCAGGAATCCGGAAACAGGGAAATATCAGTTCGTCACACAACTCGGCAATGGAAATACAGCAGCTTATACGGAAAAAGGCCTGAAGAAGGGGATTACCTATACGTATGTGGTGCGCGCATACCGTACCGTGAACGGCAATAAGATTTTGGGCGCTAACTCAACTGAAACAAAAGGAAGTATCAACTAATGAATGCGGCGGGGGATTCCAATTTGGAATACCCCGCCGTTTTGGGAAAATAGTGCAGGTTTTGCAGTTTACTTGAAAAAAAGGATGTGCTATACTGTAAGCAATTTCATAAGATCAGTATTTATGGTCGGATTTCGGCAGGGAGGAAAGCAGAAATCCGTTAAAAGAGAATCCGGTGTGAATCCGGAACAGTCACCACTACTGTAACGCGGACGAAGGAGTGATATACCACTGGGCCAGGAGCCTGGGAAGGCATTCCCAAGGATGAAGCGAAGTCAGGAGAACTGCCATAGATCGAATCAAGTAATATTTTCGGGTGAAGAAAATATGCTTTTTTTGTTGCCAAAAATCAGTAAAACATGTATATGGACAGTGACTTACGGCAGGGAGGAGACGAATTATGGATAGGAAAAAACAAAATAATCTGAGAAGAAGGGGAAGCGTGCGGCATTGTATACACAGGCTGACTGCGGTCATGCTGGTCCTGATCTTGTCGATGTCAGCATGCCTGATGGAAGCAGGTGCGGTTTCATGGAATGCAAGTGCAGATGCGGATGACAATTTCCAGCAGCTGAGATTCTGGGAAGATGAAAAGCCCGGTCTGCGCTTTTATATCAATGCTGCCGCGCGATATGAACTTGAGACAGTGGAAAAGCCGGCCTATGGCACAAATGCCGGCGAATGGACAGTGATGAGTCTGCTGCGCGGGATGTATACGGGAATGGATTATCTGAACTTTATACCGGATGATTATTTCCAAAACTATTATCAGCGTATGACTGAAACAGTACAGAGTAAGAACGGCGAACTTCATGCATATAAGATTACAGAGTGGTGCAGGGTGATACTTGCACTGAGCGCACTCGGCAAGTCACCGGCAGATGTGGGAGGCTATGACTTCCTGGATAAGCTGTCAAAATCATATAATGACACGTACTGGCAGGGGCTCAACGGTCCGATATTCAGCCTGATCGCCCTGAATACCGGCGGGTATCAGCTGTACGAGACACCTTCTGATTATCAGGAAGGCGATATCAACACCGAAGGCCGTATGCTGGATTATATCGTGCGCCATGAGATCCTGAATTCGGACAAGACGATCGGAGGCTGGGCACTGAATGACGCCAATGCGGCTGAGAACGGCGCTGATGCCGACATCACAGGAATGGCGCTGCAGGCAATGGCACCCTATTATCTGGATGAACTGAAATACAAAGAGTCCGGCGCAGCGACACCGTATTCGGAGTTTATCAAAGCGGTGGAACGCGGTATCTATACGCTGCACCAGATGCAGCTGGCTAATGGGGGCTTTAAGGGCTGGGGAAGCGACATCAATACCGAGTCGACGACTCAGGTGATCGTAGCCCTGACGGAGCTTGGCATCGATCCGCTATCTGAAAGCGTTGTGCTCTCCAATATAGGAAAAGAATGTGGGTTTGTCACAAAAGGCGCCGTATGGGACGGCACACGCTGCAATAATATGATCGACGCAATTCTGATGCACTGGGAGAAAAACAGCGGTTCCAGCGAAGCGGTGGGAGGATTCAAACACGTCACGGCGGGAGATGACGGAGGAGGCGGAAGCGGTGATCTGGTCAATCCAATGGCGACGGATCAGGCGCTTTACGCCCTGATTTCCTACGACCGTTTTCTGAACGGAGAGAATAAACTGTATGATATGACCGATATGACGGACGGCAGTTATACGCAGATGACAGCGAAAACATACAATATCACTTACGATGGCAATGGCTCTGCAGCGACAGGTACGGAACCTTACGCTCCGTATGAGGAAGTCCTGCTGCCGGTTGTGCAGTCCACGGGGGATGAGGCGTTTGTGGCATGGAACACGAAGGCGGACGGAACGGGAACGACGTACCGGCCGGGGGAAACGCTTTCCATGCCGGAACAGGATGTGACCCTGTATGCCATGTTCGGTCAGATTGATTTTTCACTGGAACTGGAATTAAACGGCGGAGTATTGTCGGAAGGTGTAACGGTGCCGGACATGTTCACACCGATGGATGCCGAGATCGTTCTGCCGACAGCAGATGAGATCACGAAAGAGGGCTGCATTTTCAACGGCTGGTATCTGAGTGCTTCCGCCGCTGATAAATTGTCCGGGACAACCGTGACATCGGTTCCGAAAGGGACGTATGGAGATCAGAAATATTACGCGGGCTGGAGGGTGTCATTTGACAAAATCAATCCGTTTGGAGTACTGATCTCAAGTCTGGGAAAGGAAATCAGAATTTCTGACCGCTCTGTCATCCGCCAGGCGCGTGCGATCTATGACAGTATGAGTGTGACGGAACAAAAGAATCTTACCTGCCGCGCGTATTATGAGAAGCTGGTATCTGCTGAAGAGGCGCTGAAACAATTAGAAGCAAGTATGGACCAGGCGGAAGTGGTGATCAGTCTGATCACGGACATCGGCATGCCGGTGACTTTAGACCGTGAACCTTATATAAGGGAGGCGCGTGAATCGTATGATGCCCTGCAGGAGGAAGATAAGGCTTATGTGACGAACTATGCCGACCTGATCGCAGCGGAAGAGAGCCTGGTTATCTTACAGGAAAACCAGGAAGCGGCCGATGCGGCAGCGGCTCTGATCCGGGGAATCGGCGAGGTGACGCTGGAATCAGAAACGGTAATCGCTGAAGCTCGTGCAGCCTTTGAACTGCTGACCGGGGAACAGCAGCAGCTGATAAAAGAAAGTACTATTGCGCTGCTTGAATCGGCGGAGCTGACGCTGGAACAGCTGAGAGAACAGGCGGAAAGAATACAGAATGTACGTGATCTGATTGCGTTAATACCGGAGACACTCAGTATAGAGGATGACAGTTTCCAGATCGTATCGGATGCTCAGGCTGCGTATATTGCATTGTCCGGGGAGGAACGTCAGGAGATCACAGCAGAAGAAGCAGACGTGATAAGACACGCACAGGAAGTGCTGAATGAGTTGGCACAGCAGAATGCACAGTGGGAAGATATCGAGGTCAGCAAGGAGCTGGTTACGAAGATCTCGAATTATGGAGGAACGGCGGAACTTGAGGACGAGGAAGACATTCAGGCGATAAGGGCGGAGTATGACGGTTTTACTAATGTTCAGAAAGCTCTGGTAGAGAATTATTATTCACTGGTGGCACTGGAGGAGATACTGGCATCACTGCACCTGGATGTGGAGGTCGCGGCTGAAATCGAGGCAATGATTGCGGCAATCGGCGAGGTAACACTCGAAAAAGAGGAAGAGATCGTCGCAGTCGGTGCGGCATACCGCTCTCTGACGGCAAATCAGAAGCAGCTTGTGGGAAATTTCAGCGATCTGGTTGCAGCACAGCAGGCACTCTCTGTACTGCGCAACAACAGGCAGCAGGCACAGAAGACGATCGATAAGATTGAAGCGATTGGAAATGTAACACTGGACAGCCTGGATGCGATTTTGAAAGCGGAAAAGTCGTACGATAAACTGACAGATGCTCAGAAGTCCCTCATTAGTGAGGAACTGCTGAAAGTGCTTGCCGATGCAAGGACAGAGTATGACAGGCTGGAGGGTCTGGTGCTGAAAGGCATTGAACTGAGTGAGTCAGAGATTACACTTGCCATCGGCAGTACAGAAGAGATTACGGTGGGCTATGAACCTGAGAATACGCTTACGAGTAAGGAGATTTTGTGGAGCAGCAGTGATACGGAAGTGATCACCGTCGAGGATGGAGTGATCACAGCAGTTGGTGCCGGCGATGCCGCAGTGATAGCGAGAGCAAAAGCGAATAAAAGGATTATGGCTACCTGTGCGGTACATGTCAAGGTACCGCTGACAGGGATCACCGTCAACAGGAAGAGCATGGCACTGACAAGAGGAGAAGTGGCGCTGCTTCAGGTTGGATTTCTTCCGGAAGATACGACGGATGATAAGACAGTGACATGGACAAGCGGCGATCCGAAGGTGGCACAGGTCTCAGCTGCCGGTAAAGTGACAGGGATCGCAAACGGGAAGACGACGATCACAGCAAGCGTCGGAAAGTTTAAAGTGTCCTGCAGCGTCCAGGTATACAATTATAAGATTTCCTATCAGCTGAACGGCGGAACAAATAACAGCAGCAATCCCGTCAGGTACAGCGGACCGTGGAATGTGACCTTAAAAAATGCGACGAGAGCCGGCTATACCTTCGGCGGCTGGTATACAGACAAGAACTTTAAAAACAGGATTACCATGATAGAAAAGGGAAGCAATAAAGACTATACCCTTTATGCAAAATGGATCAAAGTGACGGCCCCGGGGAAAATGGAGATCTCCAGTCTGACTAATACGGCGGCGGGCAGCATGAAGGTCACCGTGAAAGGCAAACCCTCAGGGGCAGCCGGCTATCATGTCCTTTATGCCGATAACAGCGGAATGAAGAATGCGAAGAATATTTACACAACCATGTGGGGAGGAAAGACAATCACATCGCTGACACCGGGGAAAACGTATTATGTGAAAGTGCGTGCCTACAAGAAGGATTCCGCCGGAAAGACGATATTTGGCGCCTATACCGCAGTCAGAAGTGTTGCGCTTGTGATACCTGAAAAGACGGTGCTTTCCAAAGTTCAGTCCTGGGGTTCCCAGACATTGAAAATCAGCTGGGAAAAGGTAAGCGGAGCGAGCGGGTATCAGATCTATCAGAGAAGTTCCAAAACAGGGCCCTGGAAACAGGTCACACAGATTGCAAACGGGAACACTACATCCTATCTGCATGGCAACCTGATCTCCGGCAGGACATATGATTATGTGGTACGTGCATACCGTACTGTGAAGAATAAAAAATATATTGGAGCGAACAGCAATACCGTAAGCGGGAAACCCGTACCGGCACAGGTGAAGAATGTGACGGCAAGACAGGCATCGTCCAACAGCATAAAAGTCGGCTGGGGTAAGGTAAACGGAGCAAGCGGCTATCAGATCTACCGCAGAAATCCGGCGACAGGAAAGTACCAGCTCGTGGTACAGCTGAACCAGGCGGGCGCGACATCCTATACCGAAAAAGGCCTGAAAAAAGGAGTTACCTATACGTATGTGGTGCGTGCATACCGCACGGTGAACGGCAGTAAAGTACTGGGTGCCAACTCAGCGGAAACAAAAGGAAGTATCAAATAATGGGCCAGATATTACAGAAAATCAATTTATGGGTAAGGAGACACAGAGAAATCACAGCGGCAGCCGTCGGGCTGCTTGTTGTGGTTCTGTTCTCTGTGTCCGTATGCGGAACCCTGAGTACACAGGCATCAGCCGCCATGGAAAATCCGATTCAGGGAATCTCAGACCAGAGCTCATTTGTTCAGCTCAGCGGGACTACGGAAGTGGTGGCTGAGGCCCCGAAAGGCATGGCGCTGACGGCTGAGAACGATATGGATGCCAGTGACCAGCCGACAGCGGAGGATCAGCAGGCGAACGAGTCAAAGGCCAATACCGGCAATCATGCATCCTCCGCAAACAGTCTGAGCTCCGGGAGCGGGCAGGAAAGCGGCGGCAGCCAGGCGTCCGATGGGGATGGCGGCAATTCTTCCGATAAAGACAAGGATGATAAGAATCTGGGAGACGAGGGGATCAAAAAGGGTGAATATTTTACGACATCCATCCAGAATAACGAGGTGGTGTATGAGAGTCATTACACCTACACGATTATGCACAAGCATGAAGAACTCAAGGTGCTCCAGGTTCAAAATAAAGTGAATGAAGGAAAGTTCACAAATTATACGGGTGAGATTGTACTGGCGGAAGGAGAAAATCAGATCACAGTCAAAGCCACTTATCGCGGGACAGACGGAAAGACGTTTTCCGCTGTCAAATCCTATACGATCTATTATGAAAAGAACAAAGAGAACGTTGAGAAAGCCAGGATAGAGACGAGTCTTGCAAACAGTCAGGAGACCCCGGAAAATGAGTTTTCCTTCTCGGCAGTCGCCACCCTGGGCGGCAAACAGACGGAACTGACGATTAACGTGGAACGCGCAGACGGGACGACAGAAAGCTCTGTTTCCATGGAAGACAATCATACGGTGAGAGAACTTTCAGAAGGGAGCAACAAGGTGACGCTCTCAGCTGGAAAAGGGAGCGCTAAGACAACGAAATCGTATGTTATCATTTATGAGCCCGAGTCGGAGGCGGGAAATGTCAGGATTGATTCGGACTTAAAAGACCAAAACAATACTATGGTTAACAGGAGAAAATTTTCTTTCTATGCGACCGGATTTATTGATTCAACCCAGATACCGGTTCAGGTGTTATGGAACGGTCAGGAACTGGAGGATCCGGGAGGAGGGTCTTATGATATCAGTCTGGAAATGGGAAACAATGAATTCCTCCTGCAGGCATTGAACGGCAATGGAGAGATCATTAAAGAAGAGGGACCTTATGTAATCGCATATGCGCCAAAAGAACCGAGTGATGACAACGGTGACGGACCGGTATCAGATGAAGGCGGTCCTACAATATTCAGTTCTCTGGCGGAGACAGGCGAGGTCTCGAACAGTACCCTCAATTTCTGGGTAAACGCAACGGACCATAACGGCGATTATATACCGGAATCCAACTATGATGTGACCAGAAACGGTGTTCCTGCCGTCTGGGAATTCAGTAATAACAATCAAATCAGTTATTCAGCACAGCTTGACTCCGGGATCAATACCTTTACGGTCCAGGCATGGGATGAGGACGGGTTCCGATCGGTTCAGACATATCAGGTGATATACAACCCGCCGGAAGAGACCCTTGGCACTGTGACCGTTTCCATTGAGGCGACTACGATCGGAATGGGTTATCTGGCAGAGAATTATGAGATTGAGATTAAAAAGGATACACCGTTCTCTTATCTTCTGGTCGAGAATTTTGATGAGATGACTGGAAACCGGGGATTTGTCCCGGTCTATACAGGCACACTGGACAGCAGCTTTTATCTGGAATCGGTATACAATCCTCAGCCATTTGTATATCCGGCTATTCCGGCAGATCTGGAAGAACATCTGCTCACACTGAATGAGCCGAATCCGGATGAGGTGGTCTACGATCCGACCAAATACCGTGAGAATCAGCTTGGGGAATTTGACTTCTGCAAGGGCAGCGGGTGGATGTACTGGGTGAGCACGCTGGGATACCCCAACGTTGGAATGGACCGCTACTTTCCGCAGGACGGAGATGTCGTACGCATACGCTATACGACTTACTATGGTTCTGACATAGGGGGAAGCGGTGCCATGGGAAATGGGACAAACGAAGGAGAAGGTGATGGAGATTGGGGCGAATGGTGACGAAAACGGGGCGGATCTGCAGCCTGTTAATGGCATTGTGTCTGACACTCTGCCTGCTGCCCGCTGATTTTGCATATGCGGAGGGACACACGGACTACACGCCGCAGGAACTGCTGGAGACCATGGAGGATATAATTGTCTGGGAAAAGCGTCAGGTGGGGGCTGCGGCTGCTGGTGATCTGTTTAACAATGCTTTCCTGCAGATTGCCGGGACGACAAACACGGACTGGACGGCACTCGCGATGGGAAGAAGCGGATACCCGGATGATTACAACGCGTATCTGGCAGTCATGGCGGACCGGGTGACTGGAAGCTATGCAGATAAAAAGAGACTGGTCAGGGATAAGGCAACGGACTGGCATAGAAAAACACTGGCGGTCTTAAGTCTGGGCGGCGATCCGACGGCATTTGGAAAAGACGATAGCGGCAATGCGGTCAATCTGATCGCGGACGGGGTTTATAACTGGAGCAGGACGGAATCACTGGGGGAGCAGGGGACAAACGGATGGGTTTACGGCCTGATCACGCTTGACAGTCTGCGCTATCAGGTGCCGAAAGGGGCATCTGAGACCAGACAGAATATCATCTGTGAAATTCTGAAGCTTCAGCTTGATGACGGCGGTTTTGCGCTGGATACCTCATCATCCCAAAATGCGTCCGATGTGGATCTGACCGCCATGGCTGTCCAGGCGCTGGCGCCCTATTACAACAGCGAAGAAACGTATGAGATCACACGGTATAAAAAACAGGAGACAAAGACAGTACGTCAGGCGGTGGATGCCGCGCTGACGTGTTTGTCTGAAAGCCAGCGGGATGACGGCGGCTTTGTCAGCTGGAATATGAACAACAGTGAGAGCTGCTGCCAGGTGATCGTGGCGCTGTGCTCACTGGGCATCGACCCGTGCGGTGACAGCCGTTTTATCAAAGACGAGAATACGGTGCTGGATGCCCTGATGGACTATCGAAATGATGACGGGGGATTTCTTCATTCCCATGAATATGATGAAGAAAACCCGGATGCGGATCCCGACAAATCAAACGGTATGGCGACTCAGCAGGCATTCTATGCACTGACCGCGCTCTGCCGGTATTACGGTGATATGCGCACGCTGTATGACTTTCGCCCCGAGATGGACGAAGAGGTGAAAGCCCGGGTGGAAGCGGCACGCCAGGCGATTGACAATCTGAACGCTGATTCGCCGTCTGAGGATCTGACGGCCGCATTTTCCGCTTATCGGGAGGTCCCGGTGGAAGAACGCAGCTACATATTCAATTATGTTAAGCTGGCAGATCTTATGGAAGATGCCGGCATGGAGAATGATTCGGAATTTCTGGCAGCATCGATGGAGCAGAATACCGGCGGAAATGGTGCGGTGACATCACTGTTCGGACAGGATGTGTCCATGTCCGCGAATATCACATTTACGGATGAGGATGCACAAAAAGCAGGGAATCTTCCCGATAATGGCTCGACGGAGTATTATCTGGATGTTGTCAAACTGCTTGACAAGCTGGATAAATCAGAAAATGCCGGTCAGTATGAAGACACGCGGAAGCTGCTGGAACGAAAAAAGGATGCCATCGCTGTTACACAGCAGGAGATCAATGACATCAACGATACCGTGACGGATACCTTATATCCGGTTGACCAGATCTCACTGCGGGATAAAAAAGCAGTCGAGGATATTAAGCACAGGATTGCGGCGCTCAGTGACTATGACAGGCAGCAGATTGCGCAGTATGAAGACATTGAACAGGCATCTGTACGGATCAGGAATCAGGTGACGGCGATCTGTATCGCGGCTGCTGCATCCGTTTTAATACTCGTCCTGCTGATCATCGTGATCGTCCGGATGAGAAAGCGAAAAGCCGGAAAGCTCCGTCAGAAACAGAGATATGATAATATAGACGACGATTACGAAGAATACGATGACGACGATGACGGGGAGGACTGACCGTGAAGAAGGATCTGCTGGTACTTGCATTTGCTGCACTGCTGATCGTGCTGCTCATCAAAGGAACAAAGATTCAGTCCGTGGAAGATTACTATCTGACCCATGTGGATGATATCACTGAGGATTCGGAGACGGTAACCGTCACCATTCGATGTGATACGATACTTGATCATTACGATCAGCTGGACCCCAAATTACAGGATGAAAAGTACGTTCCGGCGGACGGGATGATTCTGGAACCGACCAGATACGTGCTGCGTCCGGGTGATACCGCCTTTGATGTCCTGAATCGTGCGGTGCGTCATGAACAGATTCAGATGGAGTTTCAGGGGGCAAAGGACAATGCCTATGGCAGTGCCTATATACAGGGGATCAACTATCTGTATGAATTTTCCTGTGGTAATTTAAGCGGTTGGATGTACCGGGTCAACGGTGAGTTTCCGTCTTATGGGATCAGCAGATATAAGCTGAAGGATAAGGACCGGCTGGAACTGGTATACACCTGCGATCTGGGACGGGATGTCGGAGGATATTTCGGAGAACAAAAGGAGGATGAAAGTGATGAGTGAGTTTGCAGGTTATCACCCCGCGGTGCTGTTCATCTATTATGTGCTGGTGCTTGTCTTTGCCATGTTCACCGTACATCCTGTCGTGCTGGCATTTGTGCTGCTGGGCGGGATCCTGCTTTTTGGGGCGCTGAATCCTCTGCGGGTGCTGGCAAGAAATCTGCTGTACTATTTCTTCTTTTTCCTTCTGCTTGCGGTCACCAATCCGCTGTTTGCGCATAACGGGGAGACAATACTGTTTTTCATGAATGACAATCCGATCACCTTGGAAGCGTTCGTGTACGGCGCTGCGCTTGCCATCATGATTGTGGGCGTGATGTTCTGGTGCAAGAACTATAATCTGATCATGACATCAGATAAATTCATCTATCTGTTCGGAAAGGCGATTCCGCGGCTGTCCCTGGTGTTGTCCCTGGCTCTCCGATTTATTCCGCTGTTTAAAGAACAGATCCATAAGATCAACCAGACACAGAAGGTGATGGGACTCTACTCCACGGACAGCCGGATGGACCGCCTGATGAGCGGAATGCGGGTGTTTAACAGCATCCTTTCATGGGCGATTGAAAATTCCCTGGAGACAGCGGATGCGATGAAGGCGCGCGGCTACGGCCTTCCGGGGCGGACAAACTTTTCACTGTTCAAATTCCGGAAACGGGACGGCGTCCTGCTGGGGGCAATCGCTGTCCTGACCGCCGCCATCTGGGCGGGGTACTTTCTGCTGCCTCTTAATTTTACATTTTATCCGGTCGTGGACCAGATTCAGAATACACGCCAGGCAGCGGGAGTATATGCGGTCGTGCTGATCTACATGATTCTGCCCGCCCTGCTTGAGATAAAGGAGAAACTTCGATGGAATTACTTAAAGTCGAGAATCTGAATTTTACATACCCTGCTCAGAGTGAGAAGACGCTCAAAGACGTATCGCTGTCTGTAAAAGAGGGAGAATTTATCGTACTCTGCGGCGAGTCCGGGTGCGGTAAGACGACACTTCTGCGCCTGCTGAAGCGTGAGCTTGCTCCCTACGGGCAAAAGGAAGGACAAATTGTATACAGGGGCTGTGAACAGGAAAAGCTGGATGAGAAAATATCGGCCTGCGAGATCGGATATGTGATGCAGAATCCGGAAAATCAGATCGTGATGGACAAGGTCTGGCATGAACTTGCGTTTGGACTCGAGAATATGGGACTTCCCCAGCAGACGATCCGACGGCGGGTCGGAGAGATGGCATGTTTTTTCGGGATTGATGAATGGTTTCGAAAAGAAACGGCACAGCTCTCAGGAGGGCAGAAGCAGCTGCTGAATCTGGCTTCCATCATGGCGATGCAGCCGAAGATACTGATACTGGACGAACCGACCTCGCAGCTGGATCCGATTGCGGCCGCAGATTTTATTGTGACGATCGGGAAGCTGAACCGTGAGCTTGGAACGACCATCCTGATGGTTGAGCACCGCCTGGAAGAAGTGTTTCCCATCGCTGACAAAGTTTTGGTGATGGAGCAGGGCCGTATATTGCTGTGCGAATCCCCGCAGGCAGCCGGAAGACGGTTAAAGGAAATCCGGGGAAATCACAGGATGCTGGTGGGTTTTCCCAGCGCTGTGCGCATCTATCATGCGCTGGATGTGCCGGAGGCGCCGTGCCCGGTGACCGTGCGGGACGGAAGGGAATTTCTGGAGACATACTTTTCGAATCAGAAGCAGCACAGGGCTTTACATGATAACTGCCAGTTGGATGGAAAGCCTGCTGTTGTGCTCAAGGATGTCTGGTTCCGCTATAAACGGGAACTCCCGGATGTGCTCGAGGGAGTATCGCTGGAGGTTAAGACCGGAGAGATCGTGAGTATCCTGGGGGGCAATGGCTCGGGAAAGACGACGCTGCTCAGTGTGATCTCCGACATGAATCACGCATACCGGGGCAGGATCCGCATCCTGGGGAAAAAATTGAAAGCCTACAGGGGAAATGAACTGTATAAGCATACGCTTGCGATGCTGCCGCAGAATCCGCAGACCGTGTTTATCAAGGAAAGCGTGCGGGAGGATTACAAAGAGATGCAAAAAGTCATGGAGTATTCTGATTCCGAGATGGACAGGCAGGTGGAAGAGGTGGAGAAGCTTCTGGGAATCTCTGCGCTGATGGATAAACATCCGTATGACTTAAGCGGCGGAGAACAGCAAAAAGCCGCTCTGGGAAAGGTTCTGCTGCTGCAGCCGAAGATCCTGCTGCTGGATGAGCCGACAAAAGGTATCGATGCTTATTCCAAGCATCGTCTGGTGGGACTGATGAAAAAACTGCAGGAGGACGGCATGACGATCCTGATGGTAACGCATGATGTGGAATTTGCAGCCGAGGTATCGAACCGCTGCGCCATGTTTTTTGACCGGGAGCTGACGTCGGTGGACCCGCCGGCGGAATTCTTCTGCGGAAACAGCTTCTACACAACAGCGGCGAATCGCATTGCCAGACAGATGTTCGATGATGTGGTGGTATGTGAGGACATCGTCAGTCTCTGCCGCATCAATGGGAGAAAGGAAGAGGAACATGAAGATAAGACGATTAACGGGGATTCTGCTGCTGGTCGCCTCTGCGGCGGGGCTCATCTTCTGCGGAGTCACGGCGTTTCAGGACAGGCGCTATAATCTGATATCTGTCATTCTGGTACTGCTTGCCTGTGTGCCTTTCTATTATGCCTACGAAAAGAAGGATGGGAATATCCGGCGTATGGTGATCCTGGCGGTTATGACAGCCATCGCCGTCGTAGGAAGATTTGTCTTTGTAGTACTTCCGGGATTTAAGCCGGTGACGGCGGTCGTGATCATTGCCGGCATGTATATGGGACCGGAGGCAGGGTTCCTGACAGGGTCACTGGCTGCTATTATTTCCAACATGTTTTTCGGGCAGGGACCCTGGACACCGTTTCAGATGCTGGCGTGGGGACTGCCCGGAATGATCGCCGGACTGCCCGGAATACGAAAAGCACTGAAGAATAAAAGCGTACTCGTGATATACGGAGTGGTCATGGGCTTCATGTATTCGGCGATTATGGATATCTGGACCGTCCTTTCCATGGACGGTACATTTAACTGGATTCGTTACGGGGCAGCTCTCTTTACAGCTATTCCGGTGACGATAGAGTATATGGCGGCTAATGTGGTGTTTCTGATGCTTGGCATCGGTCCGATCGGGACGAAACTGGAGCGCATCCGCTTAAAACACGGAATTTTTGATGAGTAAAAAAACAGGCGCTGCAAAGCGCCGCTGGAGGGAATTATGAATCAGACAGAAAGCTTGGTAACTGAAATACAAAAGGTAATCGTCGGCAAAGAGGAGGTCATCCAGAATGTATTGATGGCGGTTCTGGCAAGGGGGCACATCCTGCTGGAGGATATTCCGGGAGTTGGGAAGACGACGCTCGCACTTGCGTTTTCCAAAGTACTGGGGATGGATTATAAGAGGATACAGTTTACGCCGGATGTCATTCCATCGGATGTTGTGGGATTTACGGTGTACGACAAGAAGACGGATTCTTTTATCTACAAACCGGGGGCTGTGATGTGTAATCTGCTGCTGGCAGATGAGATCAACCGTACCTCCAGCAAGACGCAGGCAGCGCTGTTGGAAGTGATGGAAGAGGGAAGTGTGACAGTGGATGGAAAGACATATCCGGTGCCGCAGCCATTTGCCGTGCTTTCTACGCAGAATCCATTTGGTTCCGCGGGCACTCAGATGCTGCCGCAGTCTCAGCTGGACCGGTTTATGGTAAAACTGAGCATGGGCTATCCGGACTTTGACAGTCAGGTCAATATCCTGCGGGATCGTCAGAATGAACAGCCGCTGGATTCTCTGAAACAGATGGTTTCAAAAGAAGATATCATGAGCATGCAGCGGGAGGTAGCGCAGGTGACGGTCAAGGACAACATCCTGCGTTACATCACCACGCTGGTGGAGAATACGAGGAAGCACGAGCTGATCCAGCTCGGAGTCAGCCCGCGCGGGGCACTCGCAGTCAACAACATGGCGAAGGCGGCGGCGTATGTCTCCGGCAGGGAGTATGTGATCCCTGAAGATATCGTGCGGATTTTCACGGATGTCTGCGCACACCGCGTGATCCTGCATCCGCGGGCGAAGGTGGCGAATACGACTGCGGAGGAGATCATGGATGAAATTGTGAAGGATACAAAGGCGGCTGAAGTCGTCTGAGGAGGAGAGGGTGAAAGGGAATATGGCTAAATCCAGAATTTGTTATGGGATCTGGTTTCTGCTCACAATCCTGCTGTATCTCTGGTCTGATTCCTGGACGGCACTTTTCCTGGCTGCAGTGACGGTCCTGCTGGCCGTATTCAGCGGCATCAGTGTTCTGCTGATGAAGCATAAAGTGGACTGCACATTTGAGATACGCAGGATGACGGGAAAGAAAAGACCGATACGGGGCGTACTGTGCATGACCAACCGGGGGATGATCCCCATTCCGAAAGCCGGCTGCCGGCTGCGCATCGAGAACCGTGTGACAGGTGAGGAGACGACACAATTTCTGTACTGTTCCCTGCCTGCTGCTAAGACAGAGCGCGTGGAATGGGAGCTGAAGAGCAATTATTGCGGAAATATCAGGATCACGGTGGAAAGTCTCCAGTGCTTTGATGTGTTTGGGATGTTTTCCGTGAGAGAACTGCCAGGTACCAAAGGGCAGGCAATTGTGCTTCCGGATATTTTCCCAACGGAGGTTGTGATCACAGAGAGCAATACCTCCAACTGGGAGAGCGTGACATACTCCAGTGTGAAAAAGGGAGATGACCCGAGTGAAATATTCGGTATCCGTGAGTATATGCCCGGCGACAGCCTGAAGAGCATACACTGGAAACTCTCCGGAAAGCTGGACGAACTGTATGTCAAGGAACTGAGCCTGCCGGTGGAGAATTCCATTCTGGTGGTGTATGAGACGGGGATTCTGGGTGAGAAGCCAGAGAAGGCGAGTGTCCGGGACGCCATGATGGAGGCATTTCTTTCGGTGTCGCAGTCTTTGATAGAAGACGGGCACATTCATGCGCTGGGATGGTATGACCAGGCAAAAGAGCGGTTTACCTGCGAGGAGGTACCGACGGAGGATGACCTTGCCGCTATGTTGGGAGGACTGCTGGCGGTCCGTCCGGGTGAGAACGGGTACAGCAGCCTGCACTATTATCTGCAGGATTATATTGAGAATCCATTTGCACATATTATCTATATCACGGCACAGCAGCCGGGCGCAGAACTCGACCGGCTGATGCAGTTTTGTACAGTAAGTGTTCTGCTGTGCAAAGAAAAACTTTCGGAGAAGGAGCAGGGGGCACAGGGTACGCATCTTGTGTTTTCACCGGATCATATGGAGGAAGCACTGTGTCAGCTGATAGTTTAGGGGAACGACTGTTATGAGTGAGACGAGAAGAAGATCCAGAAAAAAGATTCCGGGGTTAAAAATAGAGATTGTGCAGGAATCTTCGGCGAAAGGGAGACTCCTTCAGGGGATAAACGAGGCGGGAAGTGTCGGTGTGCTTTATGCAGGCGTGATACTGTCTCTGCTGTCCATGTTCGCCGTGCCGCAGCAGGTATGGGCGGCGGCGGTGGCCGGACTGGCGGTGCTGGTCCTGCTGCTGGCCGGCGGGCGGCTTAAAAAAGTGGGATATGTGTTATGCGGCTTATTGTTTGCGGTGTTTTTGGCTGTGGTTCTGCTGAAACAGACACCGGTATACCAGGGGCTGCTGCTGGTTTGCAATGACGCACTGGGACAGCTGGGACATCATCTGGGAGTCATGAAGGATGCATTTGAAGTCACGGCAGCGGAAGCGTCATATCTATTATGTTATCTGCTGTTTGTCGGGATATTTTCCGTGTTTCTGGCGCTGATCTGTCACAGTGTGGCGGAGAGCAGGAACAATTATCTGATGTTTTTGCTGCTGCTTCCGCTTCTGGTGCTGCAGATGGTGTTCGGCGTGAAGGAATCATCCTGGCCGCTTATTGTCCTGCTGCTGGGAGTCATACTGTGCATTGCAGGGAACGGCGCCCAAGGCACCAAAAACAGAAAAAATGCGGGGATTTCGAGGAATGCGGCGCTGGTCCAAATGCTTGCGCTGCTTACGGTGATCTTTACTGCGGGACTGTTTGCACTGCGGGCCGCGCTGCCGGCGGATTCCTATCAGACAGCAGGCTTTGTCACCGCTCTCAGGGGAAAGATCCACAGCATATCAGATGAAATCCGCTATGAAAAAGATGAGACAAATTCGTTTACTCAGGGGCAGTTCACCGGGCTGAAGGATTTGGTGCTGACAGACAAGACGGCGCTGAAGGTTGTGATGGATAAACCGACCTCCATGTATCTGAGAGGGTATGTAGGGAGCGTTTATACCTCAGAAGGATGGGAAGAGACCGAGAAACCGGTCTTCTACGAGAACAAAGAGCTGCTTGCGGGGCTTCATGAAAAGGGATTTAACGCGCTGACACAGCTGCCCGGTATTTACCGGCTGGAACATCCGGATACAGAGGATGAGATGGTCAAAGTGACGGTACAGAATGTAAATGCAAACAGTAAATACATCTATACACCGTACGAGCTCGAGAGTAATCCGGAAGAGATGGAACAGGCCGCAGTGATCGGAGACGAGCGCATCGGCTCCAAAGGACTGTTCGGAAGCCGTCTGTATCAGTATGAGACCTCTTTTAATATGGTCAGGCAGTATCCCCAGATCGCCGCTGAATTCTATAATCGGAAAGGTCAGGAGGAATTCAGGAACTATACGGAAGCAGAGAGCTACTATAATGCATTTGTTTACAGACAGTATACGGAGGTCCCCCGGGATATCATGACGCTGCTGCAGGCACATCTGAAGATGGAACCTGCCGGGGAGGGGACCCATCTGGCTTACGAAGATGCAAATGCGGCGGTGATGGGATATCTGAACAAAAAAATCACCTATTCGGAGGAAATTACGGAATTTACGGGCGGTGATTTCCTTAAGAATTTCATGGAAGTATCCGCAAAAGGATATTCTGTCCACTACGCTACCGCTGCTGTGATGATGTATCGCTACTTTGGCATACCGGCACGCTATGTGGAAGGGTATCTGATCACGCCGGAACTGGTAAAAGACGCGGAGAGTTACAGCGAGATCAGTGTGACCGGCAAAGAAGCCCACGCCTGGGTGGAGATCTATCAGGACGGGATCGGCTGGGTGCCGATGGAGGTGACGCCTCCGTATCTCGACAAGATGGAACGTCCGGAGTATGAAATTTCCCAGTCCTCCATGTTTGGAGAAGAGGGAGATGAGGGTGGAGCTGACGATGGTGAATCCGAGCAGATAGAGGATGACACACCGGATACGCCTCCTGATGAGGAAAAACAGAAGAAGAAGGAAGCATCCGACATAGGAGTTTGGATCTTATTGGGCGCGCTTGTCATGCTGGCGCTGTGGCTGCTGCTGTTCATCGTCTATATCATTGTAAAACGTCATGCGATGCACAGAGAACTGCGCGCGATCAAAGAGGCTGATGACAGGACTGCGGTCTGCCTTCTCTGCAGGTATCTGGATAAGTGGCTGTGTTATGCCGGACTCTGGAACGGGAGTGGTTCCCGTTACGACGTATGCGGTGTAATTGAAGAACATTTTGATGAGTCGGCTGCCGGGGAATACCGGAATATGATCGATATTGTGCAGCGGGGCGCTTACAGCGACCGGATGATCAGCGGGGAGGAGCGCCGTGAGGTATTGAAAGTTACCGGAAAAATGAGGGAAAATATTTTAAAAGAGACGAGATTCAGGAAGAAAATACGCATGAAATTCTGGGATTTTATGTACTGACGGAAGCGGGGGAGACAGGTTGAAAGTAATATTCAATGAACAAAACTGGCAGCAGCTTCAGAAGATGAATGGCACATACCGCAGGGATATGGCAGTCAAACACAGAAGTCATGTGCTCCAGATCCCGAAATATTATCAGTTTATCGGGGATAAGGCATTATGCAATAATATGAAGGTGCGTTCCCTGAAACTTCCGGAGGCGTGTGCCATCATCGGCAACAGTGCTTTCGAGGGTTCGCAGATCGAACGGGAGATCATCCTGCCGCAGACCATGAAGGTCATCGGCAGGAAGGCGTTTGCCCATACGCCGAATCTTCGAAAAATGTTCATACCCAAAAGCGTAAAACGTATTGGCGAGGGAGCATTCAGAGAATGCAAGAAGCTTAAAAAAGTGGTATTTGAGGGAGATTCCCAGCTCCAGATTCTGAGAGAGGGTGTCTTCGATAGCTGTACCGGTATGGTGTCCATGCAGTTTCCGGACCATCTGCAGAGGATTGAGAGAAGGGCGCTGTACCGCTGCAAGCAGCTGACGGACGCAGAACTTCCACCTACAGTGCGCTACATCGGGGAGGAGGCGTTCTATTTTACCATGATGGATCATCTGAATCTTCCAAAGGGTCTGGTGGAGATCGGAGACAGTGCGTTTTTTAAATGCGGTATGCTGACGGAGGTATCCGTACCTCCGAGCGTCCGGAGGATCGGGCGGTGGGTTTTCCACGGGTGCAACCGGCTTAAGACTCTTGAAATCCTGCATGATCCTGATATGATCGGGGAGTGGATCATCAACAGAAGTGCCACGATCCGGTGCCGGAAAGGGTCGGCAGTCGACGAATACTGCCGGGAGTACGGTTTTAAGACGGAGTACGTATAAGTACGGGTTCACTCGTACATGTTATCCTGAAGCAGTCCGACTTCGATGCCCCCCAGAAAATCAGGCCTGCGGTAATTGGGCAGGATACTGCGCATGGCTTCTATGGACGGAGTCAGATATTTATTCTTGTGATAGACAAGTTTAAAGGTACGTTCCCATTCCCTTGAGGCAAGGCATATCACATGGATGTCGCCGGTCAGTATTTCCTGTTCAAACAGCCGGACGGAGATGACCGACAGGCCCCGGTTGTACAGAATGGCATTTCGGATTGCGAGGGGGCTGTTGGCCTCCCATCCGATCGTGACCTGCAGATTGTGGCGGTGCAGATAATGCTCGAACAATGCGCGGGTTCCGCTGCCGGATTCCCGCATTACAAACTTCTCGTATTCCAGTTCTTCTGCCCGGATGATCCTGCGCGTGGCAAAGGGATGGGAGCGGTCACAGGCGAGAACAAGGTAATCCTCGATCATCGGAATGGAAATCAGTTCGGGAGACTGCACATTACCCTCTACGATGCCGATATCCAGGCTGGAATCCAGTAATTTCTGCTCGATCTCTGCCGTATTGCTGATGCAGGCGTACGTGTCTATGCCGGGCATTTTTTGTTCAAAATCATTCAGGATCTGCGGAAGCAGGCAGGTGCCGACGGTGATGGTCGCGCCGATGTGAAGCGTTTCTCTTGCAGGATTGTCCAGCATACTGTGCTCAAGGATCTCAAACTGATCGACGACCTGGCGGGCGTAGGACAGAAGCCGTGTGCCGGAATCTGTGATGTACAGTTTCCTGGACAGGCGTTCAAACAGCTGCGTGCCATAGTGTTCTTCCAGCTCGTGGATCGTCTGGCTGACGGTGGGCTGGGTGATGAAACACTGGCGCGCCGCTTCACTCATACTCTTTGTTTCGGCGACTGCTATGAAAATACGAAGATGGCGTAACGTCATGGTGGCTCCTCTCCTTCAGAAACAATAGGCTCATTATAAGGGTATTGTATCAGAACAATGGGTCTGATAACAATAGTACGGCAAAAAAAACTGTGAGGACGGGCGTAGCTGTGGTATAATGATACCAGTAAGCCATTACACAAGGAGGAGCGTTATGAAAATTTTAGTGACCGGCGGTGCAGGGTATATCGGGAGCCATACCTGCGTGGAACTGTTGAACCATGGATATGACGTTGTGATTCTGGATAATCTGTGCAATTCCAGTCCGAAAGCGGTGGAGAGAATCGCTCAGATCGCAGGAAAAAGACCCGTATTTTATCAGGGTGATCTGCTGGACCGGCCGTTTGTGGAGCAGGTATTTGACTCAGAGAGTATCGATGCGGTGATTCATTTTGCAGGTCTGAAGGCTGTGGGTGAATCTGTTGAAAAACCTCTTGAGTATTATTATAACAATATCACGGGCACGCTGATCCTGTGTGATGTGATGCGCAGCCATAACTGTTTTAATATAGTGTTCAGTTCTTCTGCGACCGTATACGGGGACCCGGCGTTCGTGCCGATCACGGAAGAATGCCCAAAAGGAGAGATTACGAATCCTTACGGACAGACGAAGGGCATGCTGGAACAGATCCTGACGGATTTTAATGTGGGCGATCCCAGATGGAATGTCATGCTGCTGCGCTATTTCAACCCAATCGGGGCACATGAGTCCGGATTGATCGGGGAGGATCCGAAGGGCATACCGAATAATCTCGTGCCCTACATCGCACAGGTGGCCGTCGGCAAACTTAAATGTCTCGGAGTGTTCGGCGATGATTATGACACACCGGATGGAACAGGCGTCAGGGATTACATTCATGTAGTCGACCTTGCTGGCGGGCATGTGAAAGCGCTGGAGAAACTGACCGCATCGAAGGGAGTCTCCATCTATAATCTGGGAACAGGCATCGGCTACAGTGTGCTGGACGTGGTAAAGGCGTATGAGAAGGCGTGCGGAAAAGAGATCCCGTATGAAATCAAACCGAGAAGGGCAGGGGACATAGCAGCCTGCTATGCGGATCCGTCAAAGGCAGAGCGGGAACTTGGATGGAAGGCGCGTTTCGGAATCGAGGAGATGTGCGCCGATTCCTGGAGATGGCAGTCGATGAATCCCGACGGATACGATTCCTGAGAATGTATAAAACTTTGCACAACATAATTTTATAAATCGCTATATTTTTTGTTGAATACCGACGAATAATCCTATATAATAGGGTTTATGGAGAAATAATATCAATAAAAATATATACCACAGGAGGGTTACAATGAAAAAATTAGTAGCGGTGAATAAAAGCGCATGTATGGCATGCCTTGAATGTGCAAATGCATGTTCACAGGCTTTTTACAAAAGACCGGATGTTTCTGTTGCATATCTGCAGATCGGAGCCAAGAAAGACGGTTCTCCTCAGGTTCTTGCATGTCCGCAGTGCGGGAAATGTGCAGAGGCGTGTGAGGCCGGAGCGATCACCCAGAATGCAAAGGGCGTTTACATGGTAGATAAGAAAAAATGTACCGGATGCGGAAAGTGTGTCGAAGCCTGTCCGTTTGGCGTTATGGTAAAAGCTGCAGACAGCGAAGTTGCAGGAAAATGCAGCGCCTGCGGTATCTGCGTAAAAGCCTGTCCGATGGATGTACTCGCGATTAAAGAAGATTAATAACAGGAATACATAGGGAGCGCCGTAAATAACCGTGTTTTGGTTATTTACGGCGCTCCCGTTCTTTGGCGGATCAGAGGGAGGCGGTCATATGTCATTCTTCCTTCCTGTTTTCAAGCGCTGCCGCAATCAGACCCTTAAACAGGGGATGGGGGCGGTTCGGCCTTGACTTGAGCTCCGGGTGCGCCTGGGTTGCAATGAAGAACGGATGATCCTTCAGCTCTACCATTTCTACGATGCGCCCGTCAGGGGAGAGGCCGGAAAGTGTCATCCCGCTCCTGGTGAGCAGATCCCGGTAGTCATTGTTTACCTCATAGCGATGTCTGTGGCGCTCATAGATCGTCTCCTGACCGTACAGCCGGTAAGCTCTGGAAGTCTTATCCAGAATGCAGGGATATGCACCGAGGCGGAGGGTTCCGCCGATGTCCTCCACGCCGTTCTGATCCGG
Organism: Ruminococcus gauvreauii; assembly: GCF_025151995.1. Lineage (NCBI taxonomy): Bacteria > Bacillati > Bacillota > Clostridia > Eubacteriales > Oscillospiraceae > Ruminococcus > Ruminococcus gauvreauii. The sequence goes on from NZ_CP102290.1 coordinate 2,542,559, forward strand.
CATCAGCGCGATCACAGGATGTGCGGTTGCCGGATCGAGTTCTATGCTGTGGGCGTCCGTACATCCTGCGGCATTGCGCGCATACTCCACGATAGAAAGCTGCATGCCGAGGCAGAGACCCAGAAAAGGCACCTGGTGCTCCCGCGCATAGCGGATGGCCTGTATTTTTCCTTCGATTCCCCGGTCGCCGAAGCCTCCGGGTACGAGGATACCATCGGCATCCTTCAGGATTTCGGAAACGTTCTCACTGTTCAGCAGTTCAGAATCCACCCAGTTGATATTGACGGTTGCATGGCTTGCAATGCCTCCGTGCTTCAAAGCCTCAACGACACTGATATAGGCATCGTGCAGGGCGATATATTTGCCGACCAGTGCGACGGTCACCTCCTGCGTGGGATTGCGGAGTGCCTTGACCATGGAGATCCAGTCGCTCAGATCTGGTTTGGGGCATTTCAGATGCAGTGATTCACAGGCAACCTGTGCCAGGTGTTCCTGCTCCATTGCAAGGGGGGCTTCATAGAGATATTCCACATCCAGGTTCTGCAGTACGTGATTGCTTGGAACGTTACAGAACAGGGCGATCTTGTCTTTGATTTTCTGATCAAGTGGAAGTTCGGAACGGCATACGATGATATCAGGCTGAATTCCCATTCCCTGCAGCTCCTTGACGCTGGCCTGGGTTGGTTTTGTCTTCATCTCGCCGGATGCTTTCAGATAAGGAATCAGGGTGACGTGGATAAGAATGGCATTTTCATGTCCCACATCGTGCTGGAATTGGCGGATTGCCTCGAGGAATGGCTGGCTTTCGATGTCGCCAACCGTTCCGCCGACTTCGATAATGGCAATCCGTGTATCTTCAGAGGTGAAATTGCGGTAGAAACGGCTTTTGATTTCGTTTGTGATATGCGGTATCACCTGGACAGTACCTCCGCCGAAATCGCCGCGGCGTTCTTTCTGCAGTACGGACCAGTAAATTTTTCCCGTTGTGACGTTGGAATTCTTGTCCAGGCTCTCGTCGATGAAACGTTCATAATGACCGAGATCAAGATCAGTCTCAGCACCGTCGTCTGTCACAAATACCTCGCCGTGCTGGATGGGGTTCATGGTTCCGGGGTCGATGTTGATATATGGGTCAAATTTCTGCATGGTCACTTTGTAGCCCCGGGCTTTCAACAGGCGTCCCAGGGAAGCTGCCGTGATACCTTTTCCGAGACCGGATACAACACCGCCCGTCACAAATACATATTTTACTGGCATAATTCTCCTCCTTCTCATATCTATATGTTAAAAAAATACTGAAATAGTATACAACAGATCAGGAGGATAATACAATAAAAAAATGGAATTTGTCAGAAAAACAACTGTTTGTTTTCGTATTGCGGCTCCGTTGTCACCTGAACAGACAGTCTGTTAAAAAGTTTCATGTCTACGGACGACAGGATAACAGAGCTGTGCACCTGGCAGCCGGCAAGCTTCGGAAGCTGCTCAAGAGCCTGCTGTGCGCAGAGATCGGTCGCCGCGGAGGTCGAGAGTGCGATCAGAACTTCATCCATATGAAGCCGCGGATTGACGCTTCCCAGATACTTGGTCTTAAGTCGTGAAATCGGGGCAATCGCTTCCGGCGATATCACGTGCTGGTTGTGTTCGATCCCCGCCAGATGCTTCAGGGCATTCAGCAGAAGCGCGGAACAGGCGCCGAGAAGGCGGGAGGTCTTGCCGGTAATGATGGTTCCGTCCGCAAGCTCGATCGCAGCGGCAGGTGCACCGGTCGCCTTTGCGCGCTCCAGGGCAGGAGCAATGACACGGCGGTCACCGGTGGAAATCTGTGCCTGCTTCATGATCAGCTCGATCTTAAAGGCTTCTTCTTCCTTGTCTGCACCGGCGGCGATATCCGCAAGCGCGTGATAGTAACGGCGCAGAATCTCCTGGCAGGATGCCATGCGGCAGGCTTCGTCATCAAAGATGCAGTTGCCGGCCATATTGACGCCCATATCAGTCGGCGACTTGTAAGGACTCTTACCGAAAATACGCTCAAAAATGGCATTTAAGACCGGAAAAATCTCAACATCCCGGTTATAGTTGACGGTTGTTACATGATAGGCATCAAGATGGAACGGGTCGATCATATTGACGTCGTTCAGATCAGCAGTTGCCGCTTCATAAGCGAGATTGACCGGGTGTTTCAGCGGTATATTCCAGATCGGAAAAGTCTCGAACTTTGCATATCCGGCACAGATCCCGCGCTTATGTTCGTGGTACAGCTGAGACAGGCAGGTTGCCATCTTGCCGCTTCCCGGCCCCGGAGCCGTTACGACGACAAGCGGACGTGAGGTCTGAATATAATCATTTTTACCGTATCCCTGTTCGCTGACGATCAGAGGAATATTCGACGGATAACCGTCGATAATATAATGGATGTAGACCGGAATCCCCATTTTTTCAAGACGCGATTTAAAATGCAGTGCGCTGTCCTGACCGGAATACTGCGTGATCACGACGCTTCCGACAAAGAGGCCCATATCCCGGAACTCATCGATCAGGCGGAGCACGTCAGTATCGTATGTGATGCCGAGGTCACCGCGTACTTTGTTTTTTTCAATATCCGATGCATTGATGGTGATTACGATTTCAGCCTGGTCGGCAAGCTGCAGCAGCATGCGAAGCTTGCTGTCAGGTTCAAAACCCGGGAGAACACGGGCCGCATGATAATCGTCAAAAAGTTTGCCGCCGAATTCCAGGTAAAGCTTATCATCGAATTGAGAAATACGCTCCCTGATATGCCGGGACTGCATCTCCAAATATTTTTCATTGTCAAATCCTTTTTTCATAAGTTTCCTTCTCGCTTCCATGTTGTATGATTTATCTATGAAAACAGTATACTACAAGAGAGAATGACAGTGCCAGTGACATTTCTTATTTTTTTAGGAAAACTTTAGAATTGTGTCCGGCTTTTCACAAACTGCGTATTGATTTATCCGGGTTTAATCTTTATAATTAGAAGGTGTTATACAAGGAGGATAAAGAATGGAACAAAACCCCAAAAATACAAAGCCGGAAGGGCCTGGCGGCAATGGACCGAGAAACAGGCAGTCCCTGCTTATTCTGCTGATCAGCACGCTGGTTATCCTGGTTTTATGGAATGTTTTCAGCGTGTTTTTAAGTGGATCGGCAAATCAGGAAATCACGTATGACAAGTTTATCGAGATGGTAGACAAAGGTGAAGTATCCAAAGTCGTGCAGGAATCCGATAAATTGATTATCACCCCGAAAGAACAGAAGATCGAGGGGATTCAGTTTAATTATACGGTTGTCATGACAGAGGACGGCAGCGCCCTGACGAAGCGTCTGGAAGGAAAAGATATCACATTTGAGAAGAAAGAGCCGAACATGGCAGCCTCTGTCATGTCGACGATCTTAAGCCTTGTGCTGCCGATCGTGCTGATGTTTGTAGGACTTTCGTTCCTGATGAAGCACGTGAACAAAGGCGGAGGCATGATGGGAGGAGTCGGCAAAAGCAAAGCCAAGGCTTATGTGCAGAAAGAAACAGGCGTCACGTTTAAGGATGTGGCAGGACAGGATGAAGCCAAGGAATCTCTTCAGGAAGTGGTTGATTTCCTGCACAACCCGACGAAATATACTGCGATCGGAGCAAAGCTTCCGAAAGGAGCGTTGCTGGTAGGCCCTCCCGGAACCGGTAAAACATTGCTTGCGAAGGCAGTCGCCGGTGAGGCGCACGTACCTTTCTTCTCGCTGTCCGGTTCGGATTTTGTGGAAATGTTCGTAGGCGTCGGCGCATCGCGAGTCCGTGACCTGTTCGAAGAAGCGAAAAAGAATGCTCCCTGCATCATCTTTATCGACGAGATTGACGCCATCGGCAAAAGCCGTGACAGCCGTTATGGAGGCGGTAATGATGAGCGCGAGCAGACATTGAACCAGCTGCTGGCAGAGATGGATGGGTTTGACACATCAAAAGGCCTGCTGATCCTTGCGGCGACCAACCGTCCGGAGGTTCTTGACCCGGCACTGCTGCGTCCCGGACGTTTTGACCGCCGTGTTATCGTAGACCGTCCGGATTTAAAGGGACGTGTCAATATCTTAAAAGTACATGCAAAGAATGTACTGCTGGATGAGACGGTAGATCTTGACGGCATCGCACTTGCGACTTCAGGAGCTGTCGGCTCGGATCTGGCGAATATGATCAATGAAGCTGCGATTCTTGCGGTGAAGAACAGGAGAAAAGCCGTATCACAGAAAGACCTGCTGGAAGCGGTAGAGGTTGTGCTGGTCGGAAAAGAAAAGAAAGACCGTATCCTGAGCCAGGAAGAGCGAAGGATTGTCTCCTACCACGAGGTGGGCCACGCACTCGTAAGCGCGCTTCAGAAAGATTCGGAGCCGGTCCAGAAGATCACTATTGTCCCAAGAACAATGGGGGCGCTCGGCTATGTGATGCATGTTCCGGAAGAGGAGAAATATCTGAACACGAAAAGCGAGCTGGAAGCGATGCTTGTGGGACTTCTTGCGGGGCGTGCAGCAGAGGAGATCGTATTCGGTAATATTACGACCGGGGCTGCCAACGACATAGAGAAGGCGACCAGCATTGCCAAGGCGATGATTACACAGTACGGAATGTCTGAAAAATTCGGCCTGATGGGTCTTGCGAGTGCAGAGAACCAGTATCTGGATGGAAGGACTGTGATGAACTGCGGGGATGATACCGCTACGGAGATTGACCATGAGGTGATGGAGCTGCTGCGTGTGTCCTATGAAAAGGCAAAGGAGCTGCTGGCGGGCAACAGAGAGGCACTGGATAAGATTGCAGATTTTCTGATTGAGAAAGAGACCATTACCGGAAAAGAATTCATGGAAATCTTTCACAGGGTAAACGGCATTGAGGAGTCTGACGCAGTGTCTGAGGAACAGCCGGCGATTACCGGGGAAACTGCGGCGTCTGAAGACAGTTCAGAAACTGCGGACAATACAACACTGACGGAATGATAATTATGTTTAATCTGGAAGAAGAATTAAAAAAACTCCCGGCTAAGCCGGGAGTCTATATTATGCATGATCAAAAGGATGAGATCATCTATGTAGGAAAAGCGGTCAGTCTGAAAAACCGTGTGCGTCAATATTTTCAAAGCAGCAGAAACAAGGGCGTGAAGATTGAGCAGATGGTGACGAAGATTGCCCGCTTTGAGTATATTATCACAGATTCGGAGCTGGAAGCGCTTGTGCTGGAATGCAATCTGATCAAAGAGCACCGGCCGAAATACAATACGATGCTGAAAGATGATAAAAGCTATCCTTTTATAAAAGTAACGATTCAGGAAGAGTACCCGAGGGTGCTCTTTTCGCACCGCATGCAGAAAGATAAGAGTAAATATTACGGGCCGTATACGAGTGCGGGCGCTATAAAGGATACGATCGAACTGATGCGCAAGCTGTATAAGATACGTTCCTGCAGCAGGAACCTTCCGAAGGACCAGGGGAAAGAACGCCCGTGTCTGTATTATCATATCGGCCAGTGCATGGCGCCTTGCCAGGGAAACATTTCAAAGGAAGAGTATCAGAAGAACATTGAGAGTGTACTGGATTTCCTGAACGGTAATTTTAAGACCGTATTAAAAGAACTGGAAGAAAAAATGCAGGAGGCATCAGAGGAGCTGCGCTTTGAGGAGGCCATGGAATACCGGGATCTCATGAAAAGCGTAAAGCGGATCGGCGAACGGCAGAAGATCACGGGAAGTGACGGGGAGGACAAGGACGTAATCGCCATCGCCGCTGATGAGAATGATGCGGTTGCGCAGGTGTTCTTTGTCAGGGAGGGACGTCTGATCGGGAGAGACCATTTCTATCTGAGTGTTGCACGGGAGGACAGCGAAGAGCAGGTCCTTTCCAGCTTTCTGAAACAGTTTTACTCAGGGACGCCGTTTGTCCCCAGAGAATTGATGATCCAGTATGACATCGATGACCGGGAAGTGATTGAAGAATGGCTGACTAAGGTGAGAGGGCAGCGGGTATACGTTCGGGTCCCTAAAAAAGGTACCAAGGAGAAACTCGTGGAGCTTGCCAGACAGAATGCCCGGCTGGTCCTGAACCAGGACAAGGAACGGCTGAAGCGTGAGGAAGGGCGTACGATTGGTGCGCTGAAAGAGATCGCCGGCTGGCTGAATATGGATTCGCTTAACCGCATTGAGGCGTTTGATATCTCCAATATCAGCGGGTTTGAATCCGTCGGTTCGATGATCGTCTATGAAAAGGGAAAGCCGAAGCGAAATGACTACAGGAAATTTAAGATCCGTTCCGTGAAAGGGGCGAATGATTATGCCAGCATGGAAGAAGTACTGACGCGCCGGTTTACGAGGGGGCTGAAGGAGCAGGAAGCGGAACAAAATCAGGGAGGATTTCTGCGTTTTCCGGATCTGGTAATGATGGACGGAGGTCGCGGGCAAGTCAATATTGCCTGTGAGGTACTGCGAAAACTCAACCTTGATATACCGGTCTGTGGTATGGTCAAGGATGACAAACACAGAACGAGAGGTCTTTATTTTCAAAACGAAGAAATACCGATCGACCATTCATCACAGGGGTTTCAGCTGATCACGAGGATTCAGGATGAAGCACACCGTTTTGCGATCGAATACCATCGGCTGCTGCGCAGCAAGGGGCAGGTCCATTCGATTCTGGATGATATCCCGGGTGTGGGACCGGCGCGCAGAAAGGCTTTGATGAAGCATTATCAGTCGCTGGATAATATCAGAGCAGCCAGTGAGGAAGAGCTGGCGAAACTGCCGTCTATGAACGCGGACAGCGCACGGAAAGTCTACGCATTTTTCCATCCGGAAGACTCAGAGAATTCTTGAAGCTGCAGAGTGGCTATGGTATAATGACTGCACAGAGTGCAGTCCACAGCAACTGCGTTGCTGTGCCGCTGCTGCACAGCGGATGATACCAGGCAAGCCGCGGTTTGAAAAACAAATATCCCTGCGGGCTGCTTGTTTTTCAGTACACGCGGTATAATGACTGCACAGAGTGCAGTCCACAGCAACTGCGTTGCTGTGCCGCTGCTGCACACGGGGCATCATGGGTATAACAGGAAATGCGTATTAAAAGAAAAAGTAAAAGGATAAGGAGCAGGATATGAAGGCAGTTGAACTCAGTAAAATTATAGAAACACTGAATCTGAAAAACCTGACTCCGGATATTGACCACGACCAGATTAAAATTGAGATGCCTGACATCAACCGTCCGGCACTGCAGCTGGCGGGATATCTGGAGCATTTTGCAACCGAGCGTGTGCAGATCATCGGTTATGTAGAGTATACATACCTGATGCATCTGACAAGGGAAGAGAAAATAAAATCCTACGAGGGATTTATCTCAAAGGGAATCCCGTGTGTTGTATTTACCACACAGACGACAGCGGATGAGGACATGCTGGAACTCGCTGAGAAATATAAGGTACCGACACTTCAGTCGGATCGTACGACTTCTAATTTTATGGCGGAAATCATCCGGTGGCTGAACGTTCAGCTGGCTCCTTGTATTTCCATCCATGGGGTTCTTGTGGATGTATACGGCGAAGGCGTACTGATCATGGGTGAGAGCGGCATCGGAAAGAGCGAGACAGCCCTTGAACTGATCAAGCGTGGACATCGTCTCGTAAGTGATGACGTCGTCGAACTCAGAAAGGTGAGTGATGAGACACTGGTAGGTTCGGCTCCGGATATCACACGTCATTTTATAGAGCTTCGGGGAATCGGAATTATTGATGTAAAGACGCTGTTCGGTGTCGGAAGCGTTAAGAATACACAGTCCATCGATCTGGTGATCAAACTGGAGGAATGGGACAGGGATAAAGAATACGACAGACTTGGTCTGGAACAAAAATATACGGAGTTTTTAGGCAATAAGGTTGCATGTCATGGAATTCCGATCCGCCCGGGACGTAACCTGGCCATCATTGTAGAGTCTGCAGCAGTCAACCATCGTCAGAAAAAGATGGGTTATAACGCAGCACAGGAGCTTTACAACCGAGTGCAGGCAAATATGACCCGAAAAAGAGAGGACCGCTGATGAGCGAATATTGTTTTGGTATCGATGTAGGAGGAACAACCATTAAACTGGGCTGTTTTATGACGGACGGCACCCTTTTGGAAAAATGGGAAATTCCTACGAGGCTGGAGGAACAGGGAAAATATATACTCTCTGATGCAGCAGGGGAAGTAAAACGGGTAATCCGTGAGAGAGGATTAACAAATGAACAGGTCTGCGGTGTCGGCCTTGCCGTTCCGGGTCCTGTCAATGATGAAGGAGAGGCTTCGCAGGCGGTAAATCTGCACTGGGGATACAAACACCTGGTCAGGGAGCTGGGGGATATGCTGAACCTTCCGGTGTGTGCTGCCAACGATGCAAATGCAGCAGCTCTGGGCGAACTGTGGCAGGGGGCAGGCAAAGGATGCCGCAATATGATCATGGTAACTCTTGGCACCGGTGTAGGCGGGGGCATTATCGTAAACGGAAAGATCGTAGCCGGGGAGCACGGAGCGGCAGGAGAAATCGGACATGCCTGTGTGGAACCCTCGGAAACAGCCGTCTGCAACTGCGGAAATCACGGCTGCCTGGAACAGATGGCTTCTGCGACCGGGATTGTAAGGCTTGCGAGGATGGAGCTTTCCGGATGCGAGGAGAAATCCCTGCTTCGTGCGCAGGAAGTGACGGCGAAACATG